>NZ_LN907827.1:3145850-3460435 GCF_001517405.1 Duffyella gerundensis | reverse complement strand
TCGACCAGGAATTGCAGGCCCGCCTGAGAACCCGCATTGGCGACGCCAACATCTTTGAGGTTATAGCTGCCGTCAGCCTGTTTTTTGAAGGCGTAGCCGCCATCGGCTGCGGTAATCGGCCAGGTGAAGTAGGGTTCCTGCAGGTTAAACATAATGGCGCTCTTGCCTTTGGCGCGCATCTGTTTGTCCAGCGCTGGGATCTCTTCCCAGGTTTTTGGCGGGTTCGGCAGCAAATCTTTGTTGTAAATCAGCGACAGCGCCTCGGCGGCAATCGGGTAACCAATCAGCTTGCCGTTGAAACGCACCGCGTCCCACGTGAAGGGATAGAGTTTGTCCTGAAACGCTTTGTCCGGCGTCACTTCTGCCAGCAAGCCCGACTGCGCATAGCCGCCAAAGCGGTCATGTGCCCAGAGAATGATGTCCGGGCCGTCGCCGGTTGCCGCTACCTGAGGATATTTCTCTTCCAGCTTATCAGGATGCTCCACGGTGACTTTGATGCCGGTGTCCTTCTCAAACTGCTTACCGACTTCGGCCAGGCCGTTATAGCCTTTATCGCCGTTGATCCAGATGACCAGCTTGCCTTCTTCGATTTTCGCCAGCGCAGCAGCGGGCATCAGCGCGGCGGAAACCGCAACGGCGATAACAGCATGGCAAGCAAATTTGAACTTTGACATATCCCTTTCCTCTAAGTGTGAGCGGTTGTCGTAACGCAGGCAGTCTGCACAGAACGCCATGCGGGCTCATCATCCCCGCCTCTACGCCCTGCGTGGCAGAAGTGTGATCGCCGCAGCTAATCCCCCTGTTTTTGCCTGCCAGCGCACACAAAACTCCCCCTTTTTTTGCCTTGTCGATCACGAAATTCTGCCGCTGGCCCCGTGCGTCACCCTTTTTCTGCGCGGCTCATCCTCCCGTCTCCTCCCCCGTAAAAAAAAGCAGGGCGGAGGAGTTGGAAGCTGCCGCTTTGCCACAGACTGCCTGCCATTGAATAAGCGCTGAACAAGAGGAAGCGGGATGGCAAGCGTGGTGCTGAAGGATGTCACCAAAACCTGGGGCGATGTTGTGGTGTCTCGGGATATCAATCTGACCATCGCTGAGGGCGAATTCGTGGTGTTTGTCGGGCCATCAGGCTGCGGCAAGTCAACGCTGTTACGCATGATTGCCGGGCTGGAAGAGATTACCTCGGGCGAGTTACTGATCGGCGATCGGCGGATGAACGAGGTGCCTCCGGCTGGCCGTGGCGTCGGCATGGTGTTTCAGTCCTATGCGCTTTATCCCCATCTGAACGTGGCCGAAAACATGTCGTTTGGCCTCAAGCTTGCCGGTAAGGCTAAGGGCGATATTGAGCAGCGTGTAAGCCAGGTTGCCGACGTGCTGCAGCTCGGCCATCTGCTTGATCGTTTGCCGAAGGCGCTCTCCGGTGGCCAGCGTCAGCGCGTGGCGATTGGCCGTACGCTGGTGGCAGAGCCGGGGGTTTTCCTGCTCGATGAGCCGTTATCGAACCTCGATGCTTCGCTGCGTGTCCAGATGCGTATTGAGATTTCCCGTCTGCATAAGCGCCTGCAGCGCACGATGATTTACGTCACCCACGATCAGGTCGAAGCGATGACGCTGGCGGACAAAATTGTGGTGCTGGAAGGCGGTCATATTGCGCAGGTCGGCAAGCCGCTGGAACTGTATCACTATCCAGCGAACCGCTTTGTGGCCGGGTTTATCGGCTCACCCAAAATGAATTTCCTGCCGGTAAAAGTGACGGCAACCGCCATCGATCAGGTGCAGGTGGAATTACCGAATCATCAACAGGTGTGGCTGCCGGTCGACAGCACCGACGTGCTGCCGGGTAGCAATATGTCACTCGGCATTCGCCCCGAACATCTGCAACCGAGCGACGTCGCTGACGTCACGCTCTCCGGCACCGTTCAGGTGGTGGAACAGCTCGGCCACGAAACACAAATCCATATCCAAATTCCTGCGCTGCGTCAGAACCTGGTATACCGCCAGAACGATGTGGTGCTGGTAGAAGAAGGTGCCCATTACGCCATCGGCCTGCCGCCGCAACGCTGCCATCTGTTTCGTGAAGATGGGCGCGCCTGCCGCCGGTTACATCAAGAGCCGGGTGTGGATGCAAGCACATCATTAAATATAACAGGAGAACATCGATGATTATGCTGCGCAAATACCCTCTGGCCGTGGCAGTGGCCGCAGCGGTCATGGCTTCCCAGGCGGGAGCTGTGGATTTCAAAGGTTACGCTCGTTCCGGCATTGGCTGGACTGGCAGCGGCGGTGAGCAACAGTGTTTCCAGGCTACCGGCGCCAACAGTAAATACCGTCTGGGTAACGAATGCGATACCTATGCGGAAATCCAGCTTGGACAGGAAGTGTGGAAAGAGGGCGAGAAGAGTTTCTACGTCGACACCATGATCGGTTACGGCGTCTCGCAGCAGAACGATTTTGAAACTGACACGCCTGCTGTTCGCCAGATGAACGTGGTCGGTAAAAACCTGTTTGATGCCTTGCCAGGCGCCAACCTGTGGGCCGGTAAACGCTACTACAAACGTCACGACGTGCACATGATCGACTTCTACTACTGGGACGTTTCAGGTCCTGGCGGCGGTCTGGAAGATATCGATCTCGGTTTCGGTAAGCTCTCTTTTGCTGTAACCCGCAACACCGAAGCGGGTGGTTCATCCTCCTTTATGGCAGGTAATACTCGTGGCGAATCCAAAGATCGCGCCAACGATATTTTTGACGTGCGCCTCGGCGGCATGCAAACCAACCCAGGCGGCTCGCTGGAACTCGGCTTTGACTACGGCAAAGCCAACGACACCGACGGCTTCCGCCAAACTGATCCGGACGCTTCGGACGACGGCTGGATGGCCACCCTTGAGCACACGCAGACCTTTGGCGCGGATACCAGCCTGAACAAATTTGTGGTGCAGTACGCCACTGATGCGATGACGGAAAACCGTAACGGTCGCCCAAATACTGCGCAGAATAACAATGGATCGATGATTCGCGTGATTGACCACGGCGCCATCGACTTCAATGATACCTGGAGCCTGATGTACGTCGGTATGTATCAGGATGTCGACCGCGACAACAACAACGGCACCACCTGGTACACCATCGGTGCTCGTCCGATGTACAAATGGACGCCAATCATGAGCACGCTGTTAGAAGCGGGCTACGACAACGTGAAGAGCCAGCGCACCGGCGATCGCAACAACCAGTACAAAGTCACGCTGGCACAGCAGTGGCAGGCTGGCGACAGCATCTGGTCACGTCCGGCTATCCGCCTGTTTGCAACCTATGCGAAATGGGATGAGAAATGGGGTTACTCCTCTTCTACCGCAGGCAATGACAACTTTGTTGCCGGCTCGCCGAATGCCACTGCCTTCAGCGACACCAGCGCGCGTACGTTCAGCCGCGGCGACAACGATGAAGTCTCCTTTGGTATTCAGATGGAAGCCTGGTGGTAAGCAAAGCGCTTTACCCCTGAGTTAGCGATCTCTTTTGGCCCACCTCCCATTGCCCGCGGAGGTGGGCCCAGATCTGAGGATAATATAATGAAAAAGCAATTACTTGCGCTCTGCCTGTTTCCAGTCCTGAGTTACGGCCTGCTGCCTGCCAGCATCGCCGCTACCACCACCCTAAACCCGCTTAACGTCGCGACGGCACCTGCCATCCCGGCCGCATCCTTACAACGTCTCTCATGGTTGCCGATCTCCCTGCCTGCCTCGCAGGAGATTGTGCTGAACACCTCTTCGCTGAGCCTGAATCAGGGAGATATCAGCGGACCCGTGGCGGCGATTGAACTGCCTGCCGATCAGGGCTCGTTAGAGGTAAACCTCTCCAGCCTGATGAAGAATCGCGAGGTTTACGCGCCAAACGTGCTGGTGCTGGATAATCATATGCAGCCCGCGGCCTTCTTCCCGAGCAGCTATTTCAGCTACCAGAAGCCGGGATTATCCTCAGGTAACCGCCTGGAAGGCACCATGAAGCTGACGCCGGTGCCGGGACAGCAGAAAATCTACCTGCTGATCTACACCACTACGCGCGATCTGGCGCAGACTTCAACCATGATCAACCCGGCCAAGCTCTATGCCGAAGGGGCCAATAACGCTATTCCTGACGTGCCGGACATCACCGTGCGTCACACCTCAACCGGCACGCTGAACCTCAAGGTGAAAAGCGAGCAGAACAGCGGCAACATTATGATTGGCCGTCTGTTTGGCAATAACGATCCTAAGCCGGTTAGCGTAGGCCAGCAGCCCGCCGCCCAGCCGATGACGCCAGCACCGGCACCAGCCCCGGCTGCCAAAGCGGAGCCGATGCTGAACGACACCGAAAGCTATTTTAACAACGGCATCCGTCAGGCAGTCAAAGCGGGTGATATCGATAAGGCGCTGAAGCTGATGAACGAGGCTGAGCGTCTTGGTTCCTCCTCAGCGCGCGCAACCTTTGTCAGCAGCGTGAAAGGCAAGGGATAACATCCCCGCGTTGCTGAGTTGGCAACAGTTGGTGCGCTTCTGGCGCACCTTTTTTACCCCTCCGGCAGCAATTTTTCTCTGGTGGCGTGTTCTGTCACATCCTCTGCGCTACACTGTGTCTCCTCTTTTTTACGGAGATGCCGTATGTCGGATCACGCGCTCCAACGTTTACGTGCGCTAACCTGGTTACCCTCTTCCTCGCCCGAGCTGAGTGCGTCTTTGCTTGACTGGCTGATGGAAGAAGACTCCATGACCCGTCGTTTTGAACGCCATTGCCAGCAGGTCACCGTGCAACCGGTACGCGAAGGGTTTATCACCGCCGCCGAAGCCGGGGAAGAGGCGGCGATGCTGCCTGCGGATGCGCGCTTCTGGTTACGCGAAATTATCCTCTATGGCGACAATCAGCCGTGGCTGGCTGGCCGCACACTGGTGCCGGAAAGCACATTGAGCGGCCCGGAAATGTTGCTGCAAACGCTGGGCACGCGCCCACTTGGACGTTATCTTTTCTCCTCGTCGACTTTAACCCGTGATTTTATTGAGCCAGGCCAGGTCGACGGACTGTGGGGAAGACGTTCACGACTGCGCTTATCCGGTAAGCCGCTGCTGTTAACCGAGCTGTTTTTGCCCGCGTCGCCGCTTTATGGCGATCATCAACAGGGAAATGATTAGGTTGGAAAAGACGTTGCCAAAGATGAGTAAAATGCAGGCGTACTGCCGCCTGATGCGTATTGATAAACCAATTGGCGCACTGCTGCTGCTCTGGCCGACGCTATGGGCGCTCTGGCTGGCGCAGGTTACCGTGCCGCCGGCGCAGGTGCTGATTGTGTTTGTGCTGGGTGTGTTCTTTATGCGTGCGGCGGGCTGTGTGATCAACGATTATGCCGATCGCAAAATCGATGGCCATGTGAAGCGCACGCAGTCGCGTCCATTGGCCAGCGGTGCGGTCAGCGAGAAAGAGGCCAAATGGCTGTTTGTCATCCTCGGCCTGATCTCGTTTGCGCTGGTGTTAACCATGAACCTGATGACCATTCTGTTGTCGCTTGGTGGACTGGCGCTGGCGTGGATCTATCCGTTTATGAAGCGCTATACCCATCTGCCTCAGGTGGTGCTGGGGGCGGCCTTTGGCTGGTCGATTCCGATGGCATGGGCGGCGGTGAGCGAATCGGTTCCGCTGGTGTGTTGGCTGCTATTTTTTGCCAATCTGGCGTGGACGGTGGCTTACGATACGCAATATGCCATGGTCGATCGTGACGATGACCTGAAGATCGGCGTTAAATCGACGGCAATCCTCTTTGGCCGTTTCGACAAGCTGATCATCGGCCTGCTTCAGCTGTTGACGCTGGGACTGCTGGTGGTGGTTGGACTGATGCTGCAACTCAACGCGTGGTTTTACTGGTCGTTGCTGGCGGCGGCAGCGCTGTTTGTTTATCAACAGCGGCTGATTGCCTTTCGCGAGCGCGACGCCTGCTTCCGTGGCTTCCTGAACAATAATTATGTAGGCCTGGTGATTTTTCTCGGCATCGCGCTTAATGCGCCGCCGTTTATCGATCTGTTCTAACGCTGTTCAGCGATAAAAAAAGAGCGGGCCACAAACGGCCCGCTCTTTTTTTGTCATGCTGATTGGCGGCTGGGTGCTGGGTGCTGATCACCGCAAGCCATCATGGCAACACGTGACAACAAAAGGTCACAGGTCGCCGCATGGCCTAATTGTGGGCCACAGCATTCTCAATGGTCATCCGCACATCGTTGGTAACCAGATCGGCAAGAATCATGTAGGTCTGATGCGTCTGTTCAATCTGCGCATCGCCGCTGTCGCTGATATAGCCCTCATCACGCAGCGTCAGCACCAGCGTTGAAAACACCGCTTTATCAAAGAACTCCGGCGCGTTGATGCCATGCAGCACCGACAGGCGCTGTGCCAGCGTGCGGCTCTCTTTCTCCAGCGAACCGCGGTTAATGGCCGGGTTAGCGCTGAGAATTGAGAACGTAATGGCATAACGCTGCAGGGTTTCACGTACGCCCGCTGCCAGCAGCTGTAAGGTACGGAAACGGCCCGCGCTGAGGCGAATGGCATCCTCTTCCAGAATAATCAGCCCCTGCCGCGCCATTTCAGCGCAGAGATCCTGCACCACCGGCGCCAGCTCATCCTGTTCCCAGCGCAGGAAAAGCTCGGTTTTCAACATCGGGTAGATAAGCTGGATTTGACGCAGCAGTTCCTGGCGCGTCAGATGCTGATGCTGCTGAATAATCGCGGCAATCAGCGCAGGCATGACCAGCATGTGATGCACATTGTTGCGGTAATAGGTCATCAACACCGCCTGCTCACGCGGCAGAATGATGATGTCGCCAATGTTATCCTGCTCGATCTCAAACTTATTCATGCTCAGCGCATGGGCCAGCAGCTCGTCAGGCGTCATCGGCGGCACGGTTGAGTCAGTTGAGTAAGGCACGTTACGCAACAGCTGGGTATAGCAGTCGAGCTGTTCAAGCAGCTGTTCGCGGGTCAGTGAGCGCTGACGCGACGCCAGCAGCGCGGTAACGCACAGGTTCATCGCATTCGCGGCACCGGCGTTGTTGATGCGCACCATGACCTTCTGGGCAATATCGTTCACGGTTGGCGTCAGCCAGCTTGGACGTTGCGCTTCGATCGGATCGATAGAATCGCGCCATTCCGGTACCTGATTGTTGAGATAGGTGATCAACGGCAGCGGTTCACCAAAGTTCACGTAGCCCTGGCCGAGATTGCGCAGCTTGCGCAGGCCCTGCAGCATCTGCATAAAGCCTTCTTTCTCTTTTGCCGCACCGCGCAGTTCTTTGGCGTAGGTGCCCACTTCGATAACGTGCTCATAGCCGATATAGATAGGCACCAGCGTGATAGGGCGGTTGCCGCCGCGCAGCATCGCCTGAATGGTCATCGCCAGCGTGCCGGTTTTGGGATCGAGCAATCTGCCGGTGCGTGAGCGTCCGCCCTCGACAAAATATTCTACCGAGTAGCCGCGGGTAAACAGCTCGCCCAGATATTCACGGAATACCGTGGCGTAGAGCTTATTGCCCTTAAAGGTACGACGAATAAAGAAAGCGCCCAGGCGACGGAAAATCGGCCCGGCTGGCCAGAAATTAAGATTGATGCCTGCGGCGATATGCGGCGGCACCAGTCCCTGATGATAAAGCACATAGGAGAGCAGCAGATAATCCATGTGACTGCGATGGCAGGGCACATATACGATTTCATGGCCATCCTGCGCCAGCTGGCGCACGCGTTCGCCGCCGTTAACGTTGATGCCCTGATAAAGTTTGCTCCACGTCCAGCCCATCACGCGGTCGGTTACCCGAATCGCTTCATAGGAGAAGTTAGCGGCAATCTCTTCCATCAGCTCAATGGCATTTTGCTGCGCTTTTTCATGAGAGACTTTTTTGCTGCGCGCTTCATCTTCAACCGCTTTGGCTATCGCTTTCGACTGCAGCAGCTTGTTGAAGAGATCCTGACGGGCAGGCAGGCTTGGACCCACTGCCGCATGACGCTGGCGAGCAAAATGAATGCGTGCCAGCCGCGCCAGTTTTTGCGCAATGCGCTTGTCAGTGCCGTGCTCGGTCGCCATGCGGCGTAACGAGACCATTGGCGAAAAACGCACAAAGCTGTCGCGGCCCAGCCAGGAGACGGCAAAGAATTTCTGTACGCCGTTAAGATCGCGCAGATGGGGACGGGGTTCGCCCTGAATTTCCCGGCCTGGCGCACGGCCAAACATCACCGACACCGGCACCATCTGCACATCAAGGTGCGGATTGCTGCGGTGCAGGTCGAGATAATCATGGAATATTTTAACGGATTGCACACTGGGCGCGTAATAGGGGAAAACGCGCGGGCCGTCATAGATAAAGACGTGCCGTGGTAGCAACATGCCGTCAATTTCCAGCGGTTCCAGCGGATCGGGCAGATCCTGCTTGCGACACTGCGTGCGTAATGCCAGCAGGTCAGCCTTTGAATCATAGGGTAATACATACATAATAGGACGCGATGTATCCAACCCTAATTCAGCCACAGGCTCGGCAGGAATAGCCTTGCTTTTCACCAGAAATGAAAGCGGTACGTTCAACAACTTATAGTAAAGGTTACGCCAACCTGACATAGACAACATGAAGCCTCTTGTTAGCAAAGCGCCGCAAGCATAGCAGAAAGCGCAGCGAAGATCTGTGGTGTTGCAATTCGTGCGCCACCCTGACATTGACGTTAATTATTTAAAAGGGTTCCACCGGCATGGCAAATAACATTACCGGAATCAAACGTATCGTGAATGCGGCAGGCTATTCATGGAAAGGCATCAAGGCCGCATGGCAACACGAAGCGGCTTTTCGTCAGGAAGCCGTTGCGGGTCTGATTGCGATCGCCATCGCCTGTTCGCTGGAGGTCGATGCCATCACGCGCGTCCTGCTCATTGGGTCGGTTATGCTGGTGATCATTGTTGAAATTCTAAATAGCGCCATTGAATCCGTAGTGGATCGTATTGGCAGCGAATTTCATGCGCTTTCAGGTCGGGCGAAAGACATGGGTTCCGCGGCCGTGCTGCTAACGATTTTACTGGCTGTTTTTATTTGGGTAATGCTGCTTTGGCCTCATTTGCGCAATGTTTTCCAAAATTAGTTAAATAGCTATTTTTTACACAATTATAAGTTTGCAAGCAGGATATACCTGTATATACTCACAGCGACTGTATAAACAACCAGGGGGCGAAATGAAAGCATTAACAGCACGGCAGCAGCAGGTCTATGACCTGATTCGCGACCATATCAATCAAAGTGGTATGCCACCAACGCGTGCTGAAATTGCGTCCCAGCTTGGGTTTCGTTCGCCGAATGCGGCTGAAGAGCATTTGAAAGCATTAGCGCGTAAAGGCGTGATTGAAATTATCTCTGGCGCCTCGCGCGGCATTCGGTTGCTGATGGAAGAAGAGAGCAGCGAAGGCCTGCCATTGATTGGTCGGGTTGCCGCGGGCGAGCCGATTATGGCGCAGGAGCACATCGAAGGGCGTTATCAGCTTGATCCTAACCTGTTCAAGCCAAGCGCGGATTTCCTGCTGCGCGTGACCGGCATGTCGATGAAAGATATTGGGATTATGGATGGCGATCTGTTAGCCGTGCATAAAACTCAGGATGTGCGTAATGGCCAGGTGGTCGTGGCGCGCATTGATGATGAAGTGACCGTGAAACGTTTGAAGAAACAGGGCAACACCGTACAGCTGCTGCCAGAAAACAACGATTTTCAGCCTATCGTTATCGATCTGAGAGAACAAACGCTCACGATTGAAGGGCTGGCCGTTGGCGTTATTCGTAACGGCCAATGGTCCTGATTCTGACTCTCAGAATCCGTTAACGCGATTACAGTCATAATGATGCGGCCATGCAGTAATGCGGCCGCATCTGCGCGCTCATTACCCTTTCGCTTTTTTGTCTGCTGCGCCCATGGATGATAAACACGTCAATGCGCTTTTTTACCGCAACTGATAAAAACCTCTGGCGGCTCGCTCTGCCAATGATCCTCTCTAATATCACCGTGCCGCTGCTGGGTTTGGTGGATACCGCCGTTATTGGCCATCTCGATAGCCCGATCTTTCTCGGCGGCGTTGCGGTTGGCACCACGCTAACCAGCTTTGTCTTTATGCTGCTGCTCTTTTTGCGGATGAGCACCACCGGTCTGACCGCTCAGGCGTATGGTGCCAGTGATAAACCGGCACTGGCGCGCGCGTTGGTACAGCCGTTGCTGATGGCGCTGGTTGCCGGCATTATTCTGGTCCTGCTGCGCGAGCCGATTACCCATGTTGCCATGCAAATTGTCGGCGGTGACCCTGCGGTGCAGCAGCAGGCGGCGCTGTTTATGCATATCCGCTGGCTGAGTGCGCCCGCGATGCTGGCCAATCTGGTTATCCTCGGCTGGCTGCTGGGCGTGCAATATGCACGTGCGCCGGTGATCCTGTTGGTGGTGGGCAATCTGGTGAATATCCTGCTGGATCTGTGGCTAGTGCTCGGGCTGGATTACGGTGTGGCGGGAGCCGCAACGGCGACGGCCGTGGCTGAGTATCTTACCTTTCTGGTCGGGCTGGGTATGGTCTGGCACGTCGCCCGGCTGCGCGGTCTGCGCTGGCAATGGCTCAAAGCGGGCTGGCGCGGCGACATCAGCCGCTTGTTACGCCTGAATCGCGATATCCTGCTGCGTTCACTGCTGCTACAACTCTGCTTCGCCTCCCTGACTATTCTTGCTGCGCGGCTCGGCCCAGAAATCGTGGCAACTAACGCTATTTTGCTGATGTTCATCACTTTTACCGCCTACGCGCTCGATGGCTTTGCCTATGCGGTTGAGGCCTATTCCGGCGAAGCGTGTGGAGCCAGAGATAGCCGACAACTGATGGCGGTTTGGCAGGCATCCTGTCGGCAGGCTGGACTGGTAGCGTTGGTTTTCGCCGTTATTTATGCCCTCGCTGGCAATGCCATTATCAACATGCTGACGTCACTGGCATCCCTGCGCGAGTTGGCCGGACACTATCTTATCTGGCAGGTCGTTATGCCTCTGGCCGGAGTCTGGTGTTATCTATTGGACGGGATGTTTATCGGGGCGACGCGCGGTCGTGAGATGCGTAACAGCATGGCAGTCGCTGCTGCCGGTTATGGCCTGACGCTGTGCACATTGCCTTGGCTTGGCAACCACGGTTTATGGCTGGCGATGACCGTATTCCTGCTATTGCGTGGTGTCAGCCTGTGGCTAATCTGGCACAAACACTGGCAAAAAGGCAGCTGGATCCCTTCCTGAAATATTTTGACATATTTCAGCGGCATATATTAACTAACTGATTAAATGTCATTTTTTTCAGTCAGCTATTCATTACTCTGCGCAAAAAACCTTCCTTTACAAACCAAACGGCAAACTCACGGCTTTCAGCTACAATTAACCTTATGAAACGCAATTAAGCAGCGTTTTATCCCGTTTTCTTGAGCTATTGCATAAGTAAACGCTAATTTTCAGCTGTAGAACCTAAGTCGAGGGCACTATTATGAATAAAGACGAAGCCAGCGGTAACTGGAAACAGTTCAAAGGGAAAATGAAAGAAAAATGGGGCAAGCTGACCGATGACGACATGACCGTCGTTGAAGGTAAACGCGATCAGCTGGTCGGCAAGATTCAGGAAAAATATGGTTATGCGAAGGATGAAGCTGAGAAAGAAGTTTCAACCTGGGAAAGCGAGAACAAAGATTATCGCTGGTAAGCCATCAATCATTTCAGGATGATGCTCCTACCCTGGCACACGGATGTGCCTCTCCTCTAAATATTCTCTACTTTCCGCGTTTTTTACTCACCACTGAATGATCGTGATCGCACGCTTCAGGACGCACGCAGGATTCCACTTCCGCACAGTTCGTACACAGCCCATGCGCTTCAATCACGCTATGATGCAGCGTAAATCCCGTCGCTTCAGACAGTTCCTCAATAGTCTTTTCCACGCCGTGTGCATGCTTCTCGCTGACTGATGCACAACGATCGCAAATCAGCATCACCGACGTATGCTTCGGATGATCAAAATGATGGCATACCAGATAGCTGTTGGTTGATTCCACACGGTGAATGAAACCCTGCTCCAGTAAAAAATCCAGCGCACGATAAATAGTAGGCGGCTTGGCCTGAGGCTCGCTGATGCGTAGTTGATCCAGCAGATCATAGGCGCTGATAGCGCCGTTTTGTTCGCTCATCAGGCGCAACACTTCCAGCCGCTGCGGCGTCAGTCGCACACTCCGTTGTTGGCACAATTTTTCCGCCTGCGAAAGAATTTGCTCTGTTACCGAGGTGTTCATGTGGGTTCTCCGCTAATAATGACTTGTTATGTTATCACAACACGGCATTAAAGCCGACGGAGAGAATCTGCCTGGCAGACCGTCATTTTTTTACCATATTCTCTGGTTATAAATGGTATCAACGGTCAGATGCGCTGCAATCGTTAATTTGGCTACACAGATTCCCTTATAGTAAACCCGCTGAGCACCGCTGTAGCTGCCAAATTTATGATTTGCATGCTTAAAAAGATCACGCTAATGTTCAGGCCAGCTAACGCAATGCCAGCAAAACAGGCTCAAACAGAAGATTAGCTAATCAATAATAATCGAAGTGGTTGATAATTAAGCAATCACTCGAACAACCCTACTGATAGCCCTGAATTCACAGCAATAAAAAACCGTCCTGAGCGCATGATGCCATCAGGAAAAAATCCGTTTATTCTCTTTTTTATGCAGGTGGTAGCAGGTCAATGAAAAAATTTTCTGGTTCTCAAATCAGGTTTTGCCGCGTAGCGCTTCTCAATGCCTTAATTTGTGTTCCGTTTACAACATTAGCGGCCAGCAACTATTTCGATGCCCGTAACGATGCCATGGGTGGCACAGGCGTTGCCTCATCAAACTGGGGAACGGCGGCACTGGCTAACCCGGCGTTAATGACCAAAGCGCCGGTGGAATCACACGTTGACATCATCCTGCCTTCGGCCGGTGTGCAGATCAGCGATAAAGATAAAATGGTTGATAAGATTGATGACGTGGTGGATACCGTTGACCGTTATCAGGACGTTATCAACAGCCTGCCGACTACCAGTTTCACCACACGACCTACCCTGGCAAGTCTTGCCGAGCTTCAACGCCTCAATGCGCAGGTGCGGGTTGCCGCTGGCGATATGGCGGACAAGCTGCGCGATCTGCGCAACAACAAGTCGCAGGGCAAAGCGGGTGCCGCGCTGGCAGTGACGGTGCCTAACGAGACGCTGCCGTTCGCCTTTGTTGCTAAAGGGTATGGCACCGTTAGCCTCAGTACCGATGTGAATCAGGGTGATATCGATTATTTGCAGCAGATTGCTGACGGCAAGCGCATTCCCGTTCGCGGCGATGAAGACCGTCTGACTTCCAGTGCCACTGGCCTGGCCGCGATCGTAGCCGATTACGGTATCGCCATGGCGCATCAGTTTGACGTAGCAGGCCATCCGGTTTCTGTGGGCGTCACGCCAAAAATTCAGCAGTCCTGGCTGTTTAACTACAAGGCCGCGGTTTATACCTACGATAAAGATGACGTGACCAACAATCAGTATCGTAAAGACGACACCGGTTTCAACGTTGACGCCGGTATTGCCACCGACGTGGGCGAAAACTGGACGCTGGGCCTCAGCGCGCAGAACCTGATTGCACGCGATATCGAGACCAAAGAAGTCAACGGCTTTAAAGATACCTATCAAATCCGTCCGCTGGTTACCGGGGGGGTGTCATGGCACACCGACCGTCTGACCACCGCTTTTGATGTTGATATGACGCCGACCAAAGGATTTAAAACCGAAGGTGACAGTCAGTATGCTGGCGTGGGTGCGGAATATCGCCTGTTTGACTGGCTGCAGCTGCGTGGCGGTTACCGTGCTGATATGAAATCAAACGACAAAAATGTCGTGACTGGCGGTTTTGGCCTGTCGCCATTTAACAATAGTGTCCATCTCGATCTGGCCGGTTCGGCAGGCGAAGACAAGACTTGGGGCGCAATGGCGAAGATCGGTTTCACCTTCTGATGTGCATAGCGTGATGATACTGACAGAGCGGGGCCATCGTTGGGTGGCCCCGTTTTTTATGTTATGATCGCGCACATTATCAGCACATGTTAACAATCGGACCCGCCGCTTTTCATGACCGAAAAATTCCCCAGCCAACGTTTTTCTATCGCGCCCATGCTCGACTGGACCGATCGCCACTGCCGTTATTTCCATCGCCAGTTAACGCGCAATACGCTGCTCTATACCGAAATGGTCACCACCGGCGCCATTATTCATGGCAAAGGCGATTACCTGGCTTTCGGCGAGCAGGAACATCCGGTTGCCTTGCAGCTGGGCGGCAGCGATCCGGCTGCGCTGGCGCAGTGTGCGGCGCTGGCGGAAGCACGCGGTTACGATGAAATTAACCTCAACGTCGGCTGTCCTTCCGATCGCGTGCAGAATGGTCGCTTCGGTGCCTGCCTGATGGCCGATGCCCAGCTGGTTGCTGACTGCATCAAGGCGATGCGCGATGTGGTGTCGATTCCGGTCACGGTGAAAACCCGCATCGGTATTGATGAACTCGATAGCTACGCCTTCCTGTGCGAATTTATCGAGCGCGTGGCGGATAAAGGTGGTTGCGATACCTTTATTATTCATGCGCGCAAGGCGTGGCTTTCCGGTCTGAGCCCCAAAGAGAACCGCGAAATCCCTCCGCTGGATTACCCGCGTGTTTATCAGCTAAAGCGCGATTTCCCGCAGCTGACCCTCGCCATTAATGGCGGAGTGAAAACGCTGGATGAGGCAAAGCAGCATTTGCAACATTTGGATGGTGTGATGATGGGCCGCGAAGCCTATCAAAACCCAGGCATTCTGGCGCAGGTCGACAGCGAGCTGTTCGGCGAGGCACAGGCAGCGGTCGATTTGATTGCCGTGGTGCGCAGCATGTATCCCTACATTGAGAAAGAGCTGTCGCAGGGCACTTATCTCGGCCATATTACGCGTCATATGCTTGGCCTGTTTCAGGGCATTCCCGGTGCGCGTCAGTGGCGCCGTCATCTCAGTGAAAACGCGCACAAACCCGGCGCGGATGTGCAGGTGGTGGAAGCCGCGCTGACATTGGTGGCGGATAAAATTCCTGCTGCGGTTTAATCGTCAGGCCGCTGCGGCGGCCTGTTAGTTAATATCTCACCACTTCCTGGTTAATATCGCTAAAATCCCGCGACGTAATTTTTATCATCACTTTAAAATCAATAATTTACATTTGAAAAGAACTGGCACGTTTCTTGTAATAGCTAAGACAAGGTAACTAACGCGCTCAGGAGATGACGATGGAAATTCTGTTTGTACTTGGCTTCTTTGTGATGCTGATGCTCACCGGCGTCTCGCTGGTGGGTGTAATTGCCGCCTTGATCATGGCAACGGCGTTGATGGTGGTCGGTGGACTGTTTGCGATGGTGATCAAGCTGCTGCCGTGGTTGCTGCTGGCGGTCGCGGTGGCGTGGATATATCGCGCGGTGAAAAAACCCAAAGTGCTGGTGCGCCGTCGCTATATGCGCTTTTAATTGCCAGAAATTTTGCAGCACAGATCACAAAGCGTAACGGCAGTGGGGAAAGATTGTGTACAGGGCGTGTTTTTTAGCGAGGCGTTCTGGCACTATCCGTGCTGCTGAATTCATAGCCGCTGACCCTACACCCAGCGAGAACGAAAATAAGAAAGCAAGGGCTTCCTTCGGGAAGCCCTCTCTATTTCTGACGATCAGGGAATCAGCAGGCTTGAACCCTGGGTAGTTCGGTTTTCCAGTGCGATATGCGCCTGTTGCGCATCGCGTAGGGCAAACTTCTGCTTCTCCGCCACATCAATCTTGATGGCACCGCTGGCAATCATTGAAAACAGTTCGTTGCTGGCCAGTTCGAGTTCTGCGCGATTGGTAATATAGCCAAACAGCGAAGGCCGCGTCACATACAGCGATCCTTTCTTATTCAGCTGCGCCAGATCGATGCCGGTAACCGGGCCGGAGGCGTTGCCAAAGCTCACCATCAGCCCGCGCGGCTGCAGGCAATCCAGCGACGCTTCCCAGGTATCTTTGCCCACAGAGTCGTACACTACGCGGACCTTTTTGCCGTCGGTCAGCGCGCTTAGCCGCTCTGCAATGTTCTCTTCACGGTAGTTGATGGTAGCCCAGGCACCGGCGCGCTGCGCAATCGCCGCTTTTTCTGCCGAGCCTACGGTGCCGATCAAATGCGCGCCCAGCGCCTTCGCCCACTGGCACGCGATCAGACCAACGCCACCCGCGGCAGCATGAAACAGGAAGGCTTCGCCTGGCGCAACGTGATAGGTCTGACGCAGCAGATAGTGCACGGTCAGCCCTTTGAGAAATGATGCCGCGCCCTGTTCAAATGAGATGGCGTCTGGCAGGTGTGCCAGCCGATCCTGCGGCACATTGTGAATTTCACTGTAAGCGCCGATGGGCGCCTGCGCGTAGACCACGCGATCGCCCGGTTTAAAGTGGCTGACAGCAGCGCCTACCTTAACGACTTTTCCTGCTGCTTCGGTGCCCAGGCCGGAGGGCAAGCTGGCGGAAGGGTAGAGTCCGCTGCGTACGTAGGTATCGATATAGTTGATTCCTATCGCTTTATTCTCAACCTGCACCTCAAAATCCGTGGGATCGCCAGGTTCCACATCGACCCATTCCAGCACGTTGGGTCCGCCGTGCTGGCTGAATTGAATACGCTTTGCCATGCCTCGCTCCTGTGTAATGTCAGAGATGTCGGGAGGACGGCAAGACGACAAAAAGGTATAATTGCGCGTCCCCTCAATTTATCGGTATCGCATTTACTATGGCAGGAAACAAACCCACCAACAAACCTAACGAAACCCGCGACCGTCAGGTTGAAGGCCTGAAGCTGCCGCCGCATTCTTTGGAAGCTGAACAGTCGGTGTTGGGCGGGTTAATGCTGGATAACGAACGCTGGGATAACGTTTCTGAACGCGTGGTCGCCGATGACTTCTTCAGCCGACCCCATCGTCTTATCTTCAGTGAGATGCAGCGCCTGCTGGAAGCGGGCAAGCCAATTGACCTGATTACCCTGTCGGAATCACTGGAAACCCAGGGTCAGCTGGATATGGTCGGCGGTTTTGCCTATCTGGCCGAGCTGTCAAAAAATACGCCAAGTGCAGCGAACATCAGTGCTTATGCTGACATCGTGCGCGAACGCGCAGTGGTGCGCGAAATGATTTCAGTGGCTAATGAAATCGCCGATGCCGGTTACGATCCGCAGGGTCGCAGCAGCGAAGATCTGCTCGATTTTGCAGAATCGAACGTGTTTAAAATTGCTGAAAGTCGCGCCAATAAAGATGACGGACCGAAGAACATCGAGCAGATTCTCGAAGCCACGGTGTCGCGCATCGAATCTTTGTTCCAGACGCCGCACGACGGCGTGACCGGCGTCGACACCGGCTATCAGGATCTGAACAAGAAGACCGCTGGCCTGCAGCGTTCAGATCTGATTATCGTCGCGGCCCGTCCGTCGATGGGTAAAACCACCTTCGCCATGAACCTGTGCGAAAACGCCGCCATGCTGCAGGAAAAACCGGTGCTGATCTTTAGCCTCGAAATGCCCGGGGAGCAGATTATGATGCGTATGCTCGCGTCGCTGTCGCGTGTCGATCAGACGCGCATTCGTACCGGCCAGCTGGACGATGAAGACTGGGCGCGTATCTCCGGTACCATGGGTATTCTGCTCGAGAAGAAGAACATGTATATCGATGACTCTTCCGGCCTGACGCCCACCGAAGTACGCTCACGTGCGCGCCGTATCTATCGCGAACATGGCGGCCTGAGCATGATCATGATCGACTACCTGCAGCTGATGCGCGTGCCAGCGCTGTCCGACAACCGTACGCTGGAAATTGCTGAAATTTCGCGCTCGCTCAAGGCGCTGGCGAAAGAGCTTCAGGTGCCGGTGGTGGCGCTGTCGCAGCTTAACCGCTCGCTGGAGCAGCGCGCCGACAAACGCCCGGTCAACTCCGATCTGCGTGAATCGGGCTCTATCGAGCAGGATGCTGACCTGATCATGTTTATCTATCGCGATGAGGTTTATCACGAAAACAGCGACATGAAAGGCATCGCGGAGATCATCCTCGGCAAGCAGCGTAACGGCCCGATCGGCACCGTGCGGCTGACGTTCAACGGCCAGTGGTCGCGGTTCGATAACTACGCCGGTCCGCAGTACGATGATGAATAACCTGACGGATTGTTCGCCCGCGGCCATCGGAAAATAGTGTTGGACAGCTCGCGAACAATTGAGGTTATCTGTGCGCATTATGGGCCTGATTAAGCAGGGAAACGCATGACGCACATCGACGATTTCGACCTGAAAATATTGACCTTGCTGGAGGCCAATGGCCGCCTGACCAACCAGGAACTGAGCGATCTGGTTGGCCTTTCCGCGTCGCAGTGCTCGCGCCGCCGTATCAACCTCGAACAGGCCAATCTGATTCTGGGTTATCACGCGCGCCTTGCGCCCGATGCGGTTGGGCTGAGCATGATTGGCCTGATTGAAGTCCGCCTGATTAACCACACCACCGAATATGTCACCAGCTTTCACCGTATGGTGGAGGAGGAGTCGGCCATCGTCGATGCCTGGAAAACCACCGGCGATGCCGATTATCTGCTGAAGGTCGCGGTTGCCGATCTCGCCTCACTGAGCGCGCTGATAAGCCAGCTGGTCGCGGGGCATCGCAGCGTGGCGCACATTAAAACCGCCGTGGTGCTGGATCGCCTGAAAGAGAACGGCGTAATGATGAGCCCACCGGTTAACACGCGCCAATAAGGTGCACGCTGCCATAAAATAGTGCATCAGCAGGCGGTAACATGCTAAAAACATGCATCAGTGACGATAAGTATGCGTGATTTGAGCGATTAATGCAGGCTGCATGCACAACTCTCAAATTTTAAGCCCTGTGAAATCATTGAGTTATTGCGCCGGCGATTTTTCGTGGCGTTTTCAGGCGCGATTCTTGCAACGAAAACGCGCTAATTCTCAGTGAAAACAGGCTCATGGATACTATTACTCAACCTGAAACACCCTCGCATACGCTGCTGGAAGATCTTCTCGCGCTGCTGTTTGGCACGCTGCTGGTCTCCTTTGGCGTAGTGATGCTCAAGCAGGCCGGCGCCTTAACCGGCAGTACCGCAGGCATTGCGTTTCTCATCAGTTATGTGACGCCGCTGTCGTTCGGCAGCGCCTTTTTTCTGATCAACCTGCCGTTTTACTGGCTGGCGTTTCGGCGGATGGGCAAGGCCTTTACCCTGAAGACATTTTGCGCGGTGGCGATGGTGTCGCTTTTCACCCGTTTGCATCCGCTGTTTATCCATTTTTCTGCGCTGAATCCCTTTTACGCCACCCTGTTTGGTAACGTGATTATGGGGATTGGGTTTATAGTATTATTCCGCCACAAAGCGAGCCTCGGCGGCATTAATATTCTGGCGCTGTGGCTGCAGGATCGCATCGGTTTACGCGCGGGTAAGCTGCAAATGGCCATCGACACCTGCGTGGTGCTGGCATCGCTGTTTGTGGTCTCGTGGCCGATGCTGCTGGCGTCGATTGCTGGCGCGCTGATCCTCAACCTGATTATTGCGATGAACCATCGCCCTGGCCGTTACGCGGTCTGATATCGTTACCGTTTTTAGCTGATTAAGGAGATCTGCACCGTGTTTCAAAACGTCGATGCCTACGCTGGCGACCCGATTCTTTCGCTGATGGAAACCTTCAAACAGGATCCCCGCGCCGATAAAGTAAACCTGAGCATCGGTCTCTATTATGACGAGCAGGGCATTATTCCTCAGCTGCAGGCGGTTGCCGCGGCTGAAGCACGCCTGAACGCGCAGCCAGCGGTGGCGTCACTTTATCTGCCAATGGAAGGCCTGCCGGCTTACCGCAACGCCGTCGCGCCGCTGCTGTTCGGTGCCGATCATGCAGCCATTACCGAAGGCCGCGTGGCCACGATTCAGACGCTGGGCGGGTCGGGCGCGCTGAAGGTCGGTGCCGATTTTCTGAAGCGTTACTTTCCGGCGTCAAACGTCTGGGTCAGCGATCCCACCTGGGAAAATCACGTGGCGATCTTTTCTGGCGCCGGCTTCGAGGTGAATACCTATCCGTGGTATGACAGCAGCACCCAGGGTGTGAAATTCGAGGCTTTCCTGGCCGCGCTGAAAACCCTGCCGCCGCAGAGCATTGTGCTGCTGCATCCCTGCTGCCATAACCCAACCGGTGCCGATCTCACCAACGCGCAATGGGATGAAACCATTGAGGTGCTGAAAGCACAGTCGCTGGTGCCATTTTTGGATATTGCCTATCAGGGTTACGGCGCGGGCATGGAAGAAGACGCCTACGCCATGCGTGCCATTGCCGCATCCGGTTTACCGGCGCTGGTCAGCAACTCCTTCTCGAAGATTTTCTCACTTTACGGCGAGCGCGTCGGTGGCTTGTCGGTGGTGTGCGAGAGCGCCGAAGAGGCGGGCCGCGTGCTCGGCCAGCTGAAGGCGACCGTGCGCCGCAACTACTCCAGCCCGCCAAATTTTGGCGCCCAGGTGGTTTCCTGTGTGCTGAACGATCCGGCGTTGAAGGCGAGCTGGCTGGCAGAAGTTGAGGCGATGCGCCTGCGTATTCTCGAAATGCGCCAGACGCTGGTCTCGGTGCTCAACACCGCGCTGCCGGGCAAAGACTTTGGCTATCTGCTGCGCCAACGCGGCATGTTCAGCTACACCGGACTGAGCGCGCAGCAGGTTGATCGTCTGCGCGAGGAGTTTGGCGTTTACCTGATCGCCAGCGGCCGCATGTGCGTGGCAGGCCTCAACAGTAAAAACGTACATCAGGTCGCCAAAGCCTTTGCTGCCGTGATGTAACCTTCGCTGATGGCAGGGCGCCTGTCCTGCCATCATGCCCCGCTTCGAGACCAGTCTTGAATTAAGTTCTATCGCTTTCTCATAGGATCAGCAGCGCATCATCTTCCGCCATGTATCACTGACATGGCTGCACTGAACCTATCTGAAGAAAGATTATAATGAACAATAACGCTGCTTTTCGTTTCTCTTTTCAAAAAGTTACCCGTACCCTTTGTCTTGCCGGTCTGCTGACCAGTACGCTGACCGCGCACGCCACCGTGCTAACCCGCGATAACGGCGCACCGGTAGGTGACAATCAACACTCACAAACCGCTGGAACTGACGGCGCGGTGTTGCTGCAGGATTTGCAACTGCTGCAAAAGCTCCAGCGTTTCGATCGCGAGCGGATTCCGGAACGCGTAGTGCATGCGCGCGGCACCGGTGCTCACGGTGAGTTCACCGCCGATAAAGATCTGTCCGATCTGACCATCGCCGAGGTGTTCAAGCCTGGCACCGTCACGCCGGTGTTTGTTCGCTTCTCATCGGTGGTACACGGCAATCACTCACCGGAAACCCTGCGCGATCCGCGCGGCTTCGCTACCAAGTTTTACACCTCGCAGGGCAACTGGGATCTGGTCGGCAATAATCTGCCGGTGTTCTTTATTCGTGATGCGATTAAATTCCCGGATATGGTGCACGCGTTCAAACCCGATCCGCGTACCAACCTCGATAACGATGCGCGTACCTTTGATTTCTTCTCGCATGTACCGGAAGCAACGCATGCGCTGACCATGCTGTTTTCCAACATGGGCACGCCCGCCAGCTATCGGCAGATGGATGGCAACAGCGTTCACGCCTATAAATTTATCAATGCACAGAACGAGGTGCATTACGTAAAATTTCACTGGAAATCATTGCAGGGCGAGCAGAATCTCGATCCCCAGCAGGCCGCGGCGATTCAAAGTACCCAATATAGCCATATGACCGAAGATCTGGTCAGCGCCATCGCCAGGGGCGAGTTTCCGAAGTGGGATCTCTATGTGCAAATCCTCAAGCCTGCGGATATCGCCGCGCTCGACTATAACCCGCTGGATGCCACCAAAATCTGGCCAGGTATTGCAGAAACCCGTGTCGGCCAGATGGTACTCAACCGCAACGTGACGCAGTTCTTCAATGAAACCGAGCAAGTCGCCATGGCGCCTTCTAATCTGGTGCCGGGCATTGAGCCGTCAGAAGATCGTCTGTTGCAGGGCCGCCTGTTCTCCTATGCCGATACGCAGATGTATCGCCTGGGTGCTAACGGCACGAGCCTGCCGGTTAACCGTCCGCGCAATGCCGTCAGCAACGGTAATCAGGATGGCGCCATGAACAGCCGTATCGAGGACAATCAGGGCGTGAATTACCAGCCAAGCCGTCTTTATCCGCGCGAGGAAGTGGCCAGCGCCCGCTACAGCCACAGCCCGCTGAGCGGTGAGACCCAACAGCAGGGAATCGCCAAAACGCAAAACTTTAAGCAGGCGGGGGAGCTGTTCCGTTCATTCGATGCCAAAGCGCAGCGTGACTTAATTCAGTCACTGGGCGGCGCGCTGAGCCGTGCCGATGCCGCAAGCCGTGAAATGATGCTCGCTTACTTCTACAAAGCGGACAAAAACTACGGCGAGCGCCTAGCGGCCGTGACCGGGGATGACGTACAAAAGGTGAAGGCACTGGCCGATAAGCTGGCCGAGTAATGGTGCACGATAGTTTTTATCTCCTGCGCGCCTGAGCAAGATTCCCAGGCGGTAGGAGAGTTTACGGCGGCCTTCGTCCCGCCGTTTTTTTTCGCTTTGTGCGCGCCACAGGTTTACCTTTCAGCCATTTGCTGCACACTTAACGGGACCATTTCGTTAAGGAGCTTTTTTATGTGGTATCAGCAAACTCTCTCCCTCGGTGCCAAAACGCGCGGTTTTCACCTGGTGACCGATGAGATCGTCGGCAAGCTGCCGTTAGGCGAGGTAAAAACAGGCCTGTTGCATCTGCTGCTGCTGCACACCTCCGCTTCCCTGACGTTGAATGAAAACTGCGATCCCACCGTGCGCAGTGATATGGAAAACCATTTTCTGCGTCAGGTACCGGAAAACGCAGATTATGAGCATGACTATGAAGGCGCAGACGATATGCCTGCCCACATTAAATCTTCTTCACTCGGCGTTTCACTGACGCTGCCGGTCAGCAAAGGCAAACTGCTTTTGGGCACCTGGCAGGGCATCTGGCTGGGCGAACATCGCAATCATGGCGGATCGCGACGCATCGTCGCCACGCTGCAAGGAGAATAACAATGACCACATCGGAGCTGCTTTCCTACTGCATGGCGAAGCCAGGCGCGGAGCAACAAGAGCATGAGGCGCTGCAGGCCACGCAGGTGCAGGCGGATGGCGTGCTGTTCGCGATGTTTCATCAGGTTAACGATCGCCCGGCGGTGTCGCTAAAATCGACGCCTGCGCTGGCCGACCTGCTGCGCGAAGAGCATGAAGATGTTTTTCCCAGCCAGCAGCTTAATAAATCGCACTGGAGCACGCTGTTTCTTGATGGCACGCTAAAAGATTCACAGATTTATTATCTGGTGGATGCGTCGTTGCAGCAGGCACTGGCAACCAAAGGCCACTGAATTCGTCTGTTCGCGGGCAAAAAAAAGCGGCCTGAAGATGCAGGCCGCTGGATCATCTTGCCGTCGCGATTTACGCGTTAGCTTCTTTACGCAGTGAATCGATATCGATCACGAAGCGGTATTTCACGTCGCTTTTCAGCATGCGTTCATAGGCTTCATTGATCTGATTCATGTTGATCATTTCGATGTCAGAAATGATGTTGTGCTTGCCACAGAAGTCGAGCATCTCCTGCGTTTCAGCGATGCCACCGATCAGAGAACCGGCGATGCTGCGGCGTTTAAAGATCATGTTAACCACCTGCGGAGCCGGATGGTCATGCTCTGGTACGCCGACCAGCGTCATGGTGCCGTCGCGCTTGAGCAGGTTAATGAACGGGTTCAGATCGTGCTGCGCTGCCACGGTATTCAGAATGAAATCGAAGCTGTTGGTGTGCTGCGCCATCTGATCGGCATCTTTAGAGATAACCACTTCATCCGCGCCCAGGCGTTTGCCGTCTTCTACTTTTGACGGCGAGGTGGTGAACAGCACCACTTTCGCGCCCATCGCGTGTGCGATTTTCACGCCCATGTGGCCGAGGCCGCCGAGACCCACGATGCCGACTTTCTGGCCAGGGCCCACGTTCCAGTGGCGCAGCGGTGAATAGGTGGTGATGCCCGCGCACAGCAGCGGTGCCACGCCAGCCAGATCCAGGTTCTCCGGCACTTTCAGCACAAAGTCTTCGGTCACGGTGATGCTGGTGGAGTAACCGCCGTAGGTGATATCGCCGGTTTCGCGATCCTGGCCGTTATAGGTGCCAACAAAGCCGTTTTCGCAGTACTGCTCCAGGCCTTCCTGACAGCTCGGACAGCTACGGCAGGAATCGACCAGACAGCCAACGCCGACCAGATCGCCGACCTGATATTTATGGGTTTGATTACCCACCGCCGTGACGCGGCCAACAATTTCATGACCTGGCACCACAGGGAAAATGGTGTTTTTCCACTCGTTGCGCGCCTGGTGTAAATCGGAGTGACAGACGCCACAGAACAACACTTCAATCTGTACATCATGAGGGCGCAGTTCACGCGGCTTATATTCAAAAGGCGCTAGTTTGGATTTGGCATCCTGTGCGGCATACGCATGCGTAATATTCATGGTGTCTCCCGACGTGTCGTGAATGATGTGAAAAATAAAGGGGACGACGTCATCATCGTCTCAATATTTCGCGCGGTAAGAAGCTGCGCGAAAGAGGCAGGTTAAGAGTAGTGAGTGATTGGCAGTATGCCTATGCCTGAATGTCTCTGAATCTTGCCTGATTCTGCAGGATGACGTTGAAACGGGCAGAGAAGAGAAGCGGGCCAGCTTGTGCCGGCCCGTAAGATTTATTGTGTTAACAGAGGTTTCAGGAAGCGAGCAGTGTGTGATTTCTCGCATTCCGCCACCGTTTCCGGTGTACCAGAAACCAGAATCTCGCCGCCGCCGCTGCCGCCTTCCGGACCCAGATCAACAATCCAGTCAGCGGTTTTGATCACGTCGAGATTGTGCTCAATCACTACGATGGTATTGCCCTGGTCGCGCAGCTGATGCAGCACTTCCAGCAGCTGCTGGATATCGGCAAAGTGCAGACCGGTGGTCGGCTCATCCAGAATATAGAGCGTTTGGCCGGTGCCGCGTTTCGACAGCTCACGTGCCAGCTTCACGCGCTGGGCTTCACCGCCTGACAACGTAGTGGCTGACTGACCAAGACGAATATAAGAGAGGCCCACATCGATCAGCGTTTGCAGCTTACGTGCCAGCGCTGGCACCGCGTCAAAGAACTCGCGCGCCTCTTCAATGGTCATCTCCAGCACTTCATGAATGCTTTTACCTTTGTACTTCACTTCCAGCGTTTCACGGTTATAACGCTTACCTTTACACTGGTCGCACGGCACATAGATATCCGGCAGGAAGTGCATCTCAACTTTGATCACGCCATCGCCCTGACAGGCTTCGCAGCGTCCGCCGCGCACGTTAAAGCTGAAGCGGCCCGGATTGTAGCCGCGTGAACGCGCTTCCGGCACGCCAGCAAACAGTTCGCGCACTGGCGTAAAGATGCCGGTGTAGGTGGCCGGGTTGGATCGCGGTGTGCGTCCAATCGGGCTTTGATCGATGTCGATCACCTTATCAAAATGATCCATACCGCTGACTTCACGGTAAGGCGCTGGCTCGGCGATGGTGGCACCGTTGAGCACGCGCTGAGCGATCGGGAACAGGGTATCGTTGATCAGCGTGGATTTGCCGGATCCCGATACGCCGGTGACGCAGGTAAACAGCCCAACCGGCAGCGTCAGCGTGACATCTTTCAGGTTGTTGCCGCGTGCGCCGGTGATTTTCAGCACCTTGGACGGATCGCCCTGCACGCGCTGCTCTGGCACGCGGATACCGCGTTTGCCGCTGAGATACTGGCCGGTCAACGACGCTTCCTGCGCCATGATGTCATCGACGGTGCCTTCAGCCACCACCTGACCACCATGCACGCCCGCGCCGGGACCGATATCGATCACATGGTCCGCAGCACGAATCGCATCTTCATCATGCTCAACCACGATCACCGTGTTGCCGAGGTTACGCAGATGAATCAGCGTCTCCAGCAAGCGTTCGTTATCGCGCTGATGCAGGCCAATTGATGGCTCATCCAGCACGTACATAACGCCAACTAAACCGGCGCCAATCTGGCTGGCCAGACGAATACGCTGCGCTTCACCGCCGGAGAGCGTTTCAGCGGAACGGGACATCGACAGGTAGTTAAGGCCGACGTTCACCAGGAAGCGCAGGCGATCGCCAATCTCTTTCAGCACCTTCTCGGCGATTTGTGCCCGCTGACCGCTGAGCTTCATGTTCTGAAAAAACTCCATCGCATGACCAATGCTCATGTCAGAGATGGTCGGCAGCGTGGTGTTTTCAACGTACACGTGACGCGCTTCGCGACGCAGACGCGTGCCTTCGCAGGTGGCGCAGGCGCGGTTGCTGATGAACTTCGCCAGATCTTCGCGCACCGCCGAAGATTCGGTTTCTTTATAGCGGCGCTCCATGTTATGCAGCACGCCTTCAAACGGATGACGACGCACCGAGGTATCGCCGCGATCGTTGATGTACTTAAATTCGATGTTCTCTTTGCCGGAACCGTATAACACCACCTGCTGCGCTTTTTCGCTCAGCGTGTTGAACGGCTCTTCCACATCAAACTGCAGGTGCTCAGCAAGGGAACGCAGCATCTGGAAATAGTAGAAATTACGGCGATCCCAGCCGCGAATCGCGCCGCCGGCCAGTGACAATTCCGGGTTTTGCACCACGCGATCGGGATCGAAATATTGCTGTACGCCGAGGCCGTCGCAGGTAGGGCAGGCGCCCGCCGGGTTGTTAAACGAAAACAGGCGCGGCTCCAGCTCACTCATGCTGTAACCACAAATCGGGCAGGCAAAGTTGGCCGAGAACAGCAGCTCTTCAACACTGCTGTCGTCCATGTCCGCGACGATCGCTGTGCCGCCGGACATCTCCAGCGCGGTCTCAAAGGATTCAGCCAGGCGAGTGGAAAGATCGTCGCGTACTTTAAAGCGATCGATAACCACTTCGATGGTGTGCTTCTTCTGCAGTTCCAGCTTCGGCGGATCGGAGAGATCGCACACTTCGCCATCGATGCGTGCACGGATGTAACCCTGCGCCGCCAGATTCTCCAGCGTTTTGCTGTGCTCGCCTTTACGATCTTTCACCACCGGTGCCAGCAGCATCAGGCGGCTGCCTTCCGGCAGTGCCAGCACGTTGTCCACCATCTGACTGACGGTTTGCGCGGCCAGCGTGACATCGTGATCGGGACAGCGCGGCTCGCCAACGCGTGCAAACAGCAGGCGCAGGTAGTCGTGAATCTCGGTAATGGTGCCGACGGTTGATCGTGGGTTATGTGAAGTGGACTTCTGCTCAATGGAAATAGCAGGCGACAAGCCTTCGATGTGATCGACATCGGGCTTCTCCATCAGCGACAGGAACTGACGGGCATAAGCAGAGAGGGATTCTACATAACGGCGTTGGCCCTCGGCATAAAGCGTATCAAACGCCAGCGAGGACTTGCCTGAACCTGACAGGCCGGTGACGACAATCAGCTTGTCGCGCGGGATGGTCAGGTTGATGTTTTTCAAATTGTGGGTACGCGCCCCACGGACTTCAATCTTATCCATTCACATTTCCCGGATTAACAGACGTCACCATGCCTGACTCCCCGGCATGGCCAGAACGAAACGTATTATTATGGCATAAAAAAACCTGAATGGATATCCAGTATTCTGTTGCAACTGGGTAACGACTGGAGGAAAATTGGAAGCGTGATCCTGAGTATGCGCCATCCCGGTGGCGTGTTAGAATTGATCGATTAAAATGTACGTCAATACACATTTGGAGAGTTCAACATGGCCAGCAGAGGCGTAAATAAAGTAATTCTGGTAGGGAATCTGGGTCAGGACCCGGAAGTTCGCTACATGCCCAATGGTGGCGCCGTTGCCAACATTACTCTGGCCACGTCTGAGAGCTGGCGTGACAAGCAAACTGGCGAAACCAAAGAGAAAACCGAGTGGCACCGCGTTGTGCTGTTCGGCAAGCTGGCGGAAGTCGCGGGCGAATACCTGCGTAAAGGTTCCCAAGTTTATATCGAAGGCGCACTGCAGACGCGTAAGTGGACTGACCAAAGCGGCCAGGAAAAATACACCACCGAAGTGGTCGTAAACGTGGGCGGCACCATGCAGATGCTTGGCGGCCGTCAGAGCGGCGGCGCAGCGGGTGCAGGCGCACCGGCAGGCGGCGGTCAGGGCAACAACAACGGTTGGGGCCAGCCACAGCAACCGCAGCAGCAACAGCAGCAGGGCGCAAATAACCAGTTCAGCGGCGGCGCGCAGTCTCGTCCGCAGCAGCAGAACAGCGCACCGGCTAACAACAACGAACCGCCTATCGATTTCGACGACGACATCCCGTTCTAAGATTTCGATTGCCGATATTCTGATTTTTCCTAAGCCTTGCTCTGCAAGGCTTTTTTATTGCCTTTCTCTGCCCGCGCAGAGTGGATCATTTATGCCGATTCACTATGCTATACGTTCCTGATTGTGTGCTGCCTGCCTGACCCTGAACGGTGAGGCGTTTACTGGCTGCCTGGGCTAACGCAGATAAAGCCGGGCTCTTCATGTCGAGGATGGCCTGAAAGGCCGACCCACCTCAGCCCCCCAGCGCGGTATAAGTTCTTAATGGCTCCGCAGAGAGTCCTGACGTGAGGATAATTATGACCGTACCGAAAGCCGAGTATGTCCAGTGGCTGCTTGAAAACTCTATGCTGGAAAAGATCCGTCAACGCACCCGCCTTTATAGCGGTCAGGCCCGCATGTGGATGAATCCCTATGCGGAAGCGAGGCCGCGCGGCGCGTCTGCCACCGCATCGGTGTGGTTCGCCGCCTATCCGGGGTCAATCATCACCGCTGGCGAGGACTCCGTATTGAAAACCCTGAGCAGCCCGGAGCTGTGGCAGCAGTTTGCCAGCATCGGCATTCAGGCGATCCACACCGGGCCGACCAAGATGGGCGGCGGACTCAGCGGCTACGACGCCACGCCGTCAATCGATGGCAACTTTGACCGTATTTCGCTGGAGATCGATTCACGTTTCGGCACGCTTGAAGAGTATGTCGCTATCAGCCGTCAGGCATCGGTACACAATGCCATCGTCATTGATGACGTCATTCCTTCGCATACCGGTAAAGGCGCTGATTTCCGGCTGGCGGAACTGGCTTATGGCGATTATCCCGGCCTGTATCATATGGTTGAAATCAAAGAAGAGGACTGGGCGCATCTGCCGCAGGTGCCGGAAGGGCGCGATGCGGTAAACCTGATGCCGGATACCGTGGATCTGCTGCGCGAAAAAGGCTACATCGTCGGCCAGCTGCAGCGTGTGATCTTCTTTGAGCCAGGCATTAAAGAGACCGACTGGAGCGCCACGCTGCCGATTACCGGCGTTGACGGTAAAGTGCGTCGCTGGGTGTATCTGCACTACTTCAAAGAGGGGCAGCCGTCGCTCAACTGGCTCGACCCGAGCTTTGCTGCCCAGCAGCTGATCATTGGCGATGCGCTGCATTGTCTCGATGTGATGGGCGCGCGCGGGCTGCGTCTGGATGCCAACGGCTTCCTTGGCGTCGAACGTCGTCAGAGCGGCAAGGCCTGGTCAGAAAGCCATCCGCTGTCGGTAACCGGCAATCAGCTGCTTGGCGGCATGATCCGCAAGGCGGGCGGCTTCAGCTTCCAGGAACTCAACCTGGCCATCGACGACATTGCCATGATGTCGAAAGGCGGTTCGGATCTGTCGTATGACTTCATCACGCGTCCTGCTTATCAGCATGCGCTGATGACTGGCGACACCGAATTTCTACGCATGATGCTGCGCAAGGTGCATGAATATGGCATCGATCCCGCCTCGCTGATTCACGCCCTGCAAAACCACGATGAGCTGACCACCGAGCTGGTGCACTTCTGGACGCTGCACGCCGAAGATAACTTCTCCTTTAACGGTCAGATGCTGCCTGGCGCGATCCTGCGTGAGCACATTCGTGAAACCATGTATGAAAAATTGTGCGGTGCCCATGCGCCTTACAACATGCGCTTTGTGACCAACGGCATCGCCTGTACCAGCGCCAGCGTGGCGGCGGCGGCGCTCGGCATCCGCGATCTCAGCACCATCAACAGCGACGACATCGAACGCATCAAACAGCTTCATCTGCTGCTGGCGATGTACAACGCGCTGCAGCCTGGCGTGTTCGCTCTGTCCGGTTGGGATCTGGTTGGCGCGCTGCCGCTGAATCCGGATCAGGTCAGCGATCGTATGGCCGATGGTGATACGCGCTGGATCCAGCGTGGTGCCTACGATCTGGCGGATGTCGATCCCGAGGCGGCGTTCTCAAAAGATGGATTGCCAAAAGCGACCGCGCTATACGGTAGCCTGAGCCATCAGCTCAACGATCCCGATTCATTTGCCAATAAGCTGAAGCAGATCCTGCGGATCCGTCAGGATTATGGCATTGCCGCCAGTAAGCAGCTGGCGATTCCTGACGTGCAGTCGCCGGGGCTGTTGGTGATGGTGCATGAACTGCCGGCTGGCCGCGGCATTCAGATCACCGCGCTGAATTTCAGTGCGGTAGCGATTCAGGAGACGATGGTGCTGGAGAACGTGGCGCCGGGTGCAGTGGTCGATATGCTGCATGAAACGCTGGAAGGCGATCTGCAGGAGAACGGCGAATTCGTGTTTAACCTGGAGCCTTATGAAGGGCTCTGCCTGCGCGTCGTGAGCGCGCTGCCAAGCATTAACACTGACGTTTACTGATGTGGACGCGGCCTCTCAGGCCGCACAGCAAAAAGGCGCCGGATTGGGCGCCTTTTTTTATGCCATGACGTCAGGGTTCAGCTGCGCCACTGCTGCAAAATAGCCGCGCTTTCCACGACCTGGATAGCGTTGCCCGGCAGCGACAGCGATGCCCACACTTCATTGTGCTGGCCGATGAGCTGTTCGGCGCTGGCAAAGGTGCGATCGGCGGTGGTGTGCGCATCAGCGGCAACCGTGACGCGAAAGCCTTTGGTGGCCGCGGTTTTCACCGTGCAGTCCACGCAGTAGTCGGTCGCGCAGCCGCAAATCACAAAGCCACGGTGCGCGCCGGCAGTCAGCTGCGCTTCCAGCGTGGTGTGCCAAAAACTGTCGCAGGCGGTTTTATTAATGTAGAGCGCGTTGGCCGGTTGTTCGATCTCCGGCAGCAGCTGCCAGGCCTCACTGTCGGGCTGCATCTCGCCTTCAACATGCTGAATGAAAATCGTCTGGTGCGCCGCAGCGATAAGTTGGTTGATGCGCTCAACGCGACCCGCCTGATCAAAGCGCGGCTGGGCAAAGACGCCCCGTTGCATATCGATCACTACCAACACCGATGTTTCCATTGCTGCCTCTGCTTATAGAAGAAAGAAAACGAGTGTCGCCTGGCGGGACGTGGACGGCAATCTATTCCTGATGCACACTTGCCTCAGTAAGATTTTCCGGAGTGGATCATGAATGTGGTGCCTGCGCAGTTTCCCTGTGAAAAAGATCGGGCGCAGTTTCGTCAGCTGGCGGGACTGTCCGGCGTTGAGCTTTATCACGCGCATATCTCGCGCTACGCCTTTGAGCCCCATACGCATGAGGCGTTCGGCATCGGCACTATTGATGCAGGCGTACAGCGCTTTCGCTATCGCGGCACCAGCTATCTGGCACCGGCAGATTCCCTGATCATGATGAACCCGGACGAACTGCATACCGGCGAATCCGCCTGCGATCAGGGCTGGCGTTATCGCATGATCTATCTGCAACCGGCCATGCTGGAGCAGCTAACCGGTGAATCTGGCTGGTGGTTCAGTGAGGTCATGCATCAGGACATCCGACTGACTCAGCGGGTCGCGCAGCTGGTGTCACAGATGTGGCACAGCGAATCGACGCTGGCCGGGCAGGGCACGCTGCTGCAGCTGATTGACGCGCTGCGCCCGCAGGCGCGTATCGGCAATCCGTTACGGCGGGAGGCGGGTCATCGTTTCGATATCGTGCGCGACTATCTGCGCGAGCACTATGCCGAAAACGTCACGCTTGAGCAGCTCGCCCAGCTGGTAGCGCTGTCGCCGTGGCACTTTCAGCGCGCCTTTCGCCAGCATTATCACGTAACGCCGCATCAGATGCTGATGGCTTTTCGGCTGTACGAAGCGAAGCTGCGGCTGGCGTGCGGCCATGCCGCCGCTCAGGTGGCGCTGGAGGTGGGCTTGAGCGATCAGGCGCATCTGACACGCTGTTTCGCTCACCGCTACGGCATCACGCCGGTGCGTTATCAAAAGCAGATGCTGCTGACGCGCTAAAAGCGCAATCTCCTACAATATTTTCCCGCGCCAGCCTGACAGACTCGCTTTTTTGCATAAGCATACGAGATCACTATGTTCGCTGGCGTACTTTTTGCCCTTGCCGCAGGCTTGATGTGGGGGTTGATTTTTGTTGGGCCGGAAATCGTGCCCGATTATCCGGGCGCGTTGCAGTCGGCTGGCCGCTACGTTGCCTTTGGTTTAATTGCCCTGCCGCTGGCATGGTTTGATCGGCGGCGTCTACGCCAGCTGAGTAAAGCGGACTGGGCAGAAGCCACCCGACTGACGCTGATCGGTAACCTGCTTTATTACTGGTGCCTGGCGTCTGCCATACAGCGCACCGGTGCGCCGGTCTCCACCATGATTATCGGCACGCTGCCGGTGGTCATTTCCGTTAGCGCTAATCTGCTTTATGGCCGCGAAGAGGGCAGGCTCGCCTGGCGTAGTCTGGCACCGGCGCTGCTGTTAATTGCCGCCGGTCTGGTCTGCGTCAATGCCGCCGAGTTGCGCAATGCACCGAGCTTTGACGGCTGGCGATATTGCACCGGCATCGCGCTGGCGGTGGTCGCAGTGGCATGCTGGACGTGGTATCCGCTACGCAATGCTCGCTGGCTGCGCGCCAACCCCGATAAAAAGCCCGCCACCTGGGCGACGGCACAGGGTATAGTCACACTGCCCTTAGCGCTGATCGCCTGGCTGCTGGTTACTATTATGTTGGGCAGCCAGCAGCCTGACTTCGTCCTGCCTTTTGGCCCGCGGCCTGAACTCTTCCTTTCCCTGATGCTGGTGATTGGCCTGCTCTGTTCGTGGCTGGGTACCCGCTGCTGGAATGAAGCCTGTCAGCGGCTGCCCACAGTTATTGTTGGTCCGCTAATCGTTTTCGAGATCCTCGCTGGGCTGGCCTATAGCTTTATGCTGCGTCAAAGCTGGCCCCCTTTGCTGACCTTATGTGGTATTGGCTGTCTGCTCACGGGCGTGATCGTGGCGATGCGGATAAAACCGCAGCCAAAAATTGGCGCGATAAATAATTAGGCCATGAATATATTGCTGAGGAAATAATATTTATTATGCAGGGTAGTCAGGGCTAATTTAGGATTATCGCTACATTAACAAGCTGTTATACAAGGCAAAAGCATCCCGCTTTTGCCTTTTTTATCTGACGAAACGGTAAATAAGCGCAGCGAGTGAGAGCGTTTCCACCGTCAGGCGGTGGTGTGATGCCTGTTTCATAGCCTGTTTTCTGTCACTTTGCCGCGCCAGTTATCACTTTATTAACAATAATCGCCCTGGGTCACACCTTCAGGTTGCTGCGGCGTGCATAAAAGCAGCGCAAATCGCCGTGTAAAACGCCGCTTGCCACTGGATTTAGTCCGGCTTCAGCATGGGTTGAGCTCATTCTGGCCCTGAGAAAGCCTGCTATGGTGCCACTTAAAGGTGTGTTGAATGGAGAAAGCAGGCAATTAACGCTGCATTCTACTCGCGTTGACAGGTTAACTTTGTGAATGATTTATTGGCTTAATTGGTTATATAGTGATCAATAGACGCGGGCAGAGATAAGAAATGGTAAACAGCGTGCGAGAAATGTAAAGGCCTTTACAATTGAAGCCCTGTCGCAGAGGGATTCCATGTCTTCTTTTGAACGGAAAGGTTTTCAGGTCCAGTATAAAATGCAGTTTTTTAGAATTCAACTTTGCGGCTGCGTTTACACAAACTTAACAGGAATTGAGCGGCTGAACGCCGCTTCAATGAGAGAGTCTTCATTAAGGAAAGGGAACCAATCTCATAGCAATGAGATTGGGGTTTCACTAAGTGACTTAAAATAAAAGGATTTATCTGGTGCTAGCATTGCATAAATTAAACAAAGGCTAAAAGTGACAAATTAATTATCAGAAATCATTATGCTATTTTTCATGCCTTGAGCGTTCTGATTAGATTTCCATAAGATAGCAAATAAGAACAATTCTCAAACCAGTCGCAAGAAATCCCAGTATTATTGGGTGTCACTGCTTGATGGATAATGGTAAACGCTGCGGCTAATATCGAGTAAACGACAGCTGCGGCGCGTGCCGATATCAAACGTATCCTGAAGATAATTCACCGCCTGACGCTTGTCGTTGGTGGAGAAAAAGTTCTTCAATACGCTTTGAAGCATCTCTTTATCAGAGTTCAGTACCGCCACTTCGCGGGTAAGGTTTTGTAGCTTTTCTTCTAACTCCTTGATTTTTCTTCCCTCTTCAGAGGAAAGGCCGGAGAATTTTTTCTTCCAGCTGTAAAAGGTTGCTTCAGAGATCCCCAGTTCATTACAAATTTCTTTAACTTTGACGCCGCATTCAGAAGCTTTAATAGCGCTGGTGATTTGCTCTTCGCTATATCGTGACTTTCTCATAAACGCTCTTACCTTTCTAATCAATTAATGGATGAGAAATACTGCATTAATCCCTGGTCCTGATCCGGGATGATATTAATACCGTATGTTAAGTTCGCGATTTGAATTGCAGTGGCTAAATTAAAATATTTAGAATAAATATCATCATGGGATTTATCTTATTTTATTCGGCACGACTTTAGACGCCTTTCTCAAAACTGAATTTTGATATAAATTCGTCTCAACCAAAACGGAAAATCTTCTGCAGCCAGACAGAAATTTAGTGACTCATCCTTGCGGTTGGCTCAAACTGTGCCAGGTTGATATCGAAAAAGCTAACTCTCTGAAATCGTTTACATACTCGGATAAATAAATATTAGTAAGATTTATCCTGGAATTAAACTAACTATAAAAATACAGATTATATCTAATTTCGGACCACCCGGTTCTGGAGCGAATATTTATTTCGCCCGAGCTGTTCAGGTTAGGTCATTTTTGGACATGGATGTATTGCCGAGTTGTATGAAGTGGAAACACAAAGGATGCGTCAATGAAATTCAGTGTTATGTCTAACGCCGCCTGGATGATGTCAGAAAAGATTGTCTCCGTGTTTGGTGTCATCTTCGTCACATCATACGTAGCAAAATCGTTCGGCCCTTCCATTTTTGGCCAGATGGCGTTTGCAGCCTCACTGTTTTCGGTGGTGCAAACCATCGCCATGTTCGGCAGTGAAACCATCCTGTTTAAGCACATCAGCCAGAACACAGGCAAGGGTGTAAGGCTGATGAACGTGGCACGCAAGATGCGCATGACGCTGTTGCTGCTGCTTTCGCTGCCGGTGCTGATCTACGTCTGGTACACGATGCCAGAGAACTTTTTGGTGTTCGCCATCGCGTCGTTTTTGTCGGCGATGTTTGTTACGCAGGACACCTTTAGCGTATTCAACAACGCCAGGCTGGCATCGCGGCTGAACACCGTGGCCAACTCAGTTGGCATGCTGCTGAGCTTCTCCATCAGCTTCGCGATTGCCTGGTTCAAATTGAGTCCGCTGCTGCTGAGTCTTTCGGTGGTGGCAGTGACGCTGGTGCCTTACCTGATTAAGCGATTTGCGTTTTATCGCCAGTTTCAGGATGTGGCGCCGCCGAAGAAGCGCAGCGGCACCTATTTGCGCTACCTGATGTATGCCGGACTGCCGCTGGCCATCTCCAGCGTCTTCATCTCGATTCAGGTGAAAATGGCGCAGATGTTTTTGGTAGGCGTCGGTTCAGCGCGTGACCTCGGGCTGTTCGCCGCGGCCAATACCATTTCGGCGTCGTGGATTTTTATCCCGGCGGCCATCATCACTTCAAGCTTCACTGAAATTTTCAGGGAGCGTGCTGAAGTGGCCATAAAGCTGACGGCGAGGCTGAATGGTTATGTTATGGGTGTGTCACTTTTGATGCTTCTCGTCATTGGGCTGTTCGGCGAAAAGGTCATCATTGCTTTATATGGTCATGAATACACACAGTCAGGAAGCCTTGTTACGGTGTTATCGATAGCCACCTGTTTTTCAGCAATGGGAACAGTCGCTTACCGATATATGGTCAAGGAAGGCGGGTTCAATTATCTCCTGAGAAAAGTCGTCTGCCTGATGATCTTCAGCGTGCCGCTGTCGTACTGGTTGATTCAACAGCACGGCATCATGGGCGCAGCGTGGAGCGTATTAATCTCAGAATTTTTGTCTCTAACCGTAATGAATTACTTCTTTAAAAACGGCGTCATTCAAAAAATTCAGGTTTCCTCACTTAACTACAAAACCTACAAATGAGGTCAGTTATGAGCTTTAAAGATGAACTCAGAAGAAGCGTTCTGTATTTCATTAAGAAAATGCCTTGGTCATACCAGGACCGTCTTTACTATTTTCATAAATTCCGCAAGCTGCCGAACATCCGTCAGCCAAAGGTATTCAATGAGAAGGTGCTGTACCGTAAATTCGTCCACGGCGACCATCAGTGCTACAGCAGGCTGTCAGATAAATATCTGGTGCGTGAGTACATCGCAGAAGCGATTGGCGATGAGTACCTGATTCCGCTGCTGCATGAAACCAGCGATCCTACGACGCTGCTGACGCTTGCGTCATGGGACAAAACGGTGATCAAGCCAAACCATGGCTCTAACATGGTGGAAATTCTGCTGCAGGAGCCAGACAGCCTGAAGAAACAGCAGATTATCCAGAGCTGCCATGAGTGGCTGAAAACGGACTTCTCGGGCGAAGCGCGCGAAATCCATTATCGTTATATCAAACCACGCATTCTGGTTGAGCAATATATTGGCGACGGTAAATCGGCCCCGATCGATTACAAGTTCCATATGTTTAATAAGCGTGACGGCAGCTTTGAGTATGTGCTGCAGGTGATCTACAACCGCTCTAATCCAGCGATGTCGATGAACTTTTACGTAAATAACTTACAAGATGCGTACCATAAGATTCGTGATACCGGTTTGGATATCACACCACAGCTGAACTCTCTTAATCATGCGCTGGATCTGAGTAAGAAACTGGCGACAGAATTCGATTACGTCCGTGTAGACTGGTATGTACAGGAAGATCGCATCTATTTTGGTGAGCTGACCTTTACCCCTGGCGCAGGCCTGGTAACCGGTCTGGATCGCGGTCTGAACCAGATGATGGGCGACATGTGGATTCAGGACAGGGCAGGACTGGTGGGAAAGATTGACGCCGTCAACGAAGTAAAAATTCCGGCGATGCTCAAGAAAATCTGAGTGGTTGTCCATAAAAAATGCGAGCCTGTGGCTCGCATTTTTTTTGTCTGCTGTTTAAGCGTTACGGCATTGGCCAGTCCGGCGGTGCCTGGCTGATCACTTCGACAAATACGTCGCGCGTTACCGCCATAAAGCTGTGCAGGTTCTCCATGCTCAGGCTGATGCCCAGCAGACCGGTTACGAACCAACAAGACATGCCCAGCCCAATGCCGCTGAACAGAAAGGCCATCACCGGATGGCTGGTCTGACGACATTTAATCTTAAAAGTGCTGGCGATAAACATCATTACTGCGCTCAACAGTTCCCAACGCATAATCAGAAAACTGGTGGTTAAGGTAGCCATGTGCGAAAAATCCTGCAAAAACAAAGCCTGACAACAGCGATCCGGGTATCACGCGCGGCGCAAAGGCGTGTCAGGGTGGACCCCTGCGGTGGCGCTTTAGTGTGATGTGGATCACATTATATCAGCGGATTTTAAATTTTGAACAAAATTTGTACCCTTTTTCGCGCAAAAAATGGTGCTTGCTGTCGCAGTGAAAGCGTAAGGGAAAATGAAGCATATTTAGCAAGACCCTGGAAAAAGTAATGACGTAAGAGACGTCAGCTAAGAAGTGTTATCACTTTTTAAATACGCGTCATCACGCGGTAACCAATATAATAACCTCTCGCGGTTTCCCTTTATAAGAATTATCCGCAGGACAACCTGAGCAAATAAGGCGTAAAAGCGTAATTTGACTTTATTCGCTTCCGCGTTGTTTATTTAATTATGCAGTTTGCGAGGCGGTTTATTAATCTGGTTTGGTACGCTGCGCTGGCCGGTGATTCCGCTATGACGTGATCGCGCTCACAAACTGCTAAAACCTTTGTATATTAACAGGATAGTGGCGATTATTTGGCTCATTTCGCATCATTATTTTACCAGGCTGTAAACCGAATTTTTCCGAAAAAGCGGCTTTGAGACCATTCTGAAGGGCCAGCACATTGTATAAAACAAAGTTCGACTGTAGGATTTAACAGCAGTTAAATAAGAAAATAATATTTAGCCAAATGTCGCTGTTATTTGAAATAAAAGCGTCGGCACCTTTTTCCCTCAGGGAAATATTTCACCGGAAAATAGCATGCGCATTTGTCATTCAGCATGACCCGCATGTCCTTTGTACCTGGCATGCCGCGGTCATGCCAAAGCCAGGCGAAGAATTATGAACAGCAGCAAAATCATCCCGCCGGACGCACGGCCTGCGCGTCGCCTGCCAGGATTGCGTCAGGCGCTACAGCGTATTCATCTGTTGATTATTATTGCGACATTATTAATTAGTGGCATTTCCATTTCTGCCATCTCGCTCACTACGCTACGCGGCTATGCGGATAACAATCTGCAACTCGCCGCCACGGTGGTCAGTGAACGGGTTCGTGGCGCGCTGGCGCAGCACGACACGCGCAAAGCGCAGGAGATGCTGGGCATGGTGGCGCTGGGTGGCGAGATCGCCAGCGCCGAGATTGTGGATGTGCGGGGGCACCAGCTTGCTCACTGGCAGCGTGCACCTTCAGCGCCGCTTGGGACTTTTGACCGGCATATCGCCCGCTGGCTTTTTCCCCGCCCGCTAATGGCATCGGTGATCGATCGCGATAAAGAGATTGGTCAGGTTTGGATTCATGGCGACGCCACGCCGGTGCTTGGCTGGCTGCGTATGGCATTTTACTGCGTGTTGGGCAGCCTGTTGCTGACCGCCGCGCTGGCCGCCTGGCTGTCGCATCGCATGCAGCGTGGCATTTTGCGCGGCCTGCAAAACATTACTGACGTTGTGCAATATGTCCGCCGTCATCGCGCTTTTGCGCAACGTGTACCCGCTTCGGAGATAGCAGAATTGAATAAGCTCAGTGACGACGTGAACAGCCTGATGGCCGAGCTCGATCGATGGAATAAAACCATGCATCAGGAGAATGCCTCGCTCACGCATCAGGCAACGCACGATCCGCTGACCGGTTTGCCGAATCGCGCCGCGTTTCTGCGCCAGCTTGATGAACGGTTTAATCAGCCTCTGCTGCGCCGCAAGCTGGCGGTGCTCTATATCGATAGCGATCGCTTTAAACAGGTTAACGATCGCTTCGGTCATGCGGCAGGCGATGCCGTATTGCAGGCCACGGCCGCCCGACTGCGCCAGCGGCTACGTCAGGGCGATATCGTTGCTCGTTTGGGTGGCGATGAGTTTGCGGTGATTTTGCATGATGTGCACTGCATTGAAGATGCAGGCGAAGTGGCGCAGCAGCTGAACGAGGTGATGCAGGCGCCGATAACGTTACCGCAGGGTATGCAACTGGTGCAGTCAATCAGTATTGGCGCCGCGATGGCCTGTCAATTCTCCAGCGCTGCCGCCTTGCTGGCCCAGGCTGATGCGGCGATGTATCACATCAAGGAAACGGGCGGCGGCTGGTATGTTTCGCCCGATTGCTGGCTGTCGGCGGAACGCACGCGTCAAACCGCCTGAGCCCGCTCCTGGCCTGCCGGGCGCAGCGGGCAACATTCGCCGGTGGTGCGCTGGGCAAAGCTGCCGCTTTCTGTACAGTCAAAACCAATTTTTTGCGCACGCTGCAGGTTCTGGCGGCGCATGCTGTGCCGATAGGCGGTCGGCGTTTGTGAGAACTGCCGCCGGAACACGCGCGAAAACGTCTGCTGCGAATCAAAACCGTACTGCATAGCAATATCGTAAACCGCGCGCTGGCTGTGACACAGCGCCTCAGCGGCCATGGTCAGACGCCGCTCGCGAATGTAGCCACCCAGGGTCTGACGGGTCACGCTACGAAACATCCGCTGTAAATGCCATTTCGAATAGCCCGACTTCGCCGCCACCTCATCAATCGACAGCGTCTTGTCCAGGTTCTGATCAATCCAGTCAGTCAGAGAGTGAATTATCTCTTCATGCATCATAGCCTTATCCTTCCTCGCGAGAGGTGTACGGTTTCAATGGGAAAGGAGTATAATTCCTCAAGTTAACTTGAGGTAAAGAGCCAGATGAAAAAAGTTCGCAATACGCCAAAACCGGTGCTGACGCCGGGAGAAGTAGCCAAACGCAGCGGTGTTGCGGTCTCTGCACTGCATTTTTATGAGGCAAAAGGGTTGATCGCCAGCACGCGCAACGGCGGCAATCAGCGGCGCTATGGCCGTGATGTATTACGTCGCGTCGCCATTATTAAAATCGCCCAGCGCATCGGCATTCCTCTGGCGACGGTCAGCGAAAGCCTGGCGCACCTGCCGGGCGATAAGCGGATGTCGGACAGCGCCTGGCAACAGCTGACACAGCAGTGGCGCGCCGAGCTGGATAACCGCATCGCCACGCTGACTCGCCTGCGCGACGATCTCGATGGCTGCATCGGCTGCGGCTGTTTATCGATGCGTGACTGCCCACTGCGCAACCCAGGCGATCGGCTGGGCGAGCAGGGCACCGGCGCTATCCTGCTCGATCCGGATCAGGATGAGCGGAGCTGATCGCCGACTCAACTATACTGGTTGCACGTCTCCTGAGAGGAAGTGCTAATGATCACCGTACATCATCTGAATAACTCGCGTTCGCAGCGGGTGTTGTGGCTGCTGGAAGAGCTGGAAGCGCCTTATCAAATCAAACGCTATGAGCGTGAAAAGAGCATGCTGGCGCCAGACGCGTTAAAGCAGGTCCATCCGCTGGGCAAAGCGCCAATTATTACCGACGGCAACCGGGTGATCGCCGAATCGGGCGCCATCCTTGAGTATCTCAGCGAGCGATACGACAGCGAACAGCGACTAACCCTGACCGATGATGATGAACGTCTGCAGTCGCGCTACTGGCTGCACTACGCCGAAGGCTCACTGATGCCGCTGGTGGTGATGAAGCTGATTTTTGGCCGCATGGGCAAAGCGCCGGTGCCGCTGCTAATGCGTCCGATTGGCGCCGCTTTTGGTAACGGCGTGCAAAAAGCCTGGCTCGATAAGCAGGTCGCCACCCACCGAGACTTCATTGAGCAACATTTACAGCGCCATCCGTGGTTTGCTGGCCAGCATTTCAGCATCGCTGACGTACAGATGAGTTTTCCGCTGCAGGGCCTGGCGGCGCGCAGCAGCCTTGATAACGCGCCAGCGATTCGCAGCTGGCTGGAAAAAATTACCCAGCGTGCTGCCTGGCAGCGGGCGATCAAGCAGGGCGGAGAGCTTAATCTCAGCGGCGGGTAACGCCACTGTTGCGCAATGGCATGCTATGGCAATTGCGCAACGCCAAAGGTTCTCTTCAGCGCTGGCTCCTGCCGCGCTTTTTTTGATTTTGCGCCATGCTTGCCGTAATTATCCTCGTTCAGCCGCAATCAGCAGTTGAAAAAGCGCCAGCAAAGACCGGATAATCCCCTGCCTTTTTTAACCGCCGCGCTAATGCGGCGTTTTTATTAACGATCAGGTAAACGTTTGCCTTGTGATGCACAGGGCAAAACATGGCCCCAGCGCCGTCTGATCACAGCAGCATTTTTATCACTCTTCAGAGGTTTTTCGTTATGTCGACCGACTCGCGTCCCGCTCGCGGTAAGCTTGATGCCTGGTTTTGTCTCTCAGCCCGTGGATCAAGCGTGCGCCAGGAGATTGTTGCCGGGCTGACCACCTTTCTTGCCATGGTCTATTCCGTCATTGTGGTGCCGGTTATGCTGGGCAAAGCGGGTTTTCCGCCAACGGCGGTGTTTGTCGCTACCTGTCTGGTGGCCAGCGTCGGGTCGATCGTCATGGGCCTGTGGGCCAATCTGCCGTTGGCGATTGGTTGCGCCATCTCGCTGACCGCTTTTACCGCCTTTAGCCTGGTGCTGGGGCAGCAGATCAGCATTCCGGTGGCGCTGGGTGCGGTATTTCTGATGGGCGTGCTGTTTACGCTGATTTCGGTGACCGGCATTCGTGGCTGGATCCTGCGTAATTTGCCCACCGGCGTGGCGCACGGCACCGGCATCGGCATCGGCCTGTTCCTGATGTTGATCGCCGCCGACAGCGTCGGGCTGGTGGTGAAAAACAGCGGTGCAGGCCTGCCGGTAGCGCTGGGGCATTTCCCGTCGTTTCCGGTGATCATGACGCTGCTCGGCCTGGCGGCTATTTTTGGCCTGGAGAAACGTCGCGTGCCGGGCGGCATCCTGATGACCATCATTGCTATTTCCATTGCCGGTCTGATTTTCGACCCGGCGGTGAGCTATCAGGGCCTGTTCGCCATGCCAAGCCTGACCGATGCCAGCGGCCACTCCACGCTGCTGAGCCTGGATATCCTCGGTGCCTTGCAGCCAGTGGTGCTGCCGAGCGTGCTGGCGCTGGTGATGACCGCGGTATTCGATGCCACCGGCACCATCCGTGCGGTCGCCGGGCAGGCTAACCTGCTGGATAAAGATGGCCAGATCCTCAACGGCGGACGCGCGCTGACCACCGACTCCTTCAGCAGCATTTTTGCTGGCCTGGTGGGTGCGTCGCCGGCGGCGGTGTATATCGAGTCGGCGGCCGGAACGGCGGCGGGCGGTAAAACCGGCTTAACCGCCATCGTGGTTGGGCTGCTGTTTCTGCTGATCCTGTTTATGTCACCGCTGGCTTATCTGGTTCCGGCTTACGCCACCGCGCCAGCGTTGATGTATGTCGGCCTGCTGATGCTGAGCAACGTGGCAAAAATCGACTTTGGTGATTTTGTCGATGCGATGGCCGGGTTGGTCACCGCAGTGTTTATTGTACTGACCTGTAACATCGTCACCGGCATCATGCTCGGTTTCGGTACGCTGGTGATTGGCCGCCTGTTTGCTGGTGAATGGCGCAAGCTGAACGTCGGCACCGTGGTCATCGCCATCGCACTGGCGCTGTTCTATGCTGGCGGCTGGGCAATTTAACTTCGCTGCTCTCCCGCCATTTTGCTAAAAATGGCGGGATCCTCTTGTATCAACCGCGATAATTCCGCTTTTCGCACGTGAGGTTTTTTTTCCCGTGCCGTTTTGTTTTACACTTTCCCGGCACACACTCCCCGAACGTTATTCCACGCCTGCGTAAGAAGAGGCTTTAAGGACAGCATGGAAATCTTTTTTACTATTTTAATGATGACGCTGGTGGTATCGCTTTCCGGCGTTGCGGCTCGCATTATTCCTTTTCAGATACCGCTGCCGCTGGTGCAGATTGCCGCCGGTGCGCTGCTGGCATGGCCGACCTTTGGCCTGCACGTCGATTTCGACCCTGAACTGTTTTTGGTGTTGTTTATTCCGCCGCTGCTGTTTGCCGACGGCTGGAAAACGCCGATCAGCGAGTTTCTGCATCATGGCCGCGAGATCCTCGGATTAGCGCTGGTGCTGGTGCTGATTACGGTGATTGGTATTGGCTACCTGATTTACTGGATGGTGCCGGGCATTCCGCTGATTCCGGCCTTTGCGCTGGCGGCGGTGCTGTCACCTACCGATGCCGTCGCGCTCTCGGGCATTGTGGGCGAAGGCCGCATTCCGAAAAAAATCATGTCGATTGTGCAGGGTGAAGCGTTGATGAACGACGCATCAGGCCTGGTATCGCTGAAATTCGCCGTGGCAGTTGCGATGGGCACCATGGTGTTTACCTGGTCAGGCGCCAGCATTGAGTTCCTGAAGGTCGCCATCGGCGGGCTGGTGGCCGGTGTGGCGATTTGCTGGCTCTATGGCCGTTCGCTGCGCCTGCTGAGCCGCTGGAGCGGTGACGATCCGGCAACGCAAACCGTGCTGCTGCTGCTGCTGCCGTTTGCCTCTTACCTGATCGCCGAACATCTGGGCGTATCCGGTATCCTCGCAGCGGTTGCGGCGGGCATGACCATTACCCGTTCCGGCATTATTCGCCAGGCACCGCTGGCGATGCGTCTGCGCGCAAACAGCGTCTGGCAGATGCTGGAGTTTGTCTTTAACGGCATGGTGTTCCTGATGCTCGGTTTGCAGCTGCCCGATATTCTGCAAACCTCGGTTGAGCAGGCCAACGCCGATCCCAACGTCGAGCTGTGGATGCTGTTTGCCGATATCGGTCTGGTCTATCTGGCGCTGATGGGCGTGCGTTTTAGCTGGCTGTGGATCATGCAGCGCTTCAGCCGCCGTCTGCTGAAAAAGCGCCCGCTGGAGTTCGGCAACTACTCAATGCGCGAACTGCTGATCGCCACCTTTGCGGGCGTCCGCGGTGCGATTACGCTAGCGGGTGTGCTCTCTATTCCGCTGCTGCTCTCCAGCGGCGAGCCCTTCCCGGCCCGTTATGAGCTGATCTTCATCGCCACCGGCGTGATTCTGTTTTCGCTGCTGATTGGCGTGATCCTGCTGCCGATGCTGCTGCGCGGTATCGACGGCGTCGATCATGCCGGTCATCGTCACGAAATTCAGAACGCCCGCGCCATTATGGCTGGCGTGGCGATCGAGAGCCTGCACAAGATGGAAGAGCGGCTGATGAAGGACAGCGAAGAAAATCTCGATGAAGAGCTGGTGAAAGAGGTCGGCTCGCGCGTGGCGGGTAATCTGCGTCGCCGTCTGGATGGCAAAGAGAACCTCGAGAAATCGATTCTGGCTGAAAATCTGGAGCGGCGTTTCCGGCTTAACGCGCTGCGCGCCGAGCGCGGGGAAGTTTATCACCTGCGTGCCACTCAGCAGATTTCCAACGAGACCATGCAGAAACTGCTGCGCGATCTCGATCTGCTGGAAGCGGTACTGATCGATAAAGAAGAGTAATCCTCGTCAAGCCGGGCCTGCGCGCCCGGCTTTTTTTGGCTTTTTCATCCCCCGATTGAGCCAAACCTTATAGAGTCACTCCCGTCGCCAATCCTACTCTCGTCATTCCTCAACCATGATAAGGAATGATGTGATGAAATCACTTTTTACCCTTATGGCGCTGCTGTTGACGTTGCAGGCGCAGGCCGTTTCGCTCGGCGTTGATGCCGGACGCTCCTTCACCGGCCTGAATGCGCACACCACGATCACAGAGGGCGATCGCCTGATGCTCGGTGGCGAATGGCTTTTACCGCGCGAAAGTGACGTACTCTATACCGCTAACTTGCAGGCGGGCTATCTGTTCGCCATCAGGCCTTTCTATGTTATTCCTTCGATGCGCACCAGCTACGTCGCGTTCTCCGGTCAGGATGCGGGCTATGCGTTAAGCCCTGGCGCTAGCATCGTCTGGCCGGTGTTACGAACGGTGTGGCTGTTCGCGGATTATCATTACGCACCGGATACGCTGACGTTACGTATGCACGGCTATCAGGATATGCGGCTGGGTGTGGGGACCGCGCTGATGCCGTCGCTGCAGATGCAGGTGGGCTACCGTGCTGTAAAGCTGGATGGGCAAAATATTCAGCCCGATCGCAGCCTGGCTGACGGCTGGTTTATCGGCGCGCGCTATTTGTTCTGAGGCCATGAAGTAGTGAGCGCTTACCTTTTTGGCAGAATAGCGGTGCATCATTAATGTAAAGTAACGACTTATACATTGTGTCTCACTTTTCTCACCGCTATTCTGCGCGCTCCAAAAAAAGCCTTAAAACGGAGTCTGGCGATGAATAAAAAAGTACTTTTGAGCAGTGGTCTGGCGATGATGGTGCTGGCGGGTTCAGCCCAGGCGATTGAAGGCAGCGTTGATGTGGGCAAGCATTACACTAACCTGAACGTCGGTCTGGGCACCAACTCACCGGGCCTGTTCCTGAACGGCAACTGGTTGCGTAGCGATCACGATGGCAGTTTATCGGGCCTCGGTCTGGGCTATAACATTGATGCAGGTCCGCTGCGTGTATCGCCAACGGCCAAAGCGATGTACACCCATCCGGAAAATGGCAAAGATGGCTTTGCGGTGGCGGTCGGTGCTGGTGCAAGCTACACCTTCAGCGATATGTTTGGCCTGTATGGCGAATATTATTATGCGCCAGATGCGTTTGCCGATCGTATCGACAGCTATCAGCAGGCCAGCGGTGGCCTGAGCTTTACGCCAATCTCGCTGCTGAACGTGCGCGTCGGTTATCAGTATATTGAGCTGAATAACAAAGATGGCCGCAAAGACAACGTCATTGCTGACGGTCCTTATGTTGGCGCTTCGCTGCGTTTCTGAGTTCATGCTGAAAAAAAAGGCGCCCTGCGGGGCGCCTTTTTTGTTTAGTGGGACTTGCCCTGATCGATACCAATACCGGTTTGTGAACGCACAAACTGATCGCGGAACAGCATGCGTTCCTGATGGCCAGACGCAGACGTATCGGTGGTGGAGAAGAACCAGATGCCGATAAACGCCACCAGCATCGAGAACAGCGCCGGATATTCGTAAGGGAAAACCGGTGCGCTGTGACCGAGAACCTGTACCCAGACGGTCGGGCCCAGAATCATCAGGATCACCGCGGTCAGCAGGCCAGCCCAGCCGCCAATCATCGCGCCACGCGTGGTCAGCTTCGACCAGTACATCGACAGCAGGATAATCGGGAAGTTACAGCTGGCGGCGATGGAGAACGCCAAACCCACCATAAAGGCGATGTTCTGTTTCTCGAACAAAATGCCCAGCGCGATAGCCACCACGCCGAGGATCAGCACGGTAATCTTCGACACCCGCAGCTCATCCTTCTCACTCGCTTCTCCTTTGCGATAGACGCTGGCGTAAAGGTCATGCGACACCGCCGAGGCACCGGCCAGCGTCAGACCGGCAACCACCGCCAGAATGGTGGCAAAGGCCACAGCGGAGATAAAGCCGAGGAAGGTACTGCCGCCAACGGCATCGGCCAGATGCACCGCCGCCATATTGTTGCCGCCAATGAGCGCGCCAGCGGCATCTTTAAACGCCGGGTTAGCCCCCACCAACAGAATGGCACCGAAGCCGATAATAAAGGTCAGGAAGTAGAAGTAACCCATAAAGCCGGTGGCCCAGAACACGCTTTTACGCGCTTCGCGAGCATCGCTGACGGTAAAGAAACGCATCAGGATATGCGGCAGGCCTGCGGTACCAAACATCAAACCGAGGCCCAACGACAGCGCCGAGATCGGATCTTTCACCAGCCCGCCAGGGCTCATGATCGCCGCGCCTTTGGGATGCACCGCCATCGCCTGGCTGAACAGGTTATTGAAGCTGAAGCCCACCGTTTTCATCACCATAATGGCCATAAACGAGGCGCCAAACAGCAGCAGTACCGCTTTGATAATCTGCACCCAGGTGGTGGCCAGCATGCCGCCAAACAGCACGTAGAGCACCATCAAAATGCCCACCAGCACTACCGCAACGTGGTAGTTGAGGCCGAACAGCAGCTGAATCAGCTTACCGGCACCAACCATCTGTGCGATCAGGTAAAGCGCCACTACCACCAGCGAGCCGCAGGCGGACAGGGTGCGAATCGGTTTCTGTTTTAAACGATAGGAAGCGACATCGGCAAAGGTGTAGCGGCCGAGGTTACGCAGACGCTCTGCGATCAGAAACAGAATGATCGGCCAGCCCACCAGAAAGCCCAGTGAATAGATCAGGCCATCGTAGCCCGAGGTATAAACCAGCGCGGAAATACCCAGAAACGACGCGGCGGACATGAAGTCACCGGCGATCGCCAGTCCATTCTGAAAGCCGGTAATATTGCCGCCAGCGGTGTAGTAATCGCTGCGTGAGCGGGTGCGTTTGGACGCCCACCAGGTGATGCCGAGCGTCGCGCCGACGAACACCAGAAACATAATGATCGCCTGCCAGTTGGTCGGCTGACGCTCAACCGCACCGCTGATGGCATCCGCCGCCTGCGCACCCAAAGGCAGCGCGCCCAGCGCCGCCAGAACCCGAGCAAACATCTTCATGGCTGCACCTCGCGCACGATCTCTTTGGTCAGGCGATCGAATTCGCCGTTGGCGCGCCAGACATAGACGCCGGTAAGCAGAAACGAAATCACAATCAGGCCGACGCCCAGCGGAATGCCGCGTGTCACGCTGGTTCCGGCATGCAGCGGCGTGCCGAGCCAGCCGGGGGCAAAGGCGATAAGCAGGATAAAGCCGACGTACAACACCAGCATAATGACGGTCAGCACCAGCGCGAAGGCCTGCCGCTTGCGCACCAGCTCCTGAAAGCGGGGGCTGCTTTCTACCTGTTGATAGATGTTGTTGATCATCACACACTCTCCAGAGGTAAGGGGGATCGGGCGCGCAGGCTGACCACAAACAGTGCCTGACGCCCTTTTTTTATAAATTTTTTTAGTGAGTAACCTGACAACAAAACACGTGCTCAGCACATCTCCTGTTTTGCTTCCTCTCCCTTGCGGGAGAGGAGGGTGGGACGAAAAAAGACAGGACGCCGCGGTTACGGCATTTTGATCGACTGCTTCTCTTCCAGCAGTTTTTCAACCACGGCCGGATCGGCCAGCGTGGAGGTATCACCAAAGTTGCTGGTATCGCCCGCGGCGATTTTGCGCAGAATGCGGCGCATAATTTTGCCCGAGCGGGTTTTTGGCAGCGAATCGGTCCAGTGCAGCACATCCGGCGTGGCGATTGGGCCAATCTCTTTGCGCACCCAGTTGCGCACCTCGGTGTAGAGCTCCGGCGACGGTTCTTCGCCGTGGTTCAGCGTGATGTAGGCGTAAATCGCCTGGCCTTTGATGCCGTGCGGAATGCCGACCACTGCGGCTTCAGCAATTTTAGGGTGCGACACCAGTGCCGACTCGATCTCCGCCGTACCCAGACGGTGGCCGGAAACGTTCAGCACGTCATCCACACGGCCGGTGATCCAGTAATAGCCATCTTCGTCACGGCGTGCGCCGTCACCGCTGAAGTACATGTTTTTAAAAGTGGAGAAGTAGGTCTGTTCAAAGCGATCGTGATCGCCAAACAGCGTGCGCGCCTGGCCTGGCCAGGAGTCGGTAATCACCAGGTTGCCTTCGCAGGCGCCTTCCTGCGGCACGCCTTCGTTATCCACTAACGCAGGCTGAACGCCAAAGAAAGGTCGGGTGGCGGAGCCAGGCTTCAGTTCGGTAGCACCCGGCAGCGGCGTGATCATGAAGCCGCCGGTTTCGGTTTGCCACCAGGTATCGACGATCGGACAGCGGCTGTCGCCAATCTTCTGGTAATACCATTCCCAGGCTTCCGGGTTAATCGGTTCGCCTACCGATCCCATGATACGCAGCGTGGAGCGTTGGGTGCCGGCGATCGCCTTATCGCCTTCGGCCATCAGGGCACGAATCGCGGTCGGCGCGGTATAAAGCAGCGTCACCTTATGTTTATCAACCACTTCCGCCATGCGGCTCGGTTTCGGCCAGTTGGGCACGCCTTCAAACATCAGCGTGGTTGCACCGCACGCCAGCGGTCCGTAAAGCAGATAGCTGTGGCCGGTGATCCAGCCAACGTCGGCGGTACACCAGTAGATATCGTCAGGCTGATGATCGAAAACGTATTTAAAGGTGGTCGCCGCATAAACCAGATAGCCGCCGGTGCTGTGCAGCACGCCTTTCGGCTTGCCGGTGGAGCCAGAGGTATAAAGGATAAACAGCGGATCTTCCGCGCCCACTTCGGCGGGCTGATGTTGATCGCTGGCGCCGTTAACCTGATCGTGCCACCAGAGATCGCGGTTCTCCTGCCACGCCACCGCATTGCCGGTACGGCGCAGCACAATCACGTTGCTGATGGTGGTCACGCCGGGGTTTTTCAGCGCTTCATCGACGTTTTTCTTCAGTGGGATGGCGCGACCGGCGCGTACGCCTTCGTCAGCGGTGATCACCAGCTTCGCGCCGCAGTCGATAATGCGGCCCGCCACCGCTTCCGGCGAGAAACCGCCGAAAATCACGGTATGCACCGCGCCAATACGCGCGCAGGCGAGCATGGCCACCGCCGCTTCCGGCACCATGGGCATATAAATGGCGACCACATCGCCTTTACGAATACCCACCGCTTCCAGCACGTTGGCAAAACGACAGACGTCGCCGTGCAGCTCGCGATAACTTAGGCTGCGGCTTTCGCTGGCATCATCGCCTTCCCAGATAATGGCGGTGCGATCGCCATGCTGAGCAAGATGACGATCGAGGCAGTTGGCCGCCAGATTCAGCGTGCCATCTTCGTACCAGCGAATAGAGATATTGCCCGGCGCAAATGAACTGTTTTTAACGCGGGTAAAGGGCGTTATCCAGTCGAGAATTTTTCCTTGTTCACCCCAGAAGGCATCGGGATCCTGCACCGAGTGTTGGTACATCGCTGCATACTGGTCGGCATTGATCAGGGCATGTTCCGCGATGTTCGCGGGTACGGGATATTTATGATGTTGGCTCATGGCTGCTCTCCTTGAAGATGTTAATGATATGTCAATCAAAGGTTAATTAAAGCTGGGCTAACAGCTTTGTTTCTTTTTTGCGCGACAGATCACGTCAATGGCGAAGCGGGTAAAACGTCGAATAATGACCAGGTTAGGCAGCGCTTCAGCGGGCAGCAAACCGAGAAGGGTTTGTGCAAAATAGCAGCAAACGGTTCGCAGTGGGTGACGAAAAAAAATGCATATCTATGCTAATTAATCTCAAATTATTACTTTTTATAACAGCCAGTTAGGCTTTTCATTACTTATTGCGATATTTCACTGCTTACCACGTGACAAACATCGCGATTCGACTAAGGGTTGCATTTTTAGCGGCGAAAATGGTAATTATCTCGCGCCTGAAGTTCAGGCATCCATCACCAATAACCCCTGATTTTATCGGGCCTTTGCCCATTTCCCTTGCGTCTTCAAGCTATTGCCTGAAATCAGCTACCCGGGGTTTTGTTAAGGAAATGAAGCATTATGAAAGGTTTTAAACTTAGCCTTGCCTGGCAAATCTTGATTGCGCTGGCGCTGGGTATTGTCGTGGGTGCAGTGCTGCATAATCAGCCGGACGATCGCGAATGGTTAATCACCAACGTGTTGAGTCCAGCTGGCGACATCTTTATTCATCTTATCAAGATGATTGTGGTCCCGATTGTGATTTCCACCCTGATTGTCGGCATTGCTGGCGTCGGTGATGCGAAAAAGCTGGGTCGGATTGGTGTGAAAACCATTCTCTATTTTGAAGTAATCACCACCGTGGCGATCGTAGTCGGTATTACCGCCGCCAACGTGTTCCAGCCTGGCAGCGGCATCGATATGTCGTCGTTATCGAAGGTGGATATCTCAAAATATGAAGCGACAACCGAACAGGTGCAGAGCGGGGCGCATAGCCTGGTGATCACCATCATGTCGCTGATCCCAACTAACATTTTTGCCGCCATCGCCAAAGGCGACATGCTGCCGATCATTTTCTTCTCGGTGCTGTTTGGCCTGGGATTATCATCGCTGCCCGCAGAGCATCGCGATCCGCTGCTGAAGCTGTTCCGCTCAACCTCGGAAACCATGTTCAAAGTCACCAACATGATCATGCGCTATGCGCCGATCGGGGTGTTTGCACTGATTTCCGTCACCGTGGCCAACTTCGGTTTTGCCTCGCTGGTGCCGCTGGCCAAGCTGGTGTTGCTGGTATACGTGGCGATTCTGTTCTTCGCCTTTGTGGTGCTGGGTACGGTGGCGCGCATCTGTAATCTGCGTATTACCACGCTGATGCGCATCCTGAAAGATGAGCTGATCCTCTCTTACTCCACTTCCAGTTCGGAAACGGTGCTGCCGCGCATCATGGAGAAGATGGAAGCCTACGGCGCGCCAAAAGCGATCACCAGCTTTGTGGTGCCGACCGGCTACTCGTTTAATCTCGATGGCTCAACGCTGTATCAAAGCATCGCTGCCATCTTTATCGCCCAGCTGTACGGCATCGACCTGTCGTTAGGCGATGAGATTGTGCTGGTATTGACGCTGATGGTGACCTCGAAAGGCATCGCTGGCGTACCGGGCGTTTCGTTTGTGGTACTGCTGGCCACGCTGGGCAGCGTGGGTATTCCGCTGGAAGGCCTGGCCTTTATTGCCGGTGTTGACCGCATCATGGATATGGCGCGTACCGCGCTCAACGTGGTGGGCAACGCGCTGGCGGTGCTGGTGATTGCCAAATGGGAAAACCAGTTCGACCAGAAACAGGCGCAGCACTACGAGCTGCAGCTCAGCACGCAGGGCGCGAAGTAAGCCTCTCCGAAACCCGTCGCCAGACGGGTTTTTTTATGCCTGCGGATGCCGCCGAATAAAAATAGCTTTACGCTGATATAACGCTTTTGATGCCGGAGTTTCACTGATGAAAATCGACCTTTCTGCTCTAACCACCGAAGGGCGTAACGCCGCCAGCACCGATATCGATCGCCTCTCCACGCTGGAGATGCTGACCGTCATTAATCAGGAAGATAAAAAAGTCGCGCTGGCGGTAGAAGCGATTTTGCCTGCTATCGCCTGCGCGGTGGATGCCATCGTTGCCGCCTTTGCGCAGGGTGGCCGACTGATCTATTGCGGCGCCGGCACTTCCGGGCGGCTGGGCATTCTGGATGCCAGCGAATGCCCGCCAACGTTTGGTACGCCGCGCTCGCAGGTGGTGGGGTTGATTGCGGGCGGCCATCAGGCCATTTTACAGGCGGTGGAAAACGCCGAAGATAATCAGCAGCAGGGCGCGCAGGATCTGATCGATATCGGTTTCAGCCGTCATGACGTGCTGGTGGGCATCGCGGCCAGCGGCCGGACGCCGTACGTACTGGGTGCGCTGGAGTACGCTAACGCCACCGGCGCGGTCACCGCTGCGCTGAGCTGCAATCCGCACAGCCCGATGGCGCAGCTGGCGCAGATCGCCCTGACGCCGGTGGTCGGCCCGGAGGTGATCACCGGCTCGTCCCGCATGAAAGCGGGAACGGCGCAAAAGCTCGTGCTGAATATGCTGACCACCGGCGCGATGATTCGCAGCGGCAAGGTCTACGGCAACCTGATGGTGGATGTTGAAGCCACCAATCAGAAGCTGGTGCAGCGGCAGATAGATATTGTGATGCAGGCCAGCGACTGTAGCGCTGACGAGGCGCGCGCGGCGCTGGACGCCTGCGGCGGGCATTGCAAAACGGCGATTCTGATGCGGCTGGCCGATCTCAATGCCGCCGCGGCGCAGGCGCTGCTGGCGGTACACAAGGGTTTTATTCGTCAGGCGCTGCAGGCCGCAACGCACTTTTCCGGTTAGCAGCACTGATGAATGGCGTGTAGCTGGCTGTGAAGGCGGTCACATATTAGCCAATTGGTCCATGTCAGATTTTTACGGCCAGCGTCAACTGGGCTTTTTACAGACGCTGGCCGCTGCGTTAACTCTCCCCATCTTTTCCTTTATTAATGCATGGCCTCTTATTTCCCTTTTCTCCCCCCTGCGATGACACAGCGCCCGCCATGCGGCTTTGCGCTACGTTCGTTCACTTCCTACGCTGAACGGGTATTTGTGTTATCTCGCCTAACTCCAACCGGGCAGCAGCGCGTTTCGCCTGCCTGATTCATCCGAGCTTATCTGTAGGTTGTTAAGTAACGCCTGGTTGGGAAGCGACTTCTCTCACGTTGTGAAGCGCCCTGACCCGATCGCCTCTTTTTTAGAGATTAGAGTCTGATTTTCAGCGGAGAAAGTATGCGTTTTAAACCCAATCCCGTGATGTTGGCCCTGCTTGCGGCACCGATTATCGTTTGCTCCACCTTTTATGCTCACGCCGCAACCATTGATGCCTGGACGCCAGAGGCTAACGACGCGCAGGCTGGCGCGATCAACGTCATCAACCGCAGCGAGACGCTGGAAGGCAACCCGCGTTTTACGCCAGGTGAAACCGGCGCCGTCAATACCACGCTGGGCCAGGTGGTGATTGCCGCAGGCAGTGATTATCTTAATCAGGATCGACTGAATCCCGGCCCGCAGAACGCCGCCGTGCTGGTGCCCGATCCGGTGACCGGCGGGCAGATCACCTTCCAGGTTTACGACTCCGCCAGGCTGATTGCGCTGGACCCGGTTACCGGCGCAACGCGGGTGCCGGATATCCAGAACGTTAACAATAAGCAATATATTGACGCGCGCGTGGCCAATATCGGCAACGGCGGTGTGCTGGATATCAATCTTGGTCAACCCAACGCCGCTGCTTCAGCCGCCAGTAACAGCTGGCAGATGGCCGCCAAGCAAACCACCCTGTTTGATGTCACCGATGGCGGGGTCGCCAACTGGAATTCCAACAACCGCATCGATTTTACCGGTAGCGCCGCTGCGCTGGTCAACGGCGTGGCGCAGCAGTCCTGGGATGTGACCAGCCTTGCCACCTACAACGGCACCTTCAGCGTGCAGACGCTGGATGGCAGCAGCACAACCTTCACCGTGACCAACGCCAGTCAGTTACAGGCGTATAACAACTGGCTGATCGACCAGCTGAAAGCAGGCTCTCTGGATAAAAACAGCTATCTCACCGAATTCAATAAGGCGCTGACCACCCGCACCGGCACGATTGTTTATAACGTCTCCGCGACGGCACCCGATGAGGTAACGCAGCCCATCGGCTTGCGCAGGGTGATTAACGCCGCGGGCGCCGGTTCACGCATTAATCTGGCCGCGGGTAAAACGCTGGAGGTTACCGGTGCCACCGGCGGCGCCATTCATGCCAGCGACGGTGCGGAAGCGATTATCGACGGCACGCTGGCCAGCCGGGGCACCTTTCTTAACAGCGGCGCGGCGCTGGTGCTGGATAACAGCAGCCTCGGCATCAACAATGGCGTAATTAACGGCGGCTTTCTTAACAGCACGGCGGGCACGGTTAACGGTGCGCCCAGCTTTGGCACTGATGCGGTGACGGTCAACAGCGGCAGCCGCTTTGATAACACCGGTATTGTTAACCTCGCGACCAATGGCAGCAGCGCCCCCAATGGCGTGGCGGCCATCAATCTTGGCGACAACGGCCAGGCCACTAACAGCGGTAACATCAACGTCGGCGTTGCCAGCACCAGCTCGCGCGGCACCACCTCAGGCGTGCTGCTCACCCGCGCCAGTTCCACCTTTACCAATAGCGCCACAGGCAATATCTATCTGGGCCGCGGCCCGCAAAATACCCTCAGCGACAGCGCGGCCGATACGGCGCTAAATCAGAGCGGCCTGACCAGCGGCATCGCGCTGGTGGCTGATGGCGTGGCGATCAATCAGGGCACCATTACGCTCGGCTCGCGGGTACAGAACGGCGCGGGCATGTCGGTTAGCGGCGCGGCGGCGGCCACGCTGCAAAATCAGGGCGTGATCGACGTCAATGGTGCCGCCAGCCGTATCCCGCGTGAAAACATTGGCATGTCGGTGTTGAACAGCGGCGGTAATATTGAGAACAGCGGCACCATCAATCTCAACGGTGTGAACGGTACCGGCATCAAAGTGGTCGCCACTGCGGGCAACCGTTCACAGGCGAGCTCAACCGGGGTGATCAACGTCGCGGGCGGCGCCGATCCCAGCAGCGGCACGCGAAATTTTGGCATCTGGGTGGAAGGCCAGGGCAGCGGCGAATCGGCGGCGACAGTGGATGGCGCCATCAACCTGAGCGGTGACGGCGCGATTGGCGTTCACGCGCGCGGCAATGCCACGGTCACCGTTTCGCCCGACGCGGTGCCACGTTTTGCTCAGGGCAGCAATCAGATCGCCTTTTTCGCCTATGGACCTAATGCAAACATCAACGTGGCGGATAACAACGCTTTCGACGTCACCACTCGCGGCTCGACGCTGTTTCGGCTGGAGCAGGGCGCGGATTTTGACGGCAGCGATCTGACGCTTGGCGTATCCGGCGAGGGCGCGGTTGGCGTTATCGGCACCGGCGGGGGCGACACGCGTATCAATACGCAAAATGCAGAGATCAATGTCAGCGGCAACGGTGCGACCGGCGTGATAATCGAAGGCGGAGCCAGCGGCATCATCGATCAGGCGACCCGCATCGATCTCAACGGCCGCAACGCCATCGGCGCGCTGGCGGACGGGCAAAAACACACGCTGGCGGGCAGCAACAGCGGCTCGCCCTCTGCCGCCACCTCGCTGAGTTCAGCGGCGGAGCTGGATTCCGCACAGGAGGGCATTGTGGGATATATCGCCCGCAACCGCGCCAGCCTGACCAACACCGGCAATATCGCCTTCACCGGTGCGGGCACCACCGGTCTGCGCGTGGAAAGCGGCGCCAGCGGCACCAACAGCGGCACTATTTCGATCGGCAACGGCGGCAGCGGCATCATCGTCGACAGTAATGGCTCTGCGCTGACTACCACGGCAACCAACACCGGCGTTATCAATGTCAACGGCGGCAGTAGCGCGGCGCGCAGCCGCGGCGTCACGGCCAGCGGCGCGCGCGCCGTAGCCAACCTCAACGGCGGCAGCTTTAACCTTAACGGCGTCGGCGCGCTGGGGGCGGAGGCGATCAACGGTGGGCGCGTCAACGTCTCAGCCGCGTCAACGCCGCAGTTTAATAACCGCGATCAGATCGCCTATCGCGCCGCAGGCCGCGATTCGGCGATCGACAGCGCCAGCAATGCGTTGACCATCACCAGTGCGGGCTCAACCGGCTATCGTATTGATGATGGCGCGGCGCTACGCTTCAGCAGCGCCAATACGCTGACGACCGCCGCTGACGGCAGCACCGGCGTGATTATCTCCGGCAACGGCAGCACGCTGGCCAGCGGCAACAGCCGATTGCAGGTTAACGGCGCGGACAGTCACGGCGTGCGGGTGGAAGGCGGTGCCAGCGCCACGCTGGATGCGGCCAGCCAGCTTATTCTCAATGGCGAACGCGCCGTCGGCGTGCTGGTCGATAATCTGCGTACCGATTTGAGTAACGCGCTTGATGGCAGCACGGCGGCCAGCAGCGTGATCAACAACGCGGTGATCGGCGGCGGCGGAACGGGCGTTATCGCTTTTGACATTGCCAACGGCGCCACGCTGCGCAACACCGGACAGGTCGATTTAACCGGCAGCAATACCATCGGCATCCGCACGCGATCCGGCAGTACGCTGGTTAACGACGGCACGGTCAATGTTGCCAATGGCACGGGCATGGATATCAGCGGCGGCGGCACGACGCTGGCTAAAGGCGGCACCATCAACGTCGGCGGCGGCATCGCCGGGGTGCGTATCAGCAACGGCGCGCAACTGGCGCTGACCGGCAGCGACACGCTAATTACCAGCGGCGGCGCGGCGCACGGCGTGCTGCTGGATAATGGCGCGGCTGGTTTTACCGCCAGCGACGCCAGGCTACATGTCACCGGCAGCGGCAACGGCATTGAGAATCGCGCCGGGCTGCAACAGGTGAGCCTGAACAATCTCACCATTGATGTCACAAACGGCAGCGGTATTCGCACCGCAGTGCCCTTTGATCCGGCATCAACCGTTACCGTTAATGTCCGCGGCAGTGGCAGCGGATTAACCATCGCCAACGCGGATGGCGGCGTCACCGGCGGCGATCTGTCGCTGGGTTCCGGCTATGTGTTCAACGTCGATGGCGCGGGCGGCACCGGCATTCGCGCCAATACCACCGGCACCATCAACAGCGCTGCCACGGTGAATATCAACAGCCGCGACGGCGGTTCAGCGCTGGTCTCCAGCACGGCGCGCACCATCATTCACTCCGGTACCTTTACTTCTGCCAGCCTGACATCGCCGGTGGTGGATTTGCGCGGCGGACAGACGCTGTTTGAAAACGTTGGCACCATTATTACCGCCACTCCGGACAGCGTGGCGGTGGCGGGCAGTAACGCCAGTGATGTGGTGCTGCTGACCCGCGGTGAGATTCGCGGTGATATCAATCCCGGCGGTGGCAGCGACCGTTTTCAGTGGACCGGCGGCGTGCTTGACGGCAGCCTGACCATGGGCAATGACGTGAACAACGTGGCCGATATCCGCGGTGTCGATCTCAGCAAAACCCGCCATCTGACCGCGGGCAGCGCCACCGGCAACACGCTGACCCTGAGCGACGTGAGCTGGCGCGGCGGTTCTTTTGTCACTGACGATCTCAACAAAGGGGTTAACCTCGGCGGTGGCTGGAGCACCATCAACTTTAACAACAGTGCCTGGACGCTGACCGACAACCTGCAACTTGCTCACAGCGTGGTCAATATCGGCAGTGACTCGGTGCTGTATGCAGGCAACGGCGTTAATCCCACTATTGCTGGTGGCAGCGATCGTTCCGTGGCGGTCAACAACGCCGGCATCATCGATCTCACCAACGGCAGCGGCGTGCCCGGCAACTGGCTGACTATCAATGGCGACCTTAATTCGCTGGGCGGCCAGGCGAAGCTCGCCACGCGGCTTAATGCGGGTGGCGCGGTTGCTAATCAATTCAGCGATAAGCTGCTGGTGGCCGGTAATACCAGCCAGGGCACCACGTTGCTTGATGTGCGACTGAATGCGGCGAGCACCGGTAATCTCACCGATCTCAACCGTAACAGCGCTATCGATGCTGATGAAGGCATTACGCTGGCGCAGGTGGCGGGCAGCGCACGCAGCGACAGTTTTGCCCTGCGCAATGGCTATCTCGCCGCCGGGCCGTGGAAATATGAACTCTACAGCTTCTCGCCGGGCAACAGCGACGCCGCACAGCGGCAGATTAGCGGTGCGGCCGACGGCAACTTTTGGGATTACCGTCTGGCTAACAGCTATGTGTGCCAGGGCGAGGAAAGCTGCGCACCGGTGCTGCGTAACGGCGCGTTCAGCGTGGGCGACAACGCGCGCATTGCGGTGATCCCACAGGTGCCAGCCTATGTTTCCGCACCGGTTGGGCTGGCCTATTACAGCGCCGCCATCGTTGACGATCTGCACAAGCGTCTGGGCGAACTGCGCCATCAGCAGACGCTGCCAGCCGGTGACGGCGGCGAGCTGTTTGTGCGCTATATCGGGGCCAATCTGACCTACAACACCGATCGCAGCTTCCGTGATTTTGGCTATGACATGGATATCGATTACAGCGCGGTGCAGATTGGCGGCAATCTGATACGGCTGGACGGTGAGCAGGATAGCCTGCGTGGCGGCGTGGCCTTTACGCGCGGCAACACGCGTTTGCGCCCGGATGCGGCAGATGGCTTCAGCAGCACCACCTTCGACAGCGACAGCCTGGCGTTTTACGGCACCTGGCAGCGCAACAACGGCTTTTATCTGGATGGTGTGCTCTCATTCGATCGCCATCGCGGTGAAACTGACATTGCGCAGCAGCGTGAAGTCGCCAACATAAAAGGTCACGGCTGGAATGCTTCGCTGGAAGGCGGCTATCCGTGGCTGTTTGCCAACGGCGTGCGGCTGGAACCGCAGGCGCAGCTGATGGTCATGCAGCTTGATATGAGCAACTTCACCGACAAAACCAATACCAAAGTCAGCTATGACCGTTATAACCAAACTATTGGTCGGCTGGGGGCGCGGCTGGATCGCAGCTGGAGCGATGACAGCCTGCGCCAGTACACGCCTTATCTGCGCGCCAACTACTATCGCGGCTGGGGTAAAGATGCCAAAACGCGGATAAGCGCGGCGGATAACGACAGGCTCGGCAATACCTTTGGCAGCGGCGGGTTTGGTCAGATGGCGGAGGCGGGTGCCGGTGGCACGGTGACGTTTAAGAATGCGGTATCACTCTATACTGAAGTCGATTATCGCCATGAGCTGGATGGCAACGGCGCCAAAGGCTGGCGTTACAACGCTGGCGTGCGCTGGCAGTTCTGAGCACAGAGCGGCAGGGAGGCCGCTCACCATTAATTAACATTGTTAACTTATTCCCCTCCGTGCTTACATCACGTTTTCCGCTTAAAACCACGCTGCATCCGTTATTTCACGCTGAAAATTAAAGCCGTGCGCTAAAGCTTTCAACCATCTTCGCCGAAAACATAAAAAATTATTATTGGTCATTTGACCACTCAGCTGTTTCAAGGAATCCCATGCGTAATAACCAGCCGATCACTCAGCAGGAGTATCTGTTTGACGATCATGCCACGCTGATGTCCACCACCGATCTCAACAGCCACATTACCTACGCCAACGATGCGTTTATTGAGGCGAGTGGTTTTTCTGCGGAAGAGATCGACGGCCAGCCGCATAATCTCGTGCGCCATCCCGATATGCCGCCGGAAGCTTTTGCGGATATGTGGGCGACCCTGAAACAGGGCGAGCCGTGGACCGCGCTGGTTAAAAACCGGCGTAAGAATGGCGATCACTATTGGGTACGCGCCAACGCTATTCCTGTGGTGCGCGACGGCAAGGTGCACGGCTTTATGTCGGTGCGCACCAAACCCAACGCGGCAGAGGTGAAACAGACCGAAGCGTTATACCGTGATTTTCGCGAAGGCCGCAGCAAAGGCCGCCGCTTTCATAAAGGGCTGATTGTGCGCCGCGGCCCGGCGCAGATTTTCTCCCTGTTGAAAACATTGCCGCTGCGCTGGCGCATTCGCAGCCCGCTGATCGCGCTGCTGCCTGCCACCGTGCTGGGCGGCTGGCTGCTGGGTCTGCAGGCGGGCGCGCTGGGCATATTTGCCGCCGGTATGGCGCTGCTGCTGGCGCTGGTCAGCGCCTGGCTTGAGCAACAGATTTCACGGCCACTGGAGCGCGTTTGCCAGCAGGCGCTGCGCGTTGCTACTGGCGAAAGCCACAAGGTCGATCAACTGGATCGGGTGGATGAAATTGGTATGACGCTGCGTGCGATTGGCCAACTGGGATTGATGTTCCGCTGGCTGGTGGATGATGTTAGCGGCCAGGCGATCAACGTGCTCAGCGCCAGTGACGCGATTGCCAGCAGCAACAACGAACTGAGCCGCCGTACCGAACAGGCGGCGGCTAACGTGCAGCAAACCGCGGCCACCATGAATGAAATGACCGCCACGGTGAAGAGCAATACCGACACCGCGGCGCAGGTCAACAAGCTGTCGATGGCCACCAGCGACGCCGCGCTCAACGGCGGCAAAGTGATGAGTGATATGGTCGGCATGATGGCCGAAATTAATGACAGTTCAAAGCGTATCGCTAATATTACCAGTGTGATCGACGGCATTGCTTTTCAGACCAACATTCTGGCACTCAACGCGGCGGTAGAAGCGGCGCGGGCAGGTGAGCAGGGTAAAGGCTTTGCGGTCGTGGCGGGTGAGGTACGCAGCCTGGCACAGCGCAGCGCCAAAGCGGCCAGCGAGATCAAGCATCTGGTAGAGACCAGCGCGGTGCGCGTGAAATCGGGCAGCGCACACGTCGATGAAGCGGGCACCACCATGCAGAGCATTGTGTCGCAGGTGCAGAACGTGACCACGCTGATCGCGCAGATCAGCAGCGCCACCGCCGAGCAGGCCACCGCACTGAGTGAGGTCAGCAAGGCGGTAGAGGATCTGGATGATATTACGCATCAAAACGCCGCCCGCGTGCAGGAAGGCGCCGAGGCATCAGGCCGCATGGCGCATCAGGCAAACCGACTGGTAGAGGCGATCAGCGTATTCCGGTAGGAGGCGCGCCGGAAAGCGCGGGAGTTTCTGCCCGAAAGCGGGCTGCTTTTTAAGGTCAACGGCCATTTTGTTCTGCCTTGCAGGCGGCCTTTTTAAGAGCCAGGTCAAGGGCCAGGTCAAGGGCCAAGTCAAAGGCCATTTCGTTCTGCCTAAAGGCAGCCCGAGCAGGGCCGGCAGTCGCCCCGGCCCTGCACCCGCGCTATCCGGCAAACACAACCGCCCGCCTCAGGCGGGTACCTTCGTCGGTTCACATTTCTTCACGGACCGCTCGCGATTCGCTCCTGCTCAGCGCTCCCTTGTCCCGCCATCCATGGCGGGACATCCTAAAATGTTCACCTCCTCAGCAGTTGTGATGCCTCCTCAAGGTCAAAACCCAAGTCAAAACCTAGTTCAAAACCTAGTTCAAATTTTTTGATTTTGGTTTTGGGTTTATTTTTGAATTCAGGTCTTAATCTTTTGATTTTGATCAGGGTTTTGACCTTGAGGAGGCATCACAAACGCCGAGGCAAAAGCGTTTTCCAGGGCGAGCCGCAGGGATGCGGCGAGAGGACGCGTTGAGCTGGGAGCGAATCGCGTCCGGTCCGTCAGGAAAAGGGTTTTGCTGAGGGAACCCGCCGGTGGCGGGCGGTTGTGTTTGCCGGATAGCCGGGGTGCAGGGGCGGGGCGCATGCCGCCCCTGCTCGGGCGGCCCGAAGGGCAGAACGAAATGGTCGTTGACCTTAAAGACGTTGACCTTAAAGACGTTGACCTTAAATACATTGACCTTAAAAGCCCGCCTGTAAGGCAGACGAAATGGTCGTTGACCTTAAAGACATTGACCTTAAAAGCCCGCCTGCAAGGCAGAACGAAATGGCCGCCGCCATACTCCCCAGGCGGTGCCCCACCGCCATCCCCAATTCCCTGGTATTCTCTCTCCTAAATGATTATTATTCTCAAAAAAGTCGTTATTTTTTCTCTTTGATGCGGTTGCAATGGAGTCAGTTAATTAGCAGCGCTGCAATCCCGCAGCGGCTTTTGCCATGGAGAAGTTATGAACGCTGTGCAAAAAACAGCTCAGTGGGCGCTACGTCCGCTGGTGCTCGCTTCCTTATTACTGTCGACGGCCGCGTTAGCGCAGCCCGGTGAAACCCTGAATCAGCCGGTGGCGAAGGGCGCTTACGAGCTCGCTTTTAGCGGCAGCGACAATGCGCTGTTCCTGGCGACGTCGCAAAGTCGCAGCCTCGATAAAGGCGGCGTGGTCTATCGCCTTGATCCACAAACGCTGGCGATTACCCAGATTATCCACAACGATCTTAAACCCTTTGGCGCCGCCATCAATCCGCAGACCAACACGCTGTACGTCGGTAACTCGGTAGAAGGTGCAGTGACCGCGATCGATGCCAGCAGCGGTGAAGTGCGTGGTCGGCTGGTGCTGGATGCGCGTAAACGATCCAAAGAGGTTAAGCCGCTGCAGCCGCGTGAGCTGGTGGTCGATGCGGCCACCAACCGCGTCTATATCAGCGGCGTCGGTGCGCCGAGCGTGGTGTGGGTGGTGGATGGCAAAACCATGCAGCTGCTCAGCACCGTGCCAGATACCGGCAAGGGCGGCACGGGTCTGGCGCTGGATGCAGCGGCGCAGAAGCTCTACGTCACCAACGGCGAGGGTGAACTGATCACCGTCAACACGCGTACCAACGCGGTTGAGAAACGGCAGAAGCTGGAGGAGGGCCAGGAGCATTTCTTCCTGAATATCAGCCTGGATACCGCAACCCATCGTGCCTTTATCACCGATTCAAAACAGGCGGCGGTGCTGGTAGTGGACACCCGCAGCGGCAAGGTCGTACACAAAATTGCCGTGCCGGAATCGCTGGCGGTACTGTTTAATCCGCAACGTCAGGAGCTTTATGTCACGCACCGCAAAGCGGGCACGGTCAGCATTATTAATGCGCGCAACTACAACGTATTGCAGACCATTACCGCACCGGGTATGCCTAACAGCCTGGCGCTGTCGGCCGATGGTCAGGCGCTCTATGTCAGCGTGAAACAGGCCAGCTCGCCGAAAAAAGAAGCCACCGCGCCTGACAGCGTGATGCGCATCGCCCTCAAATAAACCCTGGCCGGGACGGCACGCCGTCCCGCATTTGCGCACTCATCCATCACTTTACCTCGCACGATCAACTACATTTAACCCTTTCTGCCGCCATTTCTGGCGCGCTCAACACCATCGGAGAGGATGTTATGAGCCAGTTTTTTTTCAACGATAAACAGCACGTGGTTAATGAAGCGATCGAAGGCGCACTGCTGAGCACGCCGTGGGCCAACCTCAGTCGGCTTGAGGTGGGCGAAGAGATTCGCGTTGTGGTACGCAATGACTGGGATAAGAACAAGGTCGCGCTGATTTCTGGCGGCGGATCCGGTCATGAGCCCGCGCACGTTGGTTTTGTCGGTAAAGGCATGCTGACGGCGGCGGTGTGCGGCGATATTTTCGCTTCGCCCAGCGTCGATGCGGTACTTAGCGCGATCATTAACGTCACCGGTGAGGCTGGCTGCCTGCTGATTGTGAAAAACTACACCGGCGACCGCCTCAACTTTGGCCTGGCGGCCGAAAAAGCGAAAAACCTCGGTTACAAGGTCGAGCTGGTAATGGTGAAAGATGATATCGCGCTGCCGGATAATCCGCAGCCACGTGGCCTTGCCGGTACGGCGCTGATTCACAAAATCGCCGGTGCCGCCGCAGAAGCGGGCAAATCGCTGACCGACGTCACGGCCATCGCCAATCGCGCCATCAACGCCACGTCGAGCATCGGGCTGGCATTTGCCACCTGCCATCTGCCGGGCGAAGACCGTGATGAGCGGGTGAAGGCGGGCGAAAGCGAGTTAGGCATGGGCATTCACGGCGAGCCTGGCGTCAGCACGCTGCCGACGCAGAACAGCCGTGAGATTGTCGACACCATGACCGGCAAACTGCTGGAAAACCTGCCAGCAGAGAAAAAGGTGCTGTTACTGATCAATAACCTCGGCGGCTTCTCCATGCTGGAGATGGGCGTGCTGACGCGCGAGGTGATGGCCTCTGCGCTCGGCGACCGCATTACTCATCTGGTCGGCCCGGCGACGCTGGTCAGCGCGCTGGATATGAAAGGCTTTTCGCTGACCACACTGCAGCTGGAAGCGGACTTTCTCGATGCGCTGCAGGCGCCGGTAGAAACCAGTGGCTGGCAGCCGCTGCGTGTCGCTGGCGCGGCGCAGACGATTAAAGGCGAGCGCGTGGCGCGTCTGCCGGACGCCACGCCATCAGAAAACGCGGCGGTGGGCGCGGTGGTGAGCAGCGTCAGCCAGACATTGGTGGATCTGGAAAAGGCGCTTAACGATCTCGATGCCAAAGTGGGTGACGGTGATACCGGCTCCACGTTTGCGGCCGGTGCGCGCAAGGTGCAGCAGGAACTGAAGGCGAACCGTTTGCCGCTGAACCAACCGGCAGCGCTGCTGGCGCTGGTGGGCGAACAGCTGGCCACGGTAATGGGCGGCTCAAGCGGCGTGTTGATGTCGATTCTGTTTACCGCTGCCGGACAACAGCTTGAGCAGGGCGAAAAGTTACCGCAGGCGCTGCTGGCCGGGCTGGAGCAGATGAAACATTACGGTGGCGCGCAGCCGGGCGATCGCACGCTGGTCGACGCGTTGCAGCCTGCACTGGAAGCGTTGGTCGCAGGGAAAAGCCTGAAAGAAGCGGCAGAGGCGGCGAAGCAGGGCGCTGATGCCACGACGCAGATGAACGCAGCGAAAGCGGGTCGCTCATCGTATCTTAATCAGGAGAGCCTGCACGGGGTGAAAGATCCGGGGGCGTACGCGGTAGAACAGGTTTTTGCTAACCTCGTCTGATCGTAGTGGCTTCCGCCCTTAAGCGGGCGGAAGCTGCACAACTACTTTGAATCCATCAGCTTTTCGTGGTGCGGCACATCGTCAAGAATCTGCTCAAAACTGCGCAGACGCTTGTAGATCGACATCAGTTCAATCAGCGTCGACCACGAGTTGATCAGATACTGGAAGGAACTGCGCACCTGATCAAACACGTTGCTGATTTGGCTGAGCAATCCCAGCGTAATAGTGCCAGCAATGATCGCAGGAAACAGCACAAACAGCCCGAACAGGCTATCCACCTGCAGATAAAGGATGCGCGTCATATTGAAGTAGAGATAGTGAAAGTAGAGACGAAAATAGTTATGACGCACACGACTGAACAGCTCGGCCACCGTGGGCGGCGTGGCGCGGTTGGCATCATCTTCGCCATACACCAGCTCTTTACGGTAGGCCGCTTCCACCCGCTGATTACGAAATTCCAGCCCCGGTAATTTTATCCCTACTACCGCCAGCAGCGAGGTACCAAACAACGACCAGGCCACGGCAATAATCACCAGTGCGTAGGGCATTGAGCCAAGCAAAGGCACGGTGGGCACATGTTTTGATAAAACAATCAGCACCGGCAAAAATGCCACCAGCGTCATCACGGCGCGAATTAAGTTAACGCCCCAGCTCTCCAGCGTGGTGGAAAAGCGCATGGTGTCTTCCTGCACACGCTGCGAGGCGCCTTCCACATGGCGCAGGCGCTGCCAGTGCGTCATATAAAAGTTATTCATCGCCGTACGCCAACGGAAAATCCAGTGACTGATAAAAAAAGCGTTAAAGATGCCAATGATCACGGCGACTAGCGCAATGCCCAAAAATCCCCACATCTGGTGATAGAGATCTTCAATGGGCACAGAGCCCGTTTTGTTGAGCGCTTTTTGAATCAGATCGTAAAAGGGAGCGTACCAGGCGTTAATCGCTACATTCACCTGCACATCAAACCAGGTAAAGAAGATGATCAGCGCGGAGCCAAGCACCGACCAGCGCTGCCACGGGTGCGGGCTGCACACCGCCCAGACGCCAGCGAACAGCGCTACCGCAATGACAAAATAGGCATAAAACCAGAGCTGTGACGGCTGCACAAAACGCAGCACGCTATTCGGCAGCGGCTTGTTAGCGTACTCCGCCAGCGCAGGCAGGTGAAAAATGATCTCATTGCCACCGGCGAACCAGAATAAGATAACCAGCAAACTCCAGATAGCGGCGGAGCTGAAAAACAGGCCCGGACGCGGAAAAAAAGATGTAAACATAAGCACTCCACAGTTGCGACTGCACTGTTATAACGTCAAACCGCTTTGCCGTCTTCAGAAGGTTATGAAAGGAGGTTACAAACCCAGCGCAGGCCTCCGCGCTAATGTGCTCATTATGTTAATGAATTTGTGCGATTTTGAAAAAGTCGTCCTATTTTTGCGAAAAAAGAGTGTTACAATCGCGCTTTGTTACCAGTAACATTTGCGATTACCCTATAATTTACCCCTCATAACAAAGATAAATCGCTAACACCCAATTTTGTGCCGCTTCGCAGTGGTGCTAAGGCAATGTCATGTCAAAAGAGAAACAGGGCCATTCGCGTCGGGATTTCCTGCTGCGTACCATCACGCTGGCGCCCGCCATGGCGCTCGGCAGTTCCGCCGTGGGCTCGCTGGCCATTACGCCAGCCGTTGCAGCCGACGTGCGTCCGGTTGAGGATCAGGAAGCGCGGGCGTATCAGCCGAGCTGGTTCACTCCCGAAGAGTATGCATTTGTTGCCGCCGCGGTAGGCCGCTTAATCCCGAAAGACGATCGGGGTCCAGGCGCCGTGGAAGCGGGCGTGCCGGAATTTATCGATCGCCAGATGAATACGCCGTGGGGCACCGGCTCGAACTGGTATATGCAGGGACCGTTCCATCCCGATTCGATCAAAGAGCTGGGTTATCAACTGCCGCTGGTGCCGCAACAGCTCTATCGGCTGGGCATTGCCGATACCGACGAAGCAGCCAAAGCGCAGTACGGCAAAATTTTTGCGCAGCTCGACGCCAGCCAGCAGGATGCGCTGCTACAGGCGATGGAAGCGGGCAAAGTTGAATTTAAACAGGTGCCTGCCGCAACATTTTTCACCTATCTGCTGCAAAACACCCGCGAGGGCTTTTTCTGCGATCCGGTACACGGTGGCAATCAAAATATGGTCGGCTGGAAGCTGGTCGGTTTTCCAGGCGCACGCGCTGATTTCATGGACTGGGTTGAACGGGACGTTAGCTATCCTCTGCCGCCAGTTTCCATTCGCGGAGAGAGAGCATAATCATGGCAAACGTAATGAAAAAAGTAGACGCGGTGGTGGTTGGCTTCGGCTGGGCTGGCGCGATCATGGCCAAAGAGCTGACCGAAGCGGGCCTCAACGTGGTGGCGCTGGAGCGCGGCCCACGTCGCGATACGTATCCTGATGGATCCTATCCGCAGGTGATTGACGAGCTGACCTACAACATCCGCAAAAAGCTGTTTCAGGATCTCTCTAAAAGCACCGTAACCATTCGTCATAATGCCTCGCAAACCGCTCAGCCTTATCGCCAGCTGGCGGCATTTCTACCGGGCAACGGCACTGGCGGCGCCGGTTTGCACTGGTCTGGCGTGCATTTTCGCGTCGATCCGATTGAGCTGAAAATGCGCAGTCACTATGAAGAGCGCTACGGCAAGCAGTTCATCCCGGAAGGCATGACCATTCAGGATTTCGGCGTCAGCTATGACGAACTGGAGCCGTTTTTCGACAAGGCGGAAAAAGTGTTTGGCACCTCCGGCACGCCGTACACCGTGAAGGGCAAGCTGGTCGGCGACGGCAAGTTTGGCAACCGCTTTGCGCCCGATCGCTCCAGTCCGTTTCCGCTGCCCGCACAGAAGCGCACTTATTCCGGCCAGTTGTTCGCCAAAGCGGCGGAATCATTGGGTTACCATCCTTACGATCTGCCTTCCGCCAACACCTCGGGCCGCTACACTAACCCTTATGGCGCGCAGATGGGCCCGTGCAACTTCTGCGGTTACTGCAGCGGCTATGTCTGCTACATGTATTCCAAGGCATCGCCAAACGTCAACATCTGGCCAGCGCTGCGCCAGGAGCCGAAGTTTGAGCTGCGCGACAACTCTTACGTACTGCGGGTTAACCTCAACGACGAGAAAAATCGCGCCACCGGCGTGACCTACGTTGATTCGCAGGGCCGTGAAGTGGAACAGCCCGCGGATATCGTTATCCTCTCAGCGTTCCAGTTCCACAACGTGCACCTGATGCTGCTTTCCGGCATCGGCAAACCGTACAACCCGATCACCAACGAGGGCACCGTTGGCCGTAACTTCGCCTACCAGAATATCTCTACGCTGAAGGTGCTGTTAAAAGGCGACGAGCACACCAATAACTTTATCGGTGCCGGCGGCGCGGGCATCGCCATCGATGAATTCAACGCCGATAACTTCGATCACTCGAAGGTTGGCTTTGTTGGCGGTTCACCGATCTGGGTGAATCAGGGCGGTACCAAGCCGATCTCCGGCATGCCGACGCCAACCGGTACGCCAGCCTGGGGTAGCAAGTGGAAAGCTGCGGTGGCCGATCACTATACGCACCACGTTTCCATGGATGCGCACGGTGCGCACCAGTCGTATCGCGCCAACTATCTCGATCTCGATCCGAACTACAAAGATTCGCACGGTCAGCCGCTGCTGCGTATGACCTTTGACTGGCAGCCAAACGACATCAAGATGTCGCAGTTTATGTTTGCGCGTCAGCAGGAGTTAGGGCGGGCGATGAATCCGGTCGGCATGACCGGCTCGGCCAAAAATGCCAACAGCCATTTCGACACCACGTCCTATCAGACCACGCACCTTAACGGCGGCGCGATCATGGGGGAAGATCCAAAAACCAGTGCGCTGAACCGTTATCTGCAGAGCTGGGATGTGCACAACGTCTTTGTGCCTGGCGCGTCCGCCTTCCCGCAGGGACTGGGCTACAACCCAACCGGCATGGTGGCGGCACTGACTTACTGGGCGGCGAAAGCGATCCGGGAGCAGTACCTGAAAAACCCCGGTCCGATGGTGCAGGCATAAGGAAAATGGTGATGAAAAAAAGCGTAATGGCTCTGCTGCTGAGCACCGTTGCCTTCACGGCGCTGGCTGAAGACAACAGCGGTGCCGAGCAGATTAAACGCGGTGAATATCTGGCGCGCGCCGGGGATTGCATCGCCTGTCATACCACCACCGGCGGTAAGCCGTTTGCCGGTGGTCTGTCGATGGACACGCCAATCGGCACCATTTACACCACCAACATCACGCCGGATAAGAAAACCGGCATTGGCGATTACAGCTATGACGATTTCCAGCAGGCGGTGCGGCATGGCGTGGCGAAAAATGGCGATACGCTCTATCCGGCGATGCCTTATCCGTCGTATGCCGTGGTCAACGATGAAGACATGAAGGCGCTGTACGCCTATTTCATGCACGGCGTGCAGCCGGTGGAGCAGGACAATCGCAAAAATGATATTCCCTGGCCGCTCTCAATGCGCTGGCCGCTGGCGGTCTGGCGCGGCATCTTTGCACCGGACGTGAAGGCGTTCCAGCCCGCTCCGCAGCAGGATGCGGTGGTGGCTCGCGGCCAGTATCTGGTGGAAGGATTGGGACACTGTGGCGCGTGTCATACGCCACGCAGCATCACCATGCAGGAAAAAGCGCTGAACAATGGCGAAGGCACCGACTTCCTGGCGGGCAGTAACGCACCGATTGATGGCTGGACCGCCACCAGTTTGCGCGGCGACAACCGTGATGGCCTTGGACGCTGGAGCGAAAGCGATCTAGCGCAGTTCCTGCGCTATGGCCGCAACGATCACACTGCGGTGTTTGGCGGCATGACCAACGTGGTTGAGCACAGCCTGCAATACCTGACCGATGAAGATATCACGGCGATTGCCCGTTATCTGAAGACGCTGGGCGCGAAAGATCCGAACCAGGTGGCCTTCAGCAAGGATGACACCGTGGCACGGGCGTTGTGGAACGGTGACGACAGCAAACCGGGCGCGTCGGTGTATATCGATAACTGTAACGCCTGTCACCGCTCAGACGGCATCGGCTATAAGCGCGTGTTCCCGGCCCTGCAGGGCAATTCGGTGGTACTGGCGGACGATGCGACCTCGCTGATCCACATCGTGCTGACCGGTTCCACGCTGCCAGGCTTGAAAGGTGCGCCTTCAGATATCGTGATGCCGGGCTTTGGCTGGCGCCTGAACGATCAGCAGGTGGCGGATGTGGTGAACTTCATTCGTACCAGCTGGGGCAATACGGCGAAAACCAGCGTGACGGCGAAGGATGTTGCCGAAGTGCGCAAGCTCGAGTACGTGAAAGAGAACCAGGGGAACAAGAACCTGGAGAAGCTGCCGCAGCTGCATTAATAAATCAACCGGCGCAGGACGCGCCGGTTTTTTTTGCTCAGAGAAAATCTTCCCGTTGCGGGGTAAACGTATCCAGCAGCGTGCCCGCCTCAAGACAGACACAGCCATGCACCACGTCGGGACGCTTATACAGCGTATCGCCCGCGCTGACCTCTTTGGTCTCACCATCAATCGTAAAGGCAAAGCGACCGGATAGCACATAGGTAAGCTGCTCATGCGGATGATGATGCAGCGGACCCACCGCACCCTGTTCAAAGCTGACTTCCACCGCCATCATGGTGCCGCCGTGCGCCAGAATGCGTCGGGTCACGCCGTTGCCCAGATCGTCTGTTTGCGTCGTCTCTCTATAGATGAACATCGCTACCTCGCCTGTTATCCGATGAATTTGTGAAGGCATTCACATCTTTTAGTGCCTGGAAACCATGCACAATACAACTTTTTCGTTAAAATGAAACAACGTTTCAATTAAAAAGTGACAGGTGTGATATGAAAATTGCCTTAATGATGGAAAACAGCCAGGCCGCTAAAAATGCAGTGGTGCTGAAAGAGTTGCAGGGCGTTGCGGATCAGCAGGGTCACGCGGTGTTTAACGTCGGCATGAGCGACGAACAGGATCACCACCTTACTTACATTCACCTTGGCATCATCGCCAGCCTGCTGCTGAACAGCAAGGCGGTGGATTTCATTGTCGCGGGCTGCGGCACCGGGCAGGGCGCGCTGATGTCGTTGAACATCCATCCGGGCGTCAACTGCGGCTACTGTATCGATCCTGCCGACGCCTATCTGTTTGCGCAGATCAACAATGGCAATGCGCTGGCGCTGCCGTTTGCCAAAGGCTTTGGCTGGGGTGCGGAGCTGAACCTGCGCTTTATCTTTGAAAAAGCCTTTACCGGTGAAAAAGGCCAGGGCTATCCGCCGGAGCGTAAAGAGCCGCAGGTGCGCAACGCCGGGCTGCTCAATCAGGTGAAAGCCGCGGTGATCAAAGATAACTATCTTGATACGCTGCGCGCCATCGATCCTGAGCTGGTGAAAACCGCGGTCAGCGGTCAGCGGTTCCAGCAGTGTTTCTTTGAGCAGTGTCAGGATAAAAACATCGAAGCCTTTGTGCGTGAGGTGCTGGCGGCCTGATGCTAACCGACGCGGGCGGCGCGCTGCCGCTCGCACTTTTCTGCATTCTCTTCTCCCTCTCAGCGTTGCTTATCCTCCTTGATTCCCGGTTTCCCTGCTGGCGATTTAACGCGTAATGCCATTTACATCTTGTTGCGAAGTGGGCTGAAAAATAAGCAATAGTGCGGCTTTTTACGCTGTTTTGCCCGTCTGAAAGCGGCGGTTTCCGTTCATGGTCTACACTCTGTGCGAGGCAAACAATTAACACAACCCACGTACGGAGGTGGCGATGAAAGTCAGTCCTTATCTGTTTTTATATGGTCGTTGTGAAGAGGCGATCGAATTTTATCTGCAGGCAACCGGTGGTGAGCTGCTGGGCAAAGTGACCTTTGGCGATATGCCGGATCAGGATGAGCAGATTGGCGATAAAGATGCGACGCCGCAGCCACCAGAAAAAATCATGCATGCTCGTCTGCGCATTGGCGAAGGCGAAATCATGCTGAGCGATGGCAACACCGATAAAGGCCCGGCTTCGTCACATGCTGGCTACGCGGTGAGCCTGGCGACAGAAGATGAAGCGCAGGGTAAAGCCTGGTTTGAGAAACTGTCGGCCGGTGGTGAAGTGACCACGACCTGGCAGAAAACCTTCTGGGCCGAAGGCGGTTTTGCCATGTTTATCGATAAGTTCGGTATTCCATGGCGCATTAACGTATTGAAACCAGAGTAAGACGTGGTTTTCCTCACCCGTTTCCGCACTGGAAAGGGTGAGGAGTCTGTATCATCAACGCCGCTTTATCAGAAGTTGTATCCCACCACCAGGTAGTAACCCCAGCCGGTTGATTTCACTTCACGATTGTTGGCAAAGGCCAGTTCGCTGCCGTCTGCCCACTGTCCGCCATTGTGGAAATAACGTGCCACCGCCGAATAGTGCCAGTGATCGTATGCAAGCGAGAGAATGTGGCTGGAAGCGATAGAGTTGCTGGTGCGCGTCGAGTTGCCGTTGTCGTTGAGGTCAGAACCCCAGTCGAAGTTGGTAAAGCCAACGTAGCCAAGATTACCGCCCCACAGTTGGGTGATCGGCACAAAGTATTTCACCTTGAAGCGATAGCCATCCCAGCTGTTCTCGTTTGGCGCGCCGTAGTTTTCCCACTGGTATTTGGCGTAGACGTTCAGGGAGAGGCCAATGTCGCTGTGGGTGTCGATATCGGTGCCGAGGCCCATATACCAGGTGTTCTGGCGGTTATCGCTGTTGCGACCCATATCGTAAATATAGTTGTTGGCAAAGTACCACTCTTTGAACGGACCAAAAGCCAGGTTGGTGCCGGTCAGCTTGTCGATCGAGAAGCGCGGCTCAATCTCCATAAACATCGGTGAGCCGTGGTCAAATACGCCGTTGGCGTTGCTGTTACCCGCGCCAAAGAAGTTGGTCAGATCGAGATAGCCGTAAAAATCGAACCAGTCTTTGTGAGCGAAGGCTTCATATTCCAGATAAACGTCGTTATTAAACTGCGGTCCAAAACGCGTGTGATAGCTGCCCACCACGTTGGCGCTCTGATGCCACCAGTCGGAAACATACTGCGGGTCAGAAGGCCCGGCAGCCAGAGAAACGCCGCTGTATGACATGCTCAACAGCGCGCCTGCAATCATCAGTTTATTTTTCATGAAAGTGACCACTTGCTATCGCTCTCGCTTATGGGTGCGGGAGTCAGTTTTAAAAGAAATCCCAGGGAGTCGGGAGGAGGCTGCTGCCATTTCCGCTGGCCGCCGAGGGGGAGTTACGCCAGCGCTGACGTAGGGTGCCCATATCCAGACGATAGAAAATAGATTTTGATCACGATTGTCAAAGTTTGTTTCATGATGATTCCGCTCAAATGTGACTCAACTCACAAAAGTAACGCAAACGTTTCCCTTTTTGCCTCCAAAGCCAAATTGCAGGCGAAAAAAAAGGGGCGAATCATCGCCCCTTATTACCGTTGGAAAGGTTACTTATTGTCTGGCAGTGCGTAGGCGATAATGTGGTCGCCCATGGTGGTACCAAACGAACCGTGACCGCCAGCAGAGATAACAACGTACTGCTTGCCATCCACTTCATAGGTCATCGGCGTTGCCTGGCCGCCTGCTGGCAGACGTCCCTGCCACAGCAGTTCACCGGTGTTGGTGCTGAATGCGCGCAGGTAATTATCGGCGGTAGCCGCGATAAAGAAGACGTTACCGGCGGTAGTTACCGGGCCACCCAGCATTGGCATGCCGAGTTTAAACGGCATCGGCACAGGTGCGCTGTCGCGAACGGTACCGATACGTTTTTTCCAGACAACCTGATTGGTTTTCAGGTCAACCGCAGAGACATAGCCCCAGGCGGGTTGCTTACACGGCAGGCCAAACGGCGACAGGAACGGGTTCAGTTCAACGCCAAACGGCACGCCGTACTGTGGCTGAATACCTGACTCGGTACCGGAACCGCCTTTGCTGCCTTCTGGTGGCTCAATCGGATTGCCCGGACCACGTGGAATCAGCTTGGAGACGAACGGCAGCGCCATTGGGTTAGCAATCGCGATCTGACGATCGGTATCTACGGCAATACCGCCCCATTCAAACATGCCGAGGTTGCCAGGGAAGACCAGCGTACCCTGCTCAGATGGCGGGGTGAACGGACCTTCATAGCGCAGACGGTGGAAGATCACACGGCAGACCAGCTGGTCAAACATCGTGGCGCCCCACATATCTTTGCCGCTCAGGTTCTGCTTCGGACGGTAGGTCAGCTCAGAGTAAGGCTGGGTTGGAGAAAGGCGATCGCCTTTAGCCGGGCCTTGCGGTACTGGCGTTTCCGGTGCCGGTACAACCAGCTTGCCATCACGACGGTCGAGCACAAAAATGTTACCGGTTTTCGCCGGGGCGTAAACCACCGGTACGGTGTTGCCATTTTTGTCGGTGATGTCAGCCAGCGTTGGCTGTGAAGGCAGGTCCATATCCCACAGATCGTGGTGAACGGTTTGATAAGACCATACTAGCTTACCGGTTGATGCATTCAGCGCCAGCAGGCTGTTAGCATAACGCTCTTGCTCTGGCGTACGGTTGCCACCCCAGATATCTGGTGTAGACACGCCCATAGGCAGGTAAACGATATCCAGCTTCGCATCATAGACAGCCGGTGCCCATGAGTTTGGCGAGTTGAAGGTGTAGTGCTCGCCTTCGCCTGGGATCTTGTTCGGCTCTTTCGCGCCGGGATCAAATGCCCACAGCAGTTCACCGGTGTTCACATCAAAACCACGGATAACGCCTGACGGCTCGCGGGTTGAATAGTTATCGGTAACCGCACCCGCAATCACAATCACTTTATCGGTGATGATTGGCGGCGAGGTTGGCTCATAGGCGCCAGGGGTCTGGTCTGGCTGTTTGTGCTGCAGATCCAGTTCGCCGTTGTTAGCGAAGTCCGGGCAGCGCTCGCCGGTAGCGGCATCCAGAGAATAGAGACGACCATCGTTCACCGGCAGAATAATGCGGCGAGCACACAGTGCTGGCTGCGTACCTGCTGGCGTAGCGGCCGCTGCTGGGGTTTCATGATACGAAACGCCGCGGCAGGTGATGTGCTGGAAAGTCGGGTTCTGCTTCAGCTGTGGATCGAATTTCCACTTCTGCTTACCGGTTTTCGCATCCAGAGCAAACAGAATCTGGTGAGCGGTACACAGATAAAGCGTGTCGTTGACTTTGATCGGCGTCACTTCGTTGGTGATTTCGCCCGGATCGTTAGGTGTCTTCAGATCGCCGGTCTGGAAGCTCCACGCCTGCTGCAAATCCTTGACGTTTTTCTCGTTGATCTGCGTTAGTGGGGAATAGCGGGTGCCTTCCTGCGTGCGGCCATAGGCTGGCCAGTCACCGGCAGGGACGGTGCCCTGAGCTGGCGCCTGCGCAGCGGATGGCAGCGTACCGTTGATTTCCTGTGGATCGTTAAACACCGCATAGGCCAGCACGCCAGCGCTGATCACCAGGCTGACAACCATCGCCATCACCGGCGTTTTGCTGGTGGCGATAAAGCCGCGGTAAACAAAAGGCAGAATCAGCCAGATGCCAAAGATCACGATAACGTCAGAACGCGGTGCCAGTGCCCAGAAGTCGAAACCGACTTCCCAGACGGCCCATGCCATGGTGCCAAGCAGGAACAGCGCATAAAGCAGCAGCGCGTTGCTGTTACGCCGCCAGATCAGTCCCGCTACGATCAGCATAATAATGCCGCTGATAATGTAGTACCAGGAGCCTCCGATGGCGGTGAGCCAGATTCCACCGATCAGCAAATACGCGCCGCACAGTGCCGCAAAGAGCACGGTAAGCACGCGAATAATGCCGAGTGATGAGGAGCTTTTCCCCATAATATTAACCTCGTTTGAGTTGCCATAATAACTTTGAAAACAACCGATTAGATTGTTTGCGATGTATAAAGTACGGGTGTTCTGTCAGGCGTTTATTTTTCTCTTCCGATGAGAAAACATTCCAGTTATGGTTATTTTATATTAAGACAATTTTTATGGTTTGTTTTTTTTAGCGAAAATGTCCGCTGTTAGTAATTAGCGCAACATTTTGTAGGGAGAACCAGCTGATATGGCGCTGTCTCAGGGGCTACAAGCCCAACGACAAAGCGTTTAAATCGGTGAGTGTTTAATTAAAAAGCGTATCGGCAACCTGTTGCTGCCAGCCGGTTAAATTCAGCGCAGCACAATCAACCTGATTTAACGGTAATTCCCGACTGCGAATAATAACCTCCGCTTGTTGATCGCGAAAATGTTCCAGTAAATAAGGAAAGCTAAACTTACGATAATTATCCGCAAAGAACGCGTGGTTAATTACCACGCCGGTAAAAGGAAAGGCTTTTATCTGATCCCAGTCCGTTTCCCGTTCGGCAAAATCATAGAGCCACAACGAGTGCGCCTGCGCCAGCTGCTGAAGCTGCTGGGGTTGGTGGTGAAGGTGTTGATAATTAACGGCGAAATTAACCCGTAACGAGGCGGCAGCCATTTCGCTGGCAATGGCGCTTATCCAGTGAAGATGCTGAAGATTGACCGGCAGAATAATTACGTCCGCCTGCGAAACGGCACGATGTGGGCGCGCCATAATATCGCGTGCTACGTCAACGGCGTCGCCAATAGCCTGGCAACGCTGCAAACATCCGGGAAAGCACAGGCTGGCCTTGTCGCTGCCAAAAGAGGTAACGACTTCGGTAATTAAAGAGGATTGCAAAATGGGCTCATCTAAAGTTATGAAAAAACCGGAAAAATAATGGAGTCATGGTCGCAGCGGTATATGACGTTATGGCACGACCACGCATTTCTGGAGGAAATATAGAACAGTTTGCGCAACAAGATCACCCTTTTTTCTGGCCGCTAAAAATAATAATGGTTACCGGTATCACGAGTGAGTTTTTTTAGGGCCAGTCGAAACTAATGATTAATTTAATTTCACTTAAAACAATAACAACGCTTATCATTTTAGCCGTTATGCCAGCGACAATGTGCAGCACAATAAAAAGAAACGCTGCGCGCTGAGCACAACGCGCGGGCAACCACTTTGATGAGATGACGGGATACACTATGGCCTTACCTTCCACGTCGGGCGAGGAATCGCTGCTGCGCCATCGGGCGTTTGTGGCTTTCTGGCTGGCGCGCACCTGCTCTTCGTTTGCTTTTCAGATGCTCTCCGTGGCGGTGAGTTGGCAAATCTATGCCATCACCAACAGCGCGATGGCGCTTGGCCTGATTGGCCTGATGCAGTTTATGCCGTCTGTGATCCTCGCGTTACCGGCCGGCCATCTGGCCGATCAGCGCGATCGCCGTCGCATCGTGCTGGTAGCGCAGCTGGTTGAGCTGACGGCAACAGCGGCGCTGGTGGCGGTGTCATTGCTGCACCATGCTGACCAGATCACGCTGCTGGCGCTGGTATTTCTGTTTTCGGTAGCGAAAGCGCTGGAAGGGCCGTCGATGACCTCAATGCTGCCGTCGCTGGTGCCGCCCGCGATCCTTGCGCGCGCCACCGCAGCCAGCGCGGTCTCAACGCAAACGGCGGTGATTGCCGGACCAACGCTGGGCGGCTTGCTCTACGTCGCCGGGCCGCACGTGGTTTACAGCGTGGCGGCGCTGTTTTATCTCATCTCGATGGCGATGGTAAAAATCCTGCGTTATGAGCGGCCGCAGCAGCCTCGTTTACCGATGAATGTCACCACGCTGTTTGCCGGGGTACGCTTTATCCGTGAGCGCCGTGACGTGCTGGGCGTCATCTCTCTTGATCTATTTGCGGTACTGCTCGGCGGCGCCACGGCGCTATTGCCTATTTTTGCTAAAGACATTTTGCACACCGGTCCATGGGGATTGGGCATGCTGCGCGGTGCGCCTTCGGTGGGCGCGCTGCTGGTGGGTTTCTGGCTCAGCCGTAATAAGCTCGATCGCCATGTGGGTATGATCATGTTTGGTTCAGTGGCGGGATTTGGCATCGCCACGCTGCTGTTTGCCTTGTCGACTCAGCTCTGGCTATCGCTGCTGGCGCTGTTCGCGCTGGGCGGCTTTGATATGATCAGCATGGTGATTCGCGGTTCGCTGGTGCAGCTTGATACGCCGGACGACATGCGCGGTCGGGTCAACGCGGTTAACTCTATCTTTATTAATACTTCCAATCAGCTGGGTGAGTTCGAATCAGGCATGCTGGCGGCATGGATCGGGGCGGCACCCGCCGCGGCGATCGGCGGTATCGGCACGCTGGTAGTGGTTGGCGTCTGGATGGTGTTGTTCCCGCACCTGCGGCGGCGGCAGAAGCTGGAAAGCGCCGAATAACGGCGCACGGCGCTACTGATGAAAAAACAGCGTCGTCTCCAGTCCGGCCAGCGGCCCTACCTCAATCTCGCCATCGCGTTCGCGAAAGGCGATATCGTTGCGCTTCAGCTGGGTGCGCACCGCCTCCCGCGAGCGGGTTTTTAGCCCGAGCGCGGTCATGCGCGGTGAGCCATCATAATGCGTTGGCAGCGCCACGCCGTCACGCTGCGCCTGGTTCGGCGTAATGAACTGAATCTCCGCCACGCCAGCCTGCAAACGCAGGCCACCACTTATTGGTTGCAGCCGCTGCGCAGAGAACAGTTGACCGTATACCGTCGCCGCATCATCAGGGCGATCGGCAACAATGACAAAGCGATCGATATCGGTAACGCCGTTGGCGTGCTGCTGCCAGGCGGGTTGCCATACCGCCTCTGGCGTCAGGTGCTGACAAAAAAAGCTGCGGCCGCCCGGCACCCGATCGGCGCGCAGCCGCGTGGTGCGGAAACGCGCTTCCTGTTGGCGACCATCTGGCAGCGTCACCGGGCGAAAAAAGGCGGCAGGCGGATCGCCAGCCAGATCGGTCTGTTGTAAATGCTGCCAGACAGCGTCGGCATCGTCGGTTTTCCAGACCAGGCCGCTTAGCCCGCGCGGTGACTGCCACAGATCCTGGCGCAGCGTGCCGCGATCATTTTCCCAGCCGAGCAGCTCAAGATAATTTTGATTGAAAACGGCCAGATGATTGCTGCTGCCAAGCGAGTGATGGCCGCGCTCGCTGAGTTGGAAACCAAGGCGGCGAAACAGCGCACTGGCCTCATCAAGTTGGTCGGCGACGTTAATCACCACGTGATCAAGCACCGGTATCAGTTCTGACATGGGCAACTCCTCAATCATTCGGCATCGGCCAGCGCAGCGGCTGGCTCAACAATGGCCGCCAGCGCATCGCCCGCCAGGCGATCAAAATAGCGGGCCGCCGGGGCAAGCAATGCCTCACTGGGATCGAAGCCCGGATGGTGCAAGCCATACTCGCTGGCGCTGCCAATGCTAACAAAGGCGCCGGGGATGACCCGCAGATAGTCAGCAAAATCTTCACCGCCCATCTGTAGCGTGGCGTCTTCAACCTGATAGCCGCTGTGGCGCGCGACCTGCTGGCAGAACGTCGCCCAGTGGGGCGTATTGATCAGCGCCGGTGGACCCGCCTGCCATTCCAGCACCGCCTGCGCACCGGACGCCGCGCTGATACCTTCGATCAACTGACGGATCCGCTGGGGAATGGTCTCGCGCAGCGCGCTGTTGTGGGTGCGCACGGTGCCTTCCAGTTCTACAGTGCCGGGTAGGACGTTCCAGGTGTTGCCACCGCTGATGCGCGTCACGCTGACCACCAGCGATTCCAGCGAGCTGACCTGACGGCTGGGCAGGGTTTGTAACGCCCCGACGATCTGGCTGGCAATCACGATAGCGTCAACGCCTTCCTGCGGCCGCGCCGCGTGCGCACCTTTGCCGGTCACCCGAATCACGAAGCGATCGACATTGGCATAAAAAGCACCGCCGCGTGTTTTCAGGGTGCCGAGCGGGTAGTCAGGCGCGTTGTGCATGCCGAAAATAGCCTGCACGCCGTCCAGCGCCCCGGCATCGATCAGCTGCTGCGCACCGGTAAAAATCTCCTCGGCGGGCTGGAAAAGTATGCGCACCCGGCCTGGCAGGCTGTGCTCGCGCGCCTTGAGCAGCTGGGCCGCACCCAGCATGACTGACGTGTGCAGATCATGGCCGCAGGCGTGCATTACGCCCGGCTGTTGCGAGGCAAAAGGCTGGCCGGTGGTTTCTTCAATCGGCAGGGCGTCAATATCGGCGCGCAGCGCGATCAGCGGCTCACCGGCACCGATTTCAGCTACCACGCCGGTTTTCAGGCCGTAATCGAGACGTTTAATGCCTGCTGCATCCAGCCAGCGCTGAATGCGTGCCGTGGTGGCAAACTCCTGATCGGACAGCTCCGGGTACTGATGCAGTTCGCGCCGCCAGTGGATGAGCTGATTTTCCAGCGTAAGGCTCATAACAGATTCTCCTGCGTAAAGGGTTCACCGAGGGTCAACATCAGCCGATTTGCCCAGGCAAAAAAAGCGGTGGCCTGCACCAAATCAAGCAGCGCCAGCGTATCCAGACCCTGTTCGCGCAGCGCGTTAATCTGGGCAACATTCGCCACGGCTGGGGTTGCCGACAGCGCGGCGGCGAAAGCGATCTCCGCCTGCCAGCGTGGAGATTGTGCCTGCTCAAGGGGCTGACCGGGCGATACGGCCAGCAGCCGCTCCACCGCATCAGGCTGTTTTGCCAGCTGGCTGGCCTTGCGGGCATGCACGGATGCGCAATAAATACAGCCGTTAACCTTGCTGGCGACGGTGGCCGCCAGTTCGCGTTCAGCGCGCGGCAGGCCGCCTGGCGTATAAAAAATACCTTTATCGGTTAGCGTGCGCTGCTCCAGTACCGGCAGGTTACGACCCAGCAGACGAAAGTAATCCGAATCGGTGTGACCGAATCGCGCCAGTATCGCCTGCTGATCGGCGCTGAAGTCCGCCAGCGGTTTCGGGGCGATCCAGGGTTCCCAGCCCAGCGGCGCCTGGGTAAAAACTACCGGCGCGGGTTTACCGCTGTGGGTATGCGGCTGCGTATGCCAGTGGCCCGCCACCGCCGGTGTTTTCTGTTCGGGCTGCGCCTGCGCCTGAATCAGGCGATACCCGCTAAGCAGGCGGCTCTGACAGGCGATAAACGCCACCAGCTGCGCCAGCGTGACGATCTCATCGTCGCTCCAGCCAGCCTGTTGTAGCGCAATGAGATGTTGCGGCGTGGCGCTTACCGGACGAAAGGTCAGGCGTTCCGCAAAGTCAGTGGCGTCCGCCAGGCGCGGATCGTCGCCCGCGTGGCGGGCATAATGCTGTGCCAGCTCCGGCTGTTGATGCCACTCGGCAACCTGTCTGGCGACGGCAAAGCGCAGGGCCCGCGGCAAAATAGTTGCATCATCGCCGAACAGCGCCAGATAGCTGCCCTGAGTATGTTCGGTAGCGGCGTGGCGCTGTTGGCGAGCCTGCGCCAGCGCAGAATCGGGGGCAATCTCTGCCAGCGTAGCTAACAGATCGTGGTGGTCGGTCATGCATATTCTCCTGTCAGCAGGCCGGATGCCGCGGGCGACCAGCCAAGGGCGGGCGCCACGTCGGTAGCCAGACGTGTAATAGAGTGCAAAATTTCCGCGTGCGGCGGATCGATAGAATGAACCTGGAAAGAGATATCGGTGGCACGTCTCAGCACACTGTCGCGTTGCAGCGAGGCGATGACATCCTCTGGTGCGCCGAGATGCACATCGAACGCGGCGATCCAGGCATCCAGATTGTCGCCGGGCAGCCGGTGTCCCAGCGCCTGATGCTGTTGCGCCTGCTGTCGCAGTCCCGGCAGTGCGCGCTGACGCGCCTGCTCCCGACTGTCGGTCACAAAGGCGGTACGTGAAGCCAGAATGCGCGGTTCGATGCCGGCCGGCAGCGCCGCAAGATAGGCGTCAACGATCGGGTTTTGTAGCGCATCCAGCGGCAGATCGGGCTGACTGGCAGGCCGCGGCTGCGTACGTGACAGCATTAAGCCATGGCCTGCCGCGCCAGCCCGTGCGGCGCCTTCCGCCGAAAAGGTGGCAATCCACAGGCGTGATGCCAGCTGGGGTGCTGGCGGATAAAGCCGGTTGTCGGCATGGGCGAGGGTATCGCCGCGAAACGCCGACAACATCGTCTCAAGGTGGCGGGTAAAGACAGCGCCGCGCTGCTCGCTGGTCAGAGAGAAAGGCAAAAAGGAGGTGGGTGTGCCGCCCGATCCCAGTCCCAGTTCCAGCCTGCCATTCGCGAGCAAATCGAGCACGGCGGCATCCTCAGCCACTCGTAGCGGATGTTCCAGCGGCAGGGTAATGATCGCGGTGCCGAGCCGAATGCGGCTGGTTTGCGCCGCAACCGAGGCCAGAAACAGCAGCGGCGCAGGCAGACCGCCCTCATGTTCGTGAAAGTGGTGCTGCGCGATCCAGGCGGTATCGAAGCCAACGCGCTCCGCCTGCTGTATCTGTTCGATAGCCAGCTGATAGCGCCGCTGTGGCGAAGCCTTATCCAGCAGGCGAGTAAAAAAACCTAAACGTGGCGGGTTCATGCCGGAATCTCCCCGGGTTGCGTGATGGCAGGAATGGCGGCAAGCAGCGCGCGGGTATAGTCGTTCTGCGGAGCGGAAAACAGACGGGCAACGTCGCCGCTCTCCACCACTTCGCCTGCGCGTAATACCGTGGCGCTGTGTGCGATGCGCCGCACGGTCGCAAGATCGTGCGTGATAAACAGATAGGTCAGACCGAGCTGCTGTTGAAGCTCCAGCAGCAGCCGCAGGATTTGCGCCTGCACCGTGGCATCCAGCGCCGATGTCGCTTCATCGAGCACCAGAATGGCGGGCTGCAACACCAGCGCGCGAGCGATGGCCACCCGCTGCCGTTGTCCACCCGACAGCTCGCGCGGCTTGCGACGGAGCAGGGCCAGCGGCAGGGCGACGCGAGCGGCTACCGCTTCAACCCGTTCACGGCGTAGCGCGGCGGAGAGCGGGGCAAAGTTCAGCAACGGTTCTTCGATAATGTTGTAGAGGGTTTGTGAAGGATCCAGCGAGGCAAACGGGTTTTGGTAAACCAGCTGGATCCTTTGCCGCAACTGACGCCGGGCCTCGCCACTTAGCGCGGTGAGTTCAGCATCGTCAAGCCGCACAGAGCCGCTATCCGCCTGTTCAAATCCGAGCAGAATGCGTGCCAGCGTGGTTTTGCCGGAGCCGGATTCACCCACCAGCGCATGCGTGGTGCCGCGCGCGACCTGAAAGCTCACCTGGTTCAGCGCCTGTAGCCCGGATGCGCGGCTGTTGCCCAGCGCAAACCGCTTGCTGATGGCCTCAACCACGATAGCGGGCGGCGCACCGACGGCGGGCAGCGGCTGTGCAGCCAGCACGTTAACGTCGTTGAACAGCTGGCGCGTATAGTCGCTCTGCGGAGCGTGCACGATCTGCTGCGCCGTTCCCTGCTCCTGAATCTCACCGTGACGAAACACAATAATGCGATCGGCACGTTCGGCGGCCAGCGCCAGATCGTGGGTGACAAACAGCACGGCGGTGGTGAATTCATGACGCAGCGTATCGATCAGATCGAGAATCCGGCGCTGCACGGTGACATCCAGCGCGCTGGTTGGCTCATCAGCAATGATCAGCGCCGGTTGTAGCGCGATAGCGATGGCGATCAGCACGCGTTGCTTCATGCCGCCGGAGAGCTGGTGCGGATACTGCCGCATCCGCTCAGCGGGATGGCTGAGACCGACCCGTTCCAGCAGGGCGAGAACCTGTGCGTCGCGCGCCTTGCGGCTGAGCCGCTGATGCAGGCTAATTATTTCACCTACCTGATCGCCAATGGTTTTGATCGGATTGAGCGAGCTGCCGGGATCCTGCGGAATCAGGCTGATCTGCGCGCCGCGTAGCCGGTCTAGACGGCTTTGCGACCACTGACTGATATCCTCGCCGTTAAAGCGCAGCACGCCAGCATCCCGCACGCCATTTTCTGCCAGCAGGCCGATAATCGCCTGCGCGGTGGTGGTTTTGCCGGAGCCCGATTCGCCGACCAGCGCCACCATTTCACCCGGATGAATGTCAAAAGAGACATTGTGTACCACGCGCTGCAACCCATGGTCGCCGCGGTAGCTCAGAGAAAGCTGTTCAACCGCCAGTGCGGGCTGTGAATTCATCGGCGACCTCCGGTCATCTGTTTGCTGATGCGATTGGTGGCGAGCACCACGGCCACTACCACCAGGCCAGGAAAGGTGGTGAGCCACCAGGCGGTGGAGATATAGTTGCGGCCTTCTGCAATCAGCAGCCCCCATTCCGGCGTGGGCGGCGGCGTGCCGTAACCGAGGAAACTCAGGGTGGAGAGGGCGAGGATCGCCTGGCCAAACTGCAGGGCGGAAAAGGCGATCACCGGCGAGAGCGAGTTGGGCAGGATATGCCGCCAGAGCACGGTCAAAAAGGTGCCGCCGCTGCCGTAAGCGGCTTCAACATAGTCGCTGTGGCGCACGCGAACCACTTCGGCGCGCGCCAGCCGCGCGAAGCTGGCGATGGAGGTGATACCGACCGCTACGGCGGCGTTAACCGTGCCAAAACCGAGCAGGATAATGACGCTAAGCGACAGCAGCAGGCCGGGAATTGCCAGTAACACATCCATCAGGCGCAGGATTACACTCTCCGTTTTGCCGCCGATGGCACCGGCCAGTACGCCGATCGTGCTGCCCGCCAGCAGGCCCACCGTGACCGCCATCAGCGCGCCCGACAAGGTATGCGACGCGCCATAAACCAGGCGGGCAAACAGATCGCGGCCGAGCTGGTCGGTGCCGAGCCAGTGCTCAGCCTGCGGTGCCAGCCGCTGCGCACCGGCAATGCCTTCGGTGGCGTTGTAGTCGGTAAACAGACCCGGCGCGATAGCGGCTAGCAGCGCACTCAACAGCACCAGCCAGGCGATAACGACGCCAGGCGGCCAGGCGCGCAGGCGCGGCCAGACGGTGGCGGTTTTTGCAAATGCAGAAGAGTCGACAAGGCTCATGATGCGGCTCCGGCGTAAAGATGCAGGCGGGGATCGATCAGTGGCGTCAGGATATCCACTAACAGGTTAATGGCGACGAAGCCGACCGCAGAGATCATCACTACCGCCTGTAGCACGCCGACGTCCTGATTATTGACCGCCTGCTGAATCAGCTGGCCAAGGCCGCTGAGGCCAAAAACCGTTTCGGTAATCAGCGCCCCGGCAATCAGTTCGCCGAGCAGCAGACCGGCGATGGTGAGCGTCGGTAAAATGGCGTTCAGCGTGACGTGGTGCCACAGCACATAGCGCTGGCTGGCGCCTTTGGCGCGGGCAACGCTGACAAAAGGCTGGGTTTTTACCTCATCGAGACTGCGCAGCAGGATCTGCGCCAGCGGTGCGGAGATCGGCACCGCCAGCGTGACGATCGGCAGGATCAGGCCCTGCCATTCACCGGGATTGATCACCGGGATCCAGCGCAGCTGAAACGAGAAGATCTGAATCAGCGCAATACCCAGCCAGAAGGTCGGCAGCGAGATAAACAGCGCCGGCACCGAGTGCAGAATATTTTTCAGCCAGCGAAAAGCGGTGAGGTTGGCGCTAAAGGCCACTACGGCGGCAATCACCGTGGCCAGCAGAAAGCCAGGCACGGCGAGGCGCAGCGTGGCGGGGAAGTTGCTGGCAATCAGCTCGCTAACCGGCACGCCCGCCTGCACCGAATAGCCGACGTCGCCGTGCAGCATCGCCGTCAGCGCGTGCAGATATTGCTGCCAGATCGGATTGCTGGCGCCGTAGGCGTCGCGCATCTCTTCAATCTGCGCCGGGCTAAGGCCAAGATCGGGATTCTGAAACTTAATCAGGATGGCGTCGCCGGGCAGCACCTGCAGCAGAATAAAAGAGAGGGTAAACGCCGCCCACAGCACCAGCAATGCCTGTCCGGCTCGTTGTATCAGATAACGCGTCATCACCGTTTCTCCTGCCTTAACGTTTTTCCAGCCAGGCGCCGTAGAAGCTTGGACGGCCCACCGCTTCAAAGCGCACGCCTTTCAGCCAGGGCGCACCGGCAAAAACCTGGGGCTCTTCAAACACCGGAATCACATAGGCGTTATCCAGCAGGTAACGCTGTGCCTCACCGGCCAGCTGCAAGCGCTTCGCCGGATCGATTTCCGTAGAGATGTTCACCAGCAACGCATTGAGCTTGTCATCACGAAACTGCTGCACCTTGCTGCTCGAGCCGCCTTTTTGCAGCAGCGCATCACGATTCAGGGGATAGAACATACTTTTGATCACGTCAGGATCGGCCCGGCCCACTTCCGACACGGTAAGCGGCGTTTTCAGCGGATCCAGATTGTCGAGCGTCTTGCTGCCCGCATCGCCCGCTTTCACCGTGAGTTGCACGCCAACCTGTTTCCACTGCTGCGCAATCAGCTGCAGCACCTCTTTGTTCTGCGGTTGCGGCAGGGATTCGTAGATGGTCAGCGCCAGCTTTTTGCCCGCTTTTTCCCGAATACCGTCGCTGCCCGGCCTCCAGCCCGCCTCATCCAGCAGCGTTTTTACCCGCGCCGGGTCATAGTTCAGGCTGGCGGAGAGATCGACATAACCCGCCGCCGATTTGGCGATCACCGAAGTGGCAACCGGGTAGTTTTCTGAGAAAAGGGTATCGACGATTTGTCTGGCATCGGTGGCGTGCAGCAATGCCTGGCGGACCTTTAACTCCGCCACCAGCGGGTTATCCGGGCGAAAGCTCAGGCTGTCATTCACGCCACGGGTGGGCGCTGCGTAGAGCGGAAATTTTTGCTCGCTGGCCTGCTTCTCATCATAAGCCTGCACCTGACGAATAAAATCTGCCTGGCCTGCCAGCAGCGCGCCGATGCGCACGCTGTCTTCCGGCGTGACAATAATCTTGATGCCATCAAGGTTCGCTGGTCCCTGCTGCGTGAGGTTTTTCGGGCCCCATTGGTAGCCTTTACGCGCCACCAGATCGACTTCGCGGCCCAGCTTTTCATCGCTGACCACAAAAGGACCGGAGCCGATGATATGCCGCGCATCGCCCAGCTGATCAAAGTTGCGCGCCAGCGTGCTCAGCGATACCAGGCCTGAACCAATGGTGGCGGTGCCCTGCAGGAAACCGGGAGATGATTTTTTGAAGTAGAACTTCACCGTTTGCGCGTCGATCACTTCGCTGTGATCGTAATTATTGATCACTTCGGAAACCGGCAACCGACGCGCCTTATCACCGAGGCCATAGACATCGAAGTTTTTAGCCACCGCGTTAGCGTCCAGCGGCGTGCCGTCAGAAAAAGTGACGCCGGGCCGGATGTGGAAGGTGTACTCGGTTTTATCGGCGTTGCTGCTCCAGCTGTCGGCAATCCAGGGTTCTACCTGCAGCGTTTCCGGGTTTTGCCAGGTGAGCTTATCGGTAATCTGGTTGAGCAGGCCGCCATTCGGATAGAAGCCGCCCGCCGGGGGATAGAGCGTGGTGTGCGCCTGCTGTTCCAGATAAATCAGCGTGCCGCCTTTCACCGCCGTCTCAGCAGCGGCCTGACCCGCAACAATAAAGGATAAGCCTGAGGCCAGAACCAGGCTGGACAGGGTAAAAAGACGTCTCTGCGGCATGATCACGATTCACTCTTTCAGATGATGTTGTGTGACGAACATCATCAAATGCGGGGCGCATTTTTTTAAACAAGGAATAGTGCTAACCAATCCCTGAAATGTGCTTTGGCAGAGAGACGAGGCGGCATTCACACTACCGCAGCAATGACATGATGCCAGGCGGACGGCGGCGCGGCGGCAAGGGTAAAAGCATTACCCGCAGCGCGAAACGAGACGGGAATATTAATGGTCATTGAGGCCAGCGGATGCTTTTCAGAATAAGGCGACTTCAATAAGCAAAAGCCATCTATAAGCGGGTGTATCGCTGAATAGTGGCATTTGCTGGCCTCTATTTTCCGGGGGGCCAACCCGCAATGGGTGATAACACGCCAGTAGCCCAGCGCACCGATAGCGACATTGCGGCCAGCGATATACAGAATAATCTGGTGCCGCGCTGTTATTTTCATCAACCGCTCAGCGGGTTAACAATGATAAACCGCCGCGCAGTACCATTAAGAAATGGCGCGAAACGGTTCAGTCCGCCTTAACATTTATAACCTTTTCTGCGGGCTTATAATCTTCAGGAATAACCATAGCCAATAATCAACTATTGTTAGAAGTGTAGTTCACATACACTCGCCAAAATTGTTCTGTAAGGAAACGTCATGAAACTTTTCGCTCCGACCGTGCTGGCGTTAGCGCTTGGCACTGCTTTTGCTGCTCAGGCAGCCACACCGGCCGATACGCTGGTGATTGCCCAGTCTATCGATGACTCCAGCAGCTTTGATCCGGCGGAAGGCTTCGAACTGACCGCGGTTCAGGCGTTCACCAACCTCTATCAACGGCTGGTGCAGCCCGATCCGGCCAACCCCACCGATCTTAAGCCGACGCTGGCCAGCAGCTGGGAAGCGGGCAGCGATAACCGCAGCCTGACCGTAACGCTGCGCGACGGAGCAAAATTTGCCTCCGGCAATCCGCTGCGTGCCGAAGATGTGATTTTCTCGCTGTCACGCGTGGTGAAGCTAAACCTGGATCCTTCATTTATTTTGACGCAGCTCGGCTGGAGCAAAGAGAACGTTGACAGTCATCTGAAGAAAATTGATGACCAGCATGTGCAGATCAGCTGGGATGCCAACGTCAGCCCAACGTATGTGCTGAGCCTGCTGGCAGCGCCGGTCTCGTCGATTGTCGATGAGAAAACGGTGATGGCGAACGAGCAGAAGGGTGACTTGGGTAACAAATGGCTGGCCGCGCATTCAGCGGGTAGCGGTGCGTACCAGATCCGTCGCTTTGTGCCGCATGAAGTGGTGCTACTCAGCGCCAACCCAACCTCACCGGGCGGCGCGCCGAAGCTGAAAAATGTGCTGATTAAAAACGTGCCGGAGCCAGCCGCGCGTCGTCTGCTGCTGGAGCAGGGCGATGCCGATATCGCACGTAACCTTGGTGCCGATCAGATGGCTGCGCTGAAGAGCAAAGCGGGCGTGAAAACCCTCGCCGTGCCGATGGCGTCTCTTTATTACATGCAGTTCAATATCGATGCCCAGCCCGCGCTGAAAAACCCGGCGCTGTGGGAAGCGTCGCGCTACCTGTTTGATTACAAAGGTATCGCTAACGATCTGCTGAAAGGTCAGTTCCAGGTGCACCAGTCTTTCCTGCCGGAAGGCTTCCTGGGCGCGCTGAATGACAATCCATATCAATACGATCCGGAAAAAGCGAAGGCGATCCTGAAGAAAGCGGGCCTGACCAACGTCAGCTTTAAGCTGGCAGTCAGCAACCAGCCGCCTTACCTCGATATCGCGCAGGCGTTGCAGGGCAGCTTTGCCCGCGGCGGCGTGAAGATCGAGCTGATTCCCGGCCTGAGCACCGAAGTGGCCACCAACGTGAAAGCGCACAAGTATGAAGCGACGCTTAACGCCTGGGGCGCGGACTATTTTGATCCGAACACCAACGCCGCCGCGTTCGCCTACAACCCGGAAGATGGCAGCAAAACGCTGGCCTGGCGCTCGAACTGGCACATTCCTGAGCTGAGCAAGCAGACGCTGGCGGCCACCGCCGAAAGCGATAAGGCGAAGCGCATTGAGCTGTATGAAAACATGCAGCGTGAAGTGCAGAAGCAGTCGCCGTATGTGATTGGCCTGCAGGCGCGCAACCTGATCGCCATGCGCGACAACCTCAAAGGCTACGTGCAGGGCATCAACCCGGATATGGTTTATTACAGCCAGGTTAGTAAGTAATGGCATCAACGTTAGCGGAAGCCGGGTTCGCCCGGCGTTTCTGGCGCAGCGGTGGCCGACTGCTCACCAGCATTTTATCGCTGCTGGTGACGCTGATCGGCCTGCTCGCCTTTACCTTCATGCTGTCGCATCTCTCGCCGGTCGATCCGGTGCTGCAGGTGGCGGGCGATCACGCCAGCGAATCGACCTATCAACAGGTGCGTCACGATTTAGGGCTGGATCAGCCGCTGCCGGTGCAGTTCTGGCGCTACCTTGAGCATCTTGCGCGTGGTGATCTTGGCATCTCGCATATCACCAATCAGCCGGTGCTCAGCGATTTGGCACGTACCTTTCCGGCCACCATTGAGCTGGCCAGCTGTGCGATGATCTTCGGCGCGGTGTTTGGCATTACGCTGGCGCTGCTGGCGGCGTGGAAGCCGGGCAGCGTGCTGGATAATCTGGCGCGGCTGGTGTCGCTGCTGGGCTATTCGGTGCCGGTGTTCTGGCTTGGCCTGCTTGGGCTGCTGCTGTTTTACGCGGTGCTGCACTGGTCTGCCGGACCGGGGCGCCTGGATGACATCTGGATTTACACCATGGAGCCAAAAACCGGCTTTGTGCTGATCGACAGCTGGCTTTCCGGCGATCCGGAAATGTTCCGCAATGCGCTGGCGCATCTGTGGCTGCCGGTGGTGGTGTTGGGCATGCTGTCGATGGCGGGCATCACGCGTTTGTTGCGCGCTGCGCTGCTGGAAGAGAGCAACAAAGAGTATGTAACGCTGGCGCGGGCGAAAGGCGCGGGCCGGGTCCGTATTCTGTTGCTGCATATCTTTCCTAACGTGCTCGGTACGCTGATTACCGTGCTGGCGCTCTCCTACGCCACGCTGCTGGAAGGGTCGGTGCTGACCGAAACTGTGTTCGCCTGGCCGGGCGTGGGACGTTATCTGACCACCGCGCTGTTCTCTTCTGACGTTCCGGCTATCCTCGGCTCGACGCTGCTGATTGGCGGCTGCTTCGTGTTACTGAACACGCTGGCTGATGCGCTTACCTATTTAACCGATCCGAGAACCCGATGACGCAACATTTATCCGATGCTGAACCGGCAATGCCGGTTCGTCGCCGTCGCCGTCGGCGCAACGTTACGCTGATTATTGGCGTGACGCTGGTGGCGATTTTACTGCTTACCGCGCTGTTGGCACCGCTGCTGGCACCTTATCAGCCCAACGCGCAGATGATGGCGTCGCGCCTGATGCCGCCAGATGCTGCGCACTGGTTTGGCACCGACGGCTTTGGTCGCGATCTGCTGTCGCGGGTGATTTACGGCACGCGGCCAACGCTGCTGCTGGTGTCGCTGATTCTGCTGCTGACCATTCCGGCTGGGCTGCTGATCGGCATCACTGCGGGTTACGTGGGCGGCTGGACCGAACGCGTGCTGATGCGCATTACCGATATCTTTCTTTCGCTGCCGAATCTGGTGATTGCGCTGGCGCTGGTGGCGATGCTCGGCCCTGGGCTGTTAAACGGCGCACTGGCGCTGGCGTTAACCAGCTGGCCGCCGTTTGCCCGCCAGGCGCGCGCTGAAACGCTGGCGCTGCGTCGCAGCGACTATCTGGCCGCGGCCCGCATGCAGGGCATTACCGGCATCCGGCTGATGTTCGGCCATATTTTGCCACTTTGTATGCCGAGCGCAGTGGTGCGCGCGGCGTTAAGCCTCGGCGGGATTATTCTGTCGGCGGCGGGTCTCGGCTTTCTTGGCATGGGCGTTCAGCCGCCCACGGCGGAGTGGGGCGCAATGGTTGCCGAAGGCAGTAAAGTAATTTTTGATCAGTGGTGGGTCGCCGCCGCACCGGGTGGCGCGATTCTGTTTGCCAGCCTGGCGTTTAACCTCACCGGCGACGGCCTGCGTGATCGACTGGATACCCGTCATGGCAACTGAACATCAACCGCTGATCGTCGCGGATCGCCTGACGATTAACGACGGCGACACGCCGCTGGTGCACCCGCTGTCGTTTACGCTGGGTCGCGAGCGTGTGGCGCTGGTTGGCGAATCGGGATCGGGAAAATCCCTGACCGCCCGTACGCTGATGGGGTTGCTGGCACCTTCGTTACAGCTACAGGCGCGGACGCTGAACATCGCCGGTGAAAATGCGCTGAACCTCAGCGAAAAACGCTGGAGTCAGCTGCGCGGTAGCCAACTGGCGATGGTGATGCAGGATCCAAAATATGCCCTGAACCCGACGCGCACCATTGGCTGGCAGGTGGAAGAGCCATTGAAGCTGCATCAGCGTTTCAGCCGCGCCGAGCGCCGCGAAAAGGTGCTGGCGATGCTGGATGCCGTTGGCCTGCCGCAGCCTGCGCAGCTGATGACCCGTTATCCGCACCAGCTATCGGGCGGTATGGGTCAGCGCGTGATGCTGGCGATTGCGCTGGTGGCCGATCCGCAGTTCCTGATTGCCGATGAGCCGACTTCCGCGCTCGATCACGCCATGCGCGATCAGGTGCTGGCGCTGATTCGCCGTCTGGTAGAAGAGCGCAACATGGGCCTGCTGCTGATCAGTCACGATCTGCAGCAGGTGTCAGAACATTGTGAGCGGGTGATGGTGATGTACAAAGGACGAATCATCGATACGCTGCCGGCCGCTGAACTGCCGCGGGCGACGCATCCTTATACGCGCACGCTGTGGTCCTGTCGTCCGAGCAAAGCCACGCACGGGCAAACATTGCCGGTGCTGGATCGCGCCGCGCTGGAGGTGCTGCCGCATGAGCATGATTAAGCTGCAGGACGTCAGCGTGTCGCATCGCCACGGCTATGAACTGCGCACCGTGGTGCATGATGTATCGCTGACTATCGAACCCGGCGAGTGCTTTGGCCTGGTCGGGCCGTCAGGCTGCGGCAAATCGTCGCTGCTGTGGGTGATGGCCGGACTGAATCCGCACTGGCAGGGCAACATGCAGCTGGCCGGTCACCAGGCGCAGCCGGGCAAAGATTTCACCGGCGATCTGCGTCGCGAAGTGCAGATGGTGTTTCAGGATCCCTATGCGTCGCTGCATCCGCGTCACCGCCTGCGCCGCACGCTGGCAGAACCGCTAAAGCTGCTGAAGCGCGATAACATCAACGAACGCATCGATCGCGGTTTCCAGCACGTCGGGCTGGACCCGGCGCTGGCCGATCGCTATCCGCATCAGCTTTCCGGCGGCCAGCGTCAGCGCGTGGCCATCGTGCGCGCGCTGCTGCTGGAGCCAAAAGTGCTGCTGCTGGATGAGCCTACCTCCGCGCTGGATATGTCGGTGCAGGCGGAAATTTTGAATCTGCTCAATGAACTGAAACAGCGCGATAAGCTGACGATGATTTTGGTGAGCCATGATCCAGATGTGATCGACCATATGTGCGATCGTGCAGCGCGCATGGCGGCTGGTCGAATTGTCAGCTAAGCCATGTGATTCTTCGCCCGCCGCGCATGTTTAGCGCGCGGGCGTGACGTTCATCCTGCACATCAACAGGATCGCTCATGCAAACCATTAAGACCTTCACCGCCGGCGATCATCGCTGGATTAACCGACCGGCCGTGGTCGAGCAGCAGGCCGATCGGCTGGTGGTCACCACCGACGCCAACACCGATTTCTGGCTCAAAACCTATTATGGCTTTTCGCGGCACTCCGGCCACGCCTGCGGCTACGCGGTCAACGGCGATTTTACGTTGCAGGTGAAAATTCGCGCGGATTTCCGTCAGCTTTACGACCAGGCGGGCATTTTTATCCGTGATGATGAGCAGCACTGGGTCAAGGCAGGCATTGAGTTTAACGACGGCGCACCGGCGATCGGCTGCGTGGTGACCCGTGAGTTTTCCGACTGGTCCACCGGCATTTTTCCGGGCGATGCGCGGCAGTTCTGGATGCGGGTGACGCTGATAGATGAGGCGCTGCGTATTCAATACTCCTGCGACGGCGTCAGCTGGCCGTTGCTGCGTCTGGCTCCCTGGCCAGGCAACGCGGCGCGTTTTGTCGGCGTAATGTGCTGCTCGCCGGAAAGGCAGGGGCTGGAGGTGGAATTCAGTGAATTGCAGCTCGGCGACCCGCTGCAAAAAGCGCTGCACGATCTCTCATAATTCCGCTTCAGGCCGCAGGCTTAGCCTGATTCTGGCATTCGATTGCTGAAAGACGCATTTCTGCGTTAGCCGCTTCCCTCTATAGTCGGGGAACATGGGCTGCCAGGACAGTGAATATGCGTAAAATTTTATCGTTTTTAGTGACTTCCGCGCTGTTAACTACCAGCGCGGTGCAGGCGGCAACGCCTGCTGATACGCTGGTGGTGGCCATTCCGCTGGATGGCATTATCAGTTTCGATCCGGCGGAAAGCTTCGAAACGGTCAGCACCGGCAGTTTGATTAATATCTATCAGCGGCTGGTGCAGGCCGATCGCCACGATCAGCAAAAGCTCGCCGCCGAGCTGGCCACCTCATGGCAACCGGGCAACAGCGCGCACAGCCTGCGCATTCAGCTTAATCCTCAGGCGACCTTTGCCAGCGGCAATCCGGTGACCGCCAGCGATATCATTTTCTCACTCACGCGCGCTATCAAGCTCAACAAAACCCCGGCGTTTATCCTCGGCGAATTTGGCTGGACTGCCGATAACATCGACGCCCAGTTCACGCGCATTGACGATCATCAGCTGGAGATTCGCTGGGTGGCGCCGATTGGTCGCGATCTGGCGCTGCGTCTGCTGTCATCGCCGGTAGCGTCGATTGTTGATGCGAAGCTGGCGCAGCAGCATGCCAGTAACAATGACTACGGCAACGGCTGGCTGCGTACCCATTCGGCGGGCAGCGCCGCCTATGCCATTCGCAGCTTTGCGCCGCAGCAGGCGCTGGTGCTGGAGGCGAGCCCGCATGCGCAACCGAAGCCCGCGCTGAAACGCGTGATTCTGAAAGGCGTTAGCGATTCAGGCTCGCGACGTCTGTTGCTGGAGCAGGGCGATGCCGATGTGGCCTATGAACTGGGTGCCGATCAGTTTGATGCGCTGAGGCAGCGCCCTGGCGTCAGAATTGAGGCCTTTCCTTCCAGCCTGATCTATTACCTCGGGTTTAACACGCAGCAGGCGGGGCTGGGCAATCCTGCACTGTGGCAGGCGGCGCGCTGGCTGGTGGATTATGACAGCCTGTCAACGCAGTTGCTGAAAGGCCAGTATCAGGTGCATCAGGCTTTTCTGCCGCAGGGCTTTGATGGCGCGCTGACCACTACGCCATTTCATCTTGATGTGGCGAAAGCGAAAGCGATTCTGCAGCAGGCGGGTATCAAACCCGGCACACATTTCAGCCTGACGGTCACCAATCAGCCGCCTTATACCGACGTAGCGCAGGCGTTGCAGGCGAGCTTTGCCCAGGCGGATATCCATATCGATATTCAACCGGTGGCGGAAGCGGATCTGTGGGGCAAAATGCGCGCCCGCAATTTCCAGGCAATCTTCACCTATTGGGGCGCGGACTATATCGATCCCAACACCAACGCCAGCACCTTTGCCTATAACGTGCCCAACGGGCCAAAAACCCTCGCCTGGCGCGTCGGCTGGACTATTCCTGCGCTCAGCCAGCAGACGCGCGCGGCGGCGGCGGAAAGCGATGTGGCACAGCGGCGTGAGCGCTATCGGACGTTGCAAACTGAAGTGCAACAGAACTCACCTTATGTGGTGATGCTGCAGGGGAAAAAACTGGTGGCGTTGCGGGATAACGTGCAGGGAGCGGCGCAGGGCATTGGCGCCACCATGCTCTATTACGATCAGGTGAGTAAAACGGCGGTGACGAAGGAGTAAAAGAAACCCGGCCTTAGCCGGGTAACCGGCTTATTTGCCGCGTTTATCTTCGGTGTTGGTATCGAAATCGGCAGCGTCATGACGTTCATGCAGCTGCTCTGACGGCTCGCCCCAGGTGCGGTTGACCTTACGGCCACGCTGAACCGCCGGACGATTTTCAATCTCTTCTGCCCAACGCTGCACGTGCTGATAGCTGCCCACGTCGAGGAATTCAGCGGCGCCATACTGATCGTTGCGCACCAGATTGCCGTACCACGGCCAAATCGCGATATCGGCAATGGTGTATTCATCACCGGCAATAAAACGGTGCTCAGCCAGCTGGCGATCCAGCACGTCGAGCTGGCGTTTGGTTTCCATAGTGAAGCGCTCAATGGCGTATTCGATTTTTACCGGCGCATAGTGATAGAAGTGGCCGAAACCGCCGCCGAGGTAGGGTGCCGATCCCTGCAGCCAGAAGAGCCAGTTCAGCGCTTCGGTGCGGCCTGCCCGATCTTCCGGCAGGAAATGCCCAAATTTGTCAGCCAGATAGAGCAGGATGGCGCCGGATTCAAAAACGCGCACCGGCGGCGTTTCCGAGACGTCGAGCAGCGCCGGAATTTTGGAGTTGGGGTTGATCTCAACAAAGCCGCTGGAGAACTGATCGCCTTCGCCGATACGAATCAGGTGCGCATCATATTCCGCCGCGGTAACGCCTACCGCCAGGAGTTCTTCCAGCAGAATAGTGACCTTCTGACCATTTGGTGTGCCCAGCGAATAGAGTTGCAGCGGATGCTCGCCCTGCGGCAGGCTTTTTTCATGGGTTGGGCCGGCAATCGGGCGGTTGGTTTTCGACCAGGCACTCGCATTATCCTGATTCCATTTCCATACTTTTGGTGGCTGGTAATCTTGTTCCGACATAGTGAGCCTTCTCCGCTAAACAAACAGGTGGTGAGAGAAGAGAGTGTAGCAGCCGCCGCCTGGCGAGCCATCCCCTGAATGCGCGATAGCCAGAACGGTTAAATGGTTATGCGTTAAACGGTAAAAGGGCGTTGGTCAGGGAAGGGTATGCGGCTTGATGAAGAGTTCGAAGGAGAGTCAATCGAACGGCGTTCGATGAGGCGTTCGGTTCCTGAAAAGCAAAAACCCAGCCATAGGCTGGGTTCTTTAATAAGTGGTGCCCGAACTCGGAATCGAACCAAGGACACGGGGATTTTCAATCCCCTGCTCTACCGACTGAGCTATTCGGGCAACGGGGCGCATTAAACCGTAAAGCCTGCAGGGCGTCAACGGCTTTATGCGAAAAAGTGCCCCTGAGCGCGTCAACTGCGCTTTTTTCAGGCAAAGTCAGGTTAGCGCGCCGTTTTTACGGCACATGGCAAAGCGCAACACATCTTCCGCCAGACGCTTTGCTGTCGCCACATCCTGCACGCTGTGTTTTACCAGCAGTTTGCTCAGGCAGCCTTCCAGAATCAGCTCCATCTGCTCCGCCACCAGCGTTGGGTTATCAGCCTGCAGCTGCACTAACAGATCGTGCGTGTATTGCCACGAAGCGCGTTTCTGCTGTTCGGCGATGCGATGAATCGGGTGATCGGCGTGCGGGTAGAAGGTACAGGCGGAGATAAACAAACAGCCGGGAAAACGACCATTGTTAACCGACTGCTCCAGTACGTCGTAGCGCGCCAGCAGCTTCTGTTCGGCATCTAAGGTTTCATCAAGCAGTAACTGGCGGCGCCAGGTGTCGATTTGCTCGCCGTGAAAGCGCAGTGCGTCATAAAGCAGCGCATCACGATCGGGCCAGAAGCGCTGAAGTTGTTCCAGCGGAAACTCAATTTCTGCGGCCAGCATCGCCAGCGATGTGGTGGCGGATAAGCCGTGTCGTTCAAGCACATTAAGCGCATGTTCGAGTACCTGTTCACGTTGCAAGTGACGCTCCTCACTAATGCGTTTGCCGGTTTTTCCGGCTGGTTCAAATTAACGTTCAGTGTCGTTTACTGACTTAATTTCTGCAAATGCGCCGTAAAGTCAGCGGCGTTCAGAAAGCCGGTGATGCGTGAGCCGGGGATCTCTTTGCCATCGGCAAAAAACAGGATCGTCGGCAGCCCCAGTACATTCAGCTGTTGCAACAGCGCGCTTTGCTGCGCGGTGTTGGCGGTAACGTCGGCCTGCAACAGCTGCACGTTGCTCAGCGCCTGCTGCACGCTGTCATCGCTAAAGGTATATTTTTCAAACTCTTTGCAGGCTACGCACCAGTCAGCATAGAGATCGAGCATCGTGATTTTACCCGATGATTGTTGCAGCGCCTGCGTCAGCGCAGCCTGATTGTCGATACGCGTGAAGTTAAGGTGTGCAGCACTGCTGCTTGCAGTCGGCGTGCCAAACACCCAATCCTGCAGCGGACGGGCGGCGATCAGCGCAGCGGCGAAGAGCACGATCTGCACGATGCGCAGCCAGGGCTTCGATGCGCGCAGGCTGGTAATGAAAGCCCAGCCAAAGAAGGCGATGCCCAGCAGGCTCCAGAGCCGCAGGCCCCACGCCGCACCGATCACGCGTTCCAGCAGAAAAACCGGCAGCGCCAGAATCACAAAGCCAAAGCCGACTTTGACCGTTTCCATCCACGGTCCGCTGCGCGGCAACAGGCGGTTGCCAAACAACGTCACGACAATCAGCGGCAGGCCCATGCCAAGCGCATAAAGATAGAGCGTACCGGCACCGGCCAGCAGGTTTCCGCTCTGCGCAATGTAAAGCAGAATGGCGCTCAGCGGCGCGGTGGTGCAGGGCGAACAGATCAGGCCAGCGAGCGCGCCCATGAAAAAGACCCCTGGCAGCGAGCCGCCCTGCTGGCGGTTGCTCCACAGCGTCAGCCGCGTTTGCAGCGAGGCGGGAAGCTGCAGCGTAAACAGGCCAAACATCGACAGCGCCAGCACGATAAACAGCGCCGACAGGCCGATCAGCACATAAGGATGCTGTAAGGCCGCCTGAAAGCGCAGGCCCGCCGCGGCGACCACCATGCCCATCAGCGTATAGGTCAGCGCCATGCCCTGTACGTAAACCATCGCCAGTGCGAACAGGCGCGCCATGGAGAATTGTCGGCTTCCACCAAGAATAATGCCGGATATCAGCGGATACATCGGCAGAACGCAGGGCGTAAAGGCGACACCGATGCCAATCAGCAGCGCCCAGAATGGCGAAAAAGGCAGCGGGGCGCTGACCGGCGCAGGTTGTGCACTGGCGGCAGAGGCTGGCTGGGCAGCAGGCGGCGGCACGGCGCTGGCCGTTACCGCGCTGAGCGGAATGGTGCGCGTTTCCGGCGGATAGCAGAAGCCCGCCGCGGCGCAGCCTTGCCAGGTGACGCGCACGCTGGCGTCGGCACCGGCCTGCTGAATGGTCAGCGCCAGCTGCAAATCGTTGGGGTAAATCTCTGACTTTCCGTAGAACTCATCTTCGTGTGGCTGGCCTGCGGGCAGCGTAAATGGCGCGAGGGTGGCGTGTTCAGTTTCCAGCGAAATTTGCTGGCGATAGAGATAATAGCCCGGCTTGACCTGCCAGCTTAGCGTCAGTTGCTGCTGGTTCTGGCGAAAATCAAAAGCAAATGCCTGATTGACCGGCACAAAGCGGTCGGCGGTGGTTTTCGGCGCAAACAGCGAGGCCTGCGCAGGCAGGCTGAACACGGAAAACAGAATAAAAATTAACGTAGCGATGCGCTGAGCCATGACAAGTATTCACTCTCTCCATGTGTAACCGGCAGCACTAATAGCTCCGGCGTGTCGTAAGGATGCGCTGCCTTTAGCAGCTCAATCAGCGCCTGCTGATGCGCTTCGCTGCTTTTCAGCAACATTTGCACTTCAGCGGTGCGCTCCAGCTTCCCCTGCCAGACGTAAAGTGAGGTGGCACCTGGCAACAGCGTGACACAGGCGGCGAGCTGCGCGTCCAGTGCCCGTTGTGCCAGCGCATTTGCCGTGGCGTCATCGGGTGCGGTGCAGAGTACAACAACAGCAGACAGGGGATTCATTGCGCCTCCTTTCCGGCGAAAGCGCAGATGATATCACGGGTGAAGCTACAGGGATTTGATCAGTTGTGACTCAAAGCCACAGGCCGCCAAACAGAAAGCCAAACGCCACCGACAGCGCAATGGCGATAACGCCCGGAATCAGGAAGGAGTGGTTGAAGACAAGGCGGCCAATGCGGGTTGAACCGGTATCATCCATCTCTACCGCGGCGAGCAGCGTTGGGTAGGTCGGCAGCACAAACAGCGCCGAGACGGCAGCGAACGAAGCCACCGCGGTCAGCGGCGATACGCCAAGCAGCAGCGCGGCAGGCATCAGCGCCTTGGTGGTGGCTGCCTGGGAATAGAGCAGCGTGGAGGCGAAAAACAGGATCAGCGCCAGCATCCACGGTGAGCTACGCAGCAGATCGCCAGCAACTGCCTGAATATCCTGCAGATGACCCTTGACGAAGGTATCGCCCAGCCAGGCGACACCGAGCACACATACGCAGGCACTCATGCCTGACTTAAAGGTGCTGGCGTTGAGAATCTCACCGGTATCGATGCGACAGGTCAGGCAAATCAGCGTGGCCACCGTCAGCATAAAGACCACAATCGCCTCATTACGCGGCAGCAGCGGATTGGTAATCAGCCCAACTGCATCGCTGGTGGCGGTGGCATAAAACACCACCGCGACGATACCGGCCAGAAACAGCAGCAGCGAGCGTTTGGCACCGGGCTTTTCCACAAAGCCGTTGCTGCCACGGCGTGATACTTCTCCTTTGGCCAGTCGCGCCTGATAAATCTCATCGTCAGCCAGTTCTTTACCCAGAAAGTTGGTGACGATCGCCGCGATAAAAATAGCCACCATGGTTGACGGAATGGCAACCGACAGCAGCGCCAGATAGCTGATGCCTTTGGGCTCAAGAATACCGGCGAAAAACACCACTGCCGCCGAAATCGGCGATGCGGTGATGGCGATCTGCGAGGCGACCACGGCGATAGAGAGCGGACGGGAAGGGCGGATGCCCTGCTCTTTGGCCACTTCGGCGATCACCGGCAGCGTGGAAAAAGCGGTATGACCGGTGCCTGCCAGCAGTGTCATGCCGTAAGTCACCAGCGGCGCGAGAAAGGTGACGTAACGCGGATGACGACGCAGCAGGCGTTCCGCGAGGCTTACCAGATAATCCATGCCGCCCGCCACCTGCATGGCGGCGATGGCGGCGATCACGCCCATGATAATTTCAATCACGTCAAAGGGGATGGCACCCGGCTTCATGCCGCCCACCAGCGTCAACACCAGCACGCCAAGGCCGCCGGCAAAACCGATACCGATACCGCCGAGGCGCGCGCCAAGGTAGATCGCCAGTAATACTACAACCAGTTCCATCGCAAACATTGGACGCTCCCGTCAGGCCAGTACAAATAAGGGGCAAAAAAAAAGCACGCCGCATTTTACTGTGGCGTGCCGTATACGATGAGTGACTATATCAAATTATTGTTCACTTTCGTCGGTATAGCGTTTGGCTTTGTAAGCCGGGAACATCAGGTTCTGCACAGAGAAAATATCATCCAGCTCCGCTTCGGTCAGCAGGCCGCGCTCCAACACCACTTCACGTACGCTTTTACCGGTTTCAGCACAAATCTTGCCGACAATATCGCCGTTGTGGTGGCCGATGTAGGGGTTGAGGTAAGTAACAATACCGATGGAGTTAAACACGTAGGCTTCACAAACCGCACGGTTGGCGGTGATGCCGTTAACGCATTTTTCCAGCAGGTTGTAGCAGGAGTTGGTCAGAATGCTGATCGATTCAAACAGCGCCTGGCCAATCACCGGCTCCATCACATTGAGCTGCAACTGACCCGCTTCTGACGCCATGGTGACCGTGATGTCATTGCCGATAACCTTGAAGCAAACCTGATTGACCACTTCCGGCACCACTGGATTGACCTTGGCTGGCATAATCGATGAGCCCGCCTGCAGTTCCGGCAGGTTGATTTCGTTCAGACCAGAGCGCGGGCCAGATGACAGCAGGCGCAGGTCGTTACAAATTTTCGACATTTTTACCGCAAGCCGCTTCAGCGCGGAGTGCACCATCACGTAGGCGCCGCAGTCTGAGGTTGCTTCGATCAAGTCTTCTGCTGGCACAACTGGCAAATTACTCACTTCTGCCAGTTTCTCCACCGCCAGCTGCTGATAGCCGTCGGGGGTGTTCAGGCGGGTGCCGATTGCCGTCGCGCCGAGGTTAACCTCAAGCAGCAGCTCCGCGGTGCGCAGAATATTTTTGATCTCTTCGTTGAGCAGCACGCTAAAGGCGTGAAACTCCTGGCCGAGCGTCATCGGCACCGCATCCTGAAGCTGGGTACGGCCCATTTTCAGGATGGTTTCAAATTCTACCGCTTTACGCTGAAAACCTTCGCCAAGCTGACCAATCGCATCCAGCAGTTTCAGGATGGAAGAGTAAACGGCGATACGAAAGCCGGTGGGGTAGGCGTCATTGGTAGACTGACACTTGTTGACGTGATCGTTCGGGTTAAGGAACTGGTAGTCGCCTTTTTGATGACCCATTAATTCCAGGCCAATATTAGCCAGCACTTCATTGGTGTTCATGTTTACCGAGGTGCCCGCACCGCCCTGATAAACATCTACCGGGAACTGGTCCATGCATTTCCCGTTATTTAACACTTCATCACACGCCTGGATAATGACGTTGGCGATATTACGGGGAATGGTGTGCAGCTCTTTGTTGGCCATCGCCGCTGCCTTTTTCACCATCACCATACCGCGAACAAACTCCGGGATGTCGCTGATTTTGCTGCTACTAATATAGAAATTTTCAATCGCACGCAGAGTATGAACACCGTAGTAAGCATCAGCTGGAACTTCGCGCATGCCCAACAGGTCTTCTTCGATACGAATGTTATTTGCCATGGGAACCTTCTTGTTTGGCTGCCTGCCGGCAACCCATAATCTTTGCGTTATACATCACTGAGGATGTGTTTATGTTGTTCTGGAACGCCAGCACCGATATTTTATCCATCAACGGTGAAGCGAGCACGATCATATTCTGTTGTCATCAAATTGCATGAACATAGATCACCTTCCCAATATTTATCGGCGTAGGTATGTTAACAATATGTGATATTTGTCACGAAAGTAAGACAGTGCCAAAAAAACGGCAGGTTTGGTTGAAAAGGCGCTTCGCTGTGCCCATCTCTGTTAATACGATCTTCGGGATCGTCCATTTCTGCTGCCTGGCAACGCGCCGGGCCGCTATAACCGCAAGGAGTATCCGGTGCGCTGGTTACCACTAATTGTTTTCTTTGTGCTGGCGTGGATTGAAATCACGCTGTTTATCCAGGTTGCTCACGTGCTGGGCGTCCTGATGACCATGTTGCTGGTGGTGTTCACCTCGCTGATTGGTATTTCACTGGTTAAAAATCAGGGCGTTAAAAACTTTATGCTCATGCAGCAGAAGCTGAATCAGGGCGAAAGCCCGGCGAAAGAGATGATCAAAAGCGTATCGTTGATCATCTCTGGCGTGCTGCTGCTGCTGCCAGGCTTCTTTACCGATTTCCTCGGCCTGCTGCTGCTGTTACCGCCGGTGCAGAAACACCTGACGCTGAAGCTGATGCCGCACCTGCGCGTCTGGCGCGGGCCAGGTGCTGGACCGGACAGCGGATATACCGTCGACGGCGAGTTTGAACGCAAAGATGTGAAACAAATTGAGCATGACGATCGCCCCGATCGTTGATCACAGCATCAAGCGCCTGCGGGCGCTTTTTTGTTATTTAGCGCCGCATTTCTTCCGCCGTTACGCTTGGCGAAAAAAACAGCAAACGCCCTTTTCGTGAAAAAATTTTTGTTAGTGGCCCTTGAAAGGGCCCCTGACTGGCCCTATCTCTTTGGTCACGAGGCCGGAAGCCTGTAAGCCCGGCGTTCATCCCAAAAATGACTGATTGGACTTCTCAAAGGAGAGCTATCAAATGAATATTCGTCCATTGCACGATCGCGTAATCGTCAAGCGTAAAGAAGTTGAATCCAAATCTGCTGGCGGCATCGTTCTGACCGGCTCCGCTGCGGGCAAATCGACCCGTGGTGAAGTGCTGGCCGTAGGCAATGGCCGTATCCTGGAAAGTGGTGATGTGAAGCCGCTGGACGTGAAAGTTGGCGATGTCGTCATTTTCAGCGAAGGCTACGGCGCGAAAACCGAAAAAATCGACAATGAGGAAGTGCTGATCATTTCCGAGAGCGACATCCTCGCCGTTGTTGAAGCGTAATTAGTACGGTATTCACTGAACGAAACGAATTTAAGGGAAATTTCAAATGGCAGCTAAAGACGTAAAATTCGGTAACGACGCCCGTGTGAAAATGCTGCGCGGCGTAAACGTACTGGCAGATGCAGTAAAAGTTACCCTGGGCCCAAAAGGCCGTAACGTAGTACTGGATAAATCTTTCGGTGCACCGACCATCACTAAAGATGGCGTTTCCGTAGCACGTGAAATCGAACTGGAAGACAAGTTTGAGAACATGGGCGCGCAGATGGTGAAGGAAGTTGCCTCTAAAGCGAACGACGCTGCAGGCGATGGTACCACCACCGCGACCGTGCTGGCACAGTCCATTATCACCGAAGGCCTGAAAGCCGTTGCGGCGGGCATGAACCCGATGGATCTGAAACGCGGTATCGACCAGGCGGTTATCGCTGCGGTTGAACAGCTGAAAAACCTTTCTGTTCCTTGCTCCGACTCTAAAGCGATTGCTCAGGTGGGTACCATCTCTGCAAACTCCGATGAAACTGTCGGTATGCTGATTGCGCAGGCAATGGAGAAAGTAGGTAAAGAAGGCGTTATCACCGTTGAAGAAGGCACCGGCCTGCAGGACGAGCTGGACGTGGTTGAAGGTATGCAGTTCGACCGTGGTTACCTCTCTCCTTACTTCATCAACAAGCCGGAAACTGGCGCTATCGAATTAGACAGCCCATTCATCCTGCTGGCTGATAAGAAAATCTCTAACATTCGCGAACTGCTGCCAGTACTGGAAGCGGTTGCTAAATCAAGCAAGCCTCTGCTGATCATCGCTGAAGATGTTGAAGGCGAAGCGCTGGCAACGCTGGTGGTTAACACTATGCGCGGCATCGTGAAAGTGGCTGCGGTTAAAGCACCTGGCTTTGGCGATCGTCGTAAAGCGATGCTGCAGGATATCGCTATCCTGACCGGCGGTACCGTGATCTCTGAAGAGATCGGTATGGAGCTGGAAAAAGCAACGCTGGAAGATATGGGCCAGGCGAAGCGCGTGGTGATCAACAAAGACACCACCATCATCATTGATGGCGTCGGCGAAGAAACCGCCATCAACGGTCGTGTCTCGCAGATCCGTCAGCAGATGGAAGAAGCTACCTCTGATTACGACAAAGAAAAACTGCAGGAGCGCGTAGCGAAACTGGCAGGCGGCGTTGCCGTTCTGAAAGTAGGCGCAGCCACTGAAGTTGAAATGAAAGAGAAGAAAGCGCGCGTTGAAGATGCTCTGCATGCAACCCGTGCAGCGGTAGAAGAAGGTGTGGTAGCAGGCGGCGGCGTTGCGCTGGTTCGCGTAGCTTCTAAACTCTCTGAACTGCGTGGCCAGAACGAAGACCAGAACGTGGGTATCAAAGTTGCGCTGCGCGCGATGGAATCCCCACTGCGTCAGATCGTTTCTAACGCCGGTGAAGAACCTTCTGTAGTGACCAACAACGTGAAAGCGGGCGAAGGTAACTACGGCTATAACGCACAGACCGAAGAATACGGCGACATGATTGAGTTCGGTATCCTGGACCCAACCAAAGTGACCCGTTCTGCACTGCAGTACGCGGCATCTGTTGCTGGCCTGATGATCACCACCGAATGTATGGTGACTGACATGCCAAAAAGCGACGCGCCTGATTTAGGCGGCGCTGGCGGTATGGGTGGCATGGGCGGTATGGGCGGCATGATGTAATTGCCGTTGTAACGTTCGACCCGAACCCCCTGTCAGAAATGGCAGGGGGTTTTTCTTTTGGTGGCAAAAAGGTATAAGTAAGGGCGCGATATTTCAGCTACAGACATTTCCGGCAACGGATGTTCAGGAAATCCAACGGTTTTCTGGTACGCTTGCCGCACTCAGATGATAATAAATGGGGATTACAATGCGGATTAACCTTTTGCCTGGACTGGTATTTGGTAGCCTTTTACTGGCAGGTTGTAGCGGCACGCAGCAGCTCAGCTCGGCAGGACAGCGCGTGACCTTTACCGATCAGCAGCCAGGCAGCCAGTGCCAGCTTCTGGGCAACCTTACCGGCTCACAGAGCAACTGGCTGAATGGTGCGGGCGGCGAGGGCAGTTCACTACGCGGTGCGGCCAACGACCTGCGCAACCGCGCGGCTGAGATGGGCGGCAACGTGATTTATGGTGCCACCAGCCCAACGCAAAATATCTGGTCCAGCTTTGCCCCGCTCGACAGCAAAATGTCCGGCCAGGTGTATAAGTGCCCGTGATGTGATGCAACGGGCAGCGTTGCCGCTGCCCCGTTTCCCGCCCGCTATTCCTGCTTTAACTGCAAATCCAACGGCGTCTTACTCGGCTCACCGCCAATTTCACGCGCCAGCTTCGGCACCAGATAGCCCGACACCAAAGCCAGCAGCTCGCGTACCAGCCGGCGCGCCTCGCTGTCGCTGACGTGAAAATGCGCCGCGCCCTGAACCTTGTCCAGCACGTGCAGATAGTAGGGCAGGATGCCGGCATCAAATAACGCGTTGCTCAGTGTGGCCAGCGTCTGCGCATTGTCATTCACATCGCGCAGCAGCACGCTCTGATTCAGCAGCGTGACGCCGGCCCGCTTCAACATCTGCATGCCATGACGCAGCTCATCATCAATTTCCTGCGCATGGTTAATGTGCGTCACCATCAGCACCTGCAGCCGCGTTTGCGCCAGCAGCTGGCACAATCCTTCAGTGATGCGGGCCGGAATAACCACCGGCAAACGGCTGTGAATGCGCAGACGGCGCAGGTGCGGAATCGCTTCCAGCTGCTCGATCAGCCAGGCTAACTCGTGATCTTTCGCCATCAGCGGATCGCCGCCGGAGAAAATTATTTCATCGAGTTCCGGATGATGTCGGATATACTCCAGCGCGCTCAGCCAGTTGCGTTTATTGCCCTGGTTGTCCTGATAAGGGAAGTGGCGGCGGAAGCAGTAGCGGCAGTTGACCGCACAGCCGCCTTTGACCAGCAGCAGCGCGCGGTTCCTGTATTTATGCAGTAAGCCGGGCACCACACTGCTTTGCTCATCGAGCGGATCGGTGGTGTAACCTGGCGCCGTGGTGAACTCCTCACTGTCAGTGAGCACCTGCAGCAGCAAAGGGTCGCGCGCATCGCCCGATTTCATGCGGCGCACAAAAGAACGCGGTACGCGTAAGGCAAACAGCTTGCGCGCCCGGCCGCCTTCGACCAGATGCCGTTCAGCGTCCAGATTTAAAAGTTGTAGTAATTCATTTGGTTCAGTGATGACATCAGCAAGTTGCTGCAACCAATCTTCTCTGGACAGGGTATTTAGGGTTACAATGTGTGCCATTTTTTTGGCTAAGTACCAGTATTAAATTGTAGAGGGCCTTTATGGCGACTTATTCTAGCAACGATTTCCGTCCCGGTCTTAAAATCATGTTCGAAGGCGAACCTTACGCCATCGAATCAAGCGAGTTTGTGAAGCCAGGTAAAGGCCAGGCATTTGCTCGCGTTAAAATGCGTCGCCTGCTGACCGGCAGCCGCGTTGAAAAGACCTTCAAATCTACTGACTCCGCTGAAGGCGCAGATGTGGTTGATACCAACCTCAACTACCTCTACAACGACGGTGAGTTCTACCACTTTATGCACCCGGAAACGTTTGAACAGCACCCGGTTGAAGAGAAAACTGTGGGCGATGCGGCCAAATGGCTGCTGGATAACGCGGAATGTATCGTGACGCTGTGGAATGGCAAACCGATTCAGGTGTTACCACCGAACTTCGTTGAGCTGGAAATCACCGATACCGATCCTGGCCTGAAAGGCGACACTGCCGGTACCGGCGGCAAGCCAGCGACCCTGTCTACGGGCGCAGTGGTGAAGGTTCCGTTGTTCGTACAGATCGGCGAAGTGATTCGCGTCGACACGCGCTCTGGCGAATACGTCTCTCGCGTTAAGTAAGTGGCTAAAAGGCGTATCGAACAGGTGCGCCTTTTTACTGAAGAGGCAGGCGTAATGATTAAGCTGCTTAAACTCGCCGCACTCGGTGCGCTTATGGTTGCCGCACTCAGCAGTTGCAACACCTTTCACGGCTTTGGTGAGGATGTCTCCCACCTTGGCGGCGCCATCTCCCGCGCGGCAAAATAACTTCCTGTTATCTCCTTTCCTTTTCAACGCGTGCAGACAAATTCGGTCTATGCTTAAAACGCTGTACGTTACTACAACTAATTAAAAGGAAAGGATCATGCTCAAGAAAAGTATTGCTGCAATCTTCTCAGTTCTGGTGCTTTCATCGCTGCTGTCGGCGTGCAACACCACGCGCGGCGTCGGCGAAGATGTTGAGGCTGGCGGTCAGGCGATTCAGCGCACCACGCAATAATATTACCGTGCCGGTGCGCAGTAGCCTGCGGACCGGCCGCTTTTACCGCTGTTTAACCCAGATTAACGCATTCACCGCAAAGCCATTCTCCCGCGCTTTTTGCACCAGTTCCTCTTTAACCGCAGCGTCCAGCTGTGGCGTGCGTGACAGGATCCATAAATAGGATCGGTTTGGGCCGCATACCAGCGCATAACGGTAGTTTTCATCTAGCGCAATCACGTTATAGCCGCCATAAAACGGGCCAAAGAAGCTCACCTTTAGCGAGGCACGCTGCGGATCGCCGGTAAAATAGGCTTTGCCAGTACTTTCCTGCCAGCGCTGTTTTTGCGTATTAAAACCGCGATTCACCACTTTCAGACCGCCATCTTCGCGTGGGCTGTACGTCGCGGTGACCTGTTCAAGGCCGCGCTCAAAACGGTGATCCAGACGGGCAATCTCATACCACTGGCCGAGATAGCGCTCTGACTGAAAGTTTTCCACCACGCGCACATTGTCAGGCGGCGTGGTGGAACAGGCGACGGAGAGCAGCGAGCCGACAGCAGCGGTCAGCATTTTCCACGGGGACATAGCGATTTCCTTGTCTTGAGTCAGCAGCATTTGCTGTGGTTGATTCTGGCCTGAAACCGCGCGCTTAGCCAGCCAGAGTAAATTTTTCGCGCGGGTTTGTTTGCCGACAACGTTACGGGTAGACTGCTTCACCTTGTTTGACTAAGGAGTGAACACCATGAGCGAAACGGCAAGCTGGCAGCCGAGCGCACCCATTGCCAATTTGTTGAAACGCGCAGCAATTATGGCCGAAATTCGGCGATTTTTTGCCGATCGCGGCGTGCTGGAAGTGGAAACACCAGCAATGAGTCAGGCAACGGTTACCGATATCCACCTTGTTCCATTCCAGACGCGCTTTGTTGGCCCTGGTGCGGCGGCAGGACGCGATCTCTGGCTGATGACCAGCCCGGAATATCACATGAAACGCCTGCTGGCGGCAGGAAGCGGGCCGATTTATCAGATGGGCCGCAGCTTCCGTAACGAAGAGTCGGGGCGCCATCATAATCCTGAGTTCACCATGCTGGAGTGGTATCGTCCGCACTACGATATGTATCGGCTGATGAACGAGGTGGACGATCTGCTGCAACAGGTGTTGGAGTGCGATAACGCAGAATCGATCTCTTATCAGCAGGCGTTTATTCGCCACCTCGAGCTGGACCCGTTGTCGGCAGATAAAGCGCAGCTACGTGAGGCCGCGCTGAAGCTCGGCGCCGCCGAGTTTGCCGCCACGGAAGAGGATCGCGATACGCTGTTACAGCTGCTTTTTATGCTGGGCGTGGAGCCGAAGATTGGCCTGGAAAAGCCGGTGTTTGTGTACCATTTCCCCGCCAGCCAGGCAGCACTGGCGGAGATCAGCACGGAAGATCACCGCGTCGCTGAGCGGTTCGAGGTCTATTTCAAAGGCATCGAACTGGCAAACGGTTTTCGTGAGCTCACCGACAGTCGCGAACAGCGGCAGCGTTTTGAGCAGGATAATCGCCGTCGCGTGGCATGCGGTCTGGCAGAGCATCCTGTTGATCACTATCTGCTGGATGCGCTGGCGCATGGCCTGCCTGCCTGTTCGGGCGTGGCGCTGGGCGTTGATCGCCTGATCATGCTGGCGTTGAAAGCGGAATCGTTAAGCGATGTCATCGCCTTTCCGGTAGAGCGTTGCTAAACAAAAGGGCCGAATTAATCGGCCCTTTTGTTCATTACAATCCACCCGATCTGAAGTTTCTGGCGGCGGGCGCACCGTTGCTGGCGGGCACTTTACGGCCAACAGTTTCCATGCGCACCTGGAAAGGCGGGAAGGGCAGTTCAATACCGTGCTCGCGATAACCGGCCAGAATCAGCTGATGCAGTTCATGACGCAGCGGCATGCGATGCGCCATTTCTGCGGCGTGAATACGCAGTTCGAACAGCTGAATACCCTGCTGCAGATCGACCAGAAACACTTCCGGCTGCGGCATCTTCAACACATAGCTGCACTGCTCGGCGGCCTGCATCAGCAGGTTAGTCACTTCCTCACTGTTAACGCTGCCCGGCGCCGGCACGGTCAACACCACACGCGTGACCGAATCGGACAGTGACCAGTTAACGAACTGCTCGGTGATAAAGGCCTTATTCGGCACGATAATCTCTTTGCGATCCCAGTCGGTAATGGTGGTCGCGCGGGTATTAATGCGGGTGATGCTGCCGGTCAGATCGCGAATGGTGACCGTATCGCCAATGCGAATCGGCTTTTCAAACAGAATGATCAGGCCGGAAATAAAGTTGGCAAAAATCTCCTGCAGACCAAAACCCAAACCTACACCCAGCGCGGCGACCAACCATTGTAGTTTCGACCACTCAATACCAATCAGCGAGAAGCCTATCAGCCCGCCCACCAGCAGCAGCACATATTTGGTCAGCGTGGTAATGGCGTAACCGGTACCGGGCGTCAGGCTAAGATGCTGCAACAGCGCCAGCTCGAGCAGCGCAGGCATATTGCGTACCAGTTGGGTGGTGATGATAAACACCAGAATCGCGATCAGTACCGAGCCCAGCGTAATAGGCTGAATGCTTTCCACGCCCTGCACCGTGGTGCTGGCATCCCACAGCCGAATATTTTCCAGGAAGCCAAAAGCAGAATGAATCTCTGACCAGAGCACAATCACCGAGACCAGCGCAATCAGCGTTAAAATCGACCGTACCAGGCGCAGCGACTGGGCGCTGATCGCATCGAGATCGATAATCGGCTCGTCGACTTCGCTGCCATCGGCGTTCAGCGTTGCACTCTCTTCTTCATTACGCGCGCGGTTAGCCAGCATGTCAGCTCGACGCTGGCGGGCACGATCAAAGGCGATGCGCCGCCGCTGAATCAGCATCCAGCGGCGAATAATGTGGTAAATTACCAGCAGCAGGAACCAGATGGCGACCGACGTTTCCAGGCGTGCCAGCAGCGCCTGCGCGGTGGCCAGATAACCGATGCAGGACGCCAGCGCGGCCACCAGCGGAATTGCGATCATCAGGTTCCACAGGATGCGGTTAATGAAGTTTTCACCGCTGCCTTCTTTATCGAGATAGAGCGGAATGCCGGCACGTTTCAGGCTGACGGTAACTATGCACAACGCGCCGCAAATCAGAATAAAGCAGACGCGCCCGAGCGTGCCGGAAAACTGCCGATCCTGCAGATTATCAAAGGTGATCAGCAGCATGATCAGCGGCACGATAAAGCCGATGGAGAGCGAATAGTAGCGCATGGCGCGCGCCACGCTGCGCTGCGGCCAGCGAAAATGAATAATGAACAGCCCGTTGGTGCGCGCAAACGCGGCGCTGATCATGAAGGCCCACAGCAGCGGTACGGTGACGGTAACGCCATCACCAATCGCCACCGCAATCGGGTAGGGCCAGGCATTGCGCAGGCCATAACCCAGCGCCGCCCACAGCACCGGCACCGGTATCGCCACCAGAATGGACCAGAACACCGTACGCAGTGTCAGGCGAAAGCGATCCTGAGTGACTTTGCCGACGCGATTGGCGGAACGTGCCAGCCACGCGCTGAAATGACGGCGCGAGCTAATGCTGAAACCGACCAGCAGCAGCGCACCGATGATTGGCAGCAGCGTTTCCCGGCTGGTAAACATCATTACTACCGCTTTGCCCAGTTGACTGAGCGAATCAAGCGACAGGAACAGGCTAAGATCGCGTGCCACATCAAGCGGAAAGCTCAGACTTAACGGACTGACATCGGCGGTCCAGAACAGATAGCGGTGCGTCGCCTCTTTGATCTCGGTTAGGGCATCTTCCAGCTGGCTGTTGGCGACCTTGAGCTTGGTAACCTCCAGAATCAGCGTATCGGCACCCGAAAGCAGCGAGCTGAGCAGTTCGCGCTGGGTTTTAAGCTGAGCATCCAGCACGCGTTCCTGCGCCGCAGAGAGCGGGGCACCGTTGGCCTGCTTAAGCTGTTTGAGCTGCGGCTGACGATTCAGCAGATCTTCATAATGCAGGCGCTGCACGCGCAGCTGGCCCATTTCGCTGTCCAGCTGCTGTGATTTAGGCATCTCCGGCAGCCGTGCGACCTGCGCTCGTAGCGCTTCGCCCAATAAATTAGAGGCGCCCAGCCATTGTGACTGCTCGCGAATGGTGCTCAGCGCCTGACGAACCTGAATGGTGTGATTAGTGGCCTGGCGCTGTTGCGAGGCCACCAGGTCCATGCGCTGCGCCTGTTGATTCAGCGCGGCGGACAGCTCGCGGTTAACCCGGAACTGATCGGTGATGTTGGCTGGCAGATCGCCGCTGTTTTCAGCCAGCTGTTCGGTACGCGCCAGCGCCAGCTCTGCTTCCCGCTGCCGTTGGGTGTTCAGCTGATTGCGCAGCGCCTGCAGATAATCATCCAGCTGTTCGGCTTTGCGCTGATGCACTTCGCTGCGCATGCGCGCCAGTTCCTGGCGATTGTTGGCAGAGAGCTGCGCCAGTTCCAGCTCGTCGATGCGCGCTTTTTGCGCCGCGGATTCGGCCAGCCGTGCGTTGGTTTGCGCCTGAACCAGCGGCGTGGCCGCGGTGGGCTGATTTTGCAACCGGCGTTCGGTTTCGCTCATGGCGCGACGGGCGTCGGTTTGTTGTTGCGGCAGCTGAGCAAGCGAATCGCTGATATCGCGGGCGCGATCCTGCTCCTGCTGCGCCTGGCGGCTCTCTTCCAGCAGCTGGCTGCTGACCTGCAGGATCTCCTGATCCAGCTCGGCGCTGCTCATGTTGCTGCGAACGGTTTTAGTGCTGTCGGCGAGGCTGGCTATTTGCTGGCGCAGATCGCGCGCCAGGCGGGGAAAATCATCGATAACCTGTTGATACTGCTGCGCCTGCTGCAACGACGCATCACGTTCATCCAGAAAATTCAGCGTCGCTTCCAGACTCTGTACCAGCTCTGGCTGGGCAGTGCCGTTCTTTTCTGACTTCGCCTGCGCCAGATCCTGTTTAATTTGATCGGCATCAGGCAGCGCCGCAGCGAGAAGAGGCTGGCTGAGGCAGAGCCCCAGCAGCAGAGTGATCAGCAGACGCACAGCAGAGGCACCTACAGGTCAGTGGCGGAGGCAGCGACAACGACAGGCTGCTGCGGCAGGGAAATGGCCAGCGGCTGACCCAAACGCGTTGGGCTTTCCGCCTCAAGGCTTTCAGCCAGTTTAACTTTGCCTGGCGCAAACAGATTAACCACGGTCGAACCGAGCTTGAAGCGGCCCATTTCCTGACCTTTCAGCAGGACAACCGCACCTTCCGCATCAGCGGCAGGATAACGCCAGCGTTTAATCACCCCTTCACGCGGTGGCGTAATGGTGCCCGCCCAGGTGGTTTCGATGCTGCCAACAATGGTCGCGCCAACCAGAATCTGCACCATCGGGCCAAAATCGGTATCGAAATAGCAGATTACGCGTTCATTACGGGCAAACAGGTTGGGAATATTGCGTGCCGTCAGCGGGTTGACGGAATAGAGATCGCCGGGCACGTAAATCATTTCGCGCAGAATACCGCTGCACGGCATATGCACACGGTGGTAGTCGCGCGGCGCCAGATAGGTGGTGACAAACTCGCCGTTGCGGAATTGATCGGCCATGGCGGTATCGCCAGCCAGCAGCGCTTCCAGCGTGTAATAGTGGCCTTTGGCCTGAAAAATATTGTCGTCGTCGATGTGACCAAGCTGGCTGATCGCGCCGTCACACGGCAGCACCAGCAGATTGGGATCGGTATCAACCGGACGCGCATCATCTTTAAGCGGACGCACGAAGAAATCGTTAAAGGTGCGGTAGCTGGCGGTATCAGGCTTGCGCGCTTCAGCCATATTTACTTTGTAGAACCAGACGAAAATATCGATCACCAGTTTGGTGAACCAGCCAGCACGTTTGCTGGCTCCCCAGCCGGCCAGTTCAGTCAGCCATTTTTTAGGCAGAAAATGATTCAGGCCGAGTTTTAAACGATCCAGCACGGTAGCCTCCAGGCTTACAAATATGAGGTTGCACAACAAAAAGATGGGGGCGAATTGTAGCAGCGGCGGGCTGCTAAGGCTATTTCGCCCCGTTGCTGTTACTCGTCGGCAGCAAAGTTTTTACGCGTTTTTACCTGCGACATGCTTTCCAGAATGCGATGGTAATTGTCAAAGCGCGAGCGGTCGATTTGACCGTTTTCCACCGCTTCGCGAATGGCGCAGCCAGGATCGGTGTCGTGCTTACAGTCGCGGAATTTACAGTCGCCGAGGAACGGACGGAACTCAGCAAAACCGCGGGTAACCTGATCGGGTTCAAGGTGCCATAAGCCAAATTCGCGCACGCCGGGTGAGTCAATTACGTCGCCGCCGTGCGGGAAATGATAAAGGCGTGCGGCGGTGGTGGTGTGCTGGCCGAGCCCGGACACATCAGAAACATCGTTGGTGACGATCTCATTGCTGCTGAGATCAAGATCAAGCAACGCATTAAGCAGGCTCGATTTGCCCACGCCCGACTGGCCGGCAAAGATACTAACGCGGCCGGTGAGGGCGCTTTCCAGTTCGGCCAGACCCTGTTTTTCATGGCTGGATACCATCAGCACGCGATAGCCAATCTTGCGGTAGATATCCATCTGCTTATCAACAAATGCGCGCGCGTTACCATCCAACAGATCGGTTTTATTCAGGACCAGCAGCGGCTCAACGTCCAGCGTTTCGCTGGCAACCAGATAGCGATCGATGATGTTCAGCGACAGCTCCGGCAGAATGGCCGAAACGATAATAATCTGGTCAATATTGGCGGCGATGGGTTTCACGCCATCGTAAAAATCGGGGCGGGTCAGCACTGACTTACGTTCGTGTACCGCTTCCACGATGCCTTTTGACGCGGTGCCTTGTTGCAGGCCCGGACGCCACACCACGCGGTCACCGGTGACCAGCGAACGGATGGTACGACGGATATTACAGCGGTGAACGCTGCCATCAGCATCTTCCACGTCGGCATGCATGCCGAAACGGCTGATCACCACGCCATCACGCGCTTCGTCAAACAGGCTGTCATCCGGCTCGGGTTTATCCGCACGCTGCTTCAGACGGCGCTCATGATTAGCGCTGACGCGACGCTGTTGACCTTTCGACAGTTTATTTTTACTCACTCATCCTCTCAGGGTTCGGCAGGCTTCGCCCGACAGGGCAAAACGTCTATGATACACCTTAACAGAGACAATTATGGGACAAAGCATGAGCGGAAATGAAAACAATCTGATTTGGATCGACCTTGAAATGACCGGTCTCGATCCGGAGCGCGACCGCATTATCGAAATCGCGACGCTGATTACCGATGCCAATCTGAATATCCTGGCGGAAGGCCCGGTGATGGCGGTGCATCAGAGCGATGAGCAGCTGGCGCTGATGGATGACTGGAATGTGCGGACGCACACCAACAGTGGGCTGGTGACGCGGGTCAAAGCGAGTGAGTTTGACGATCGCGCAGCGGAGCTGGCCACGTTAGCGTTCCTGCAGAAGTGGGTGCCCGCTAACACTTCGCCGATCTGTGGCAACAGCATCGGCCAGGATCGCCGTTTTCTGTTTAAATATATGCCGGAGCTCGAAGCGTACTTCCACTATCGCTATCTTGATGTCAGCACGCTGAAAGAGCTGGCCCGCCGTTGGAAGCCGGACATTCTGCCGGGCTTTAAAAAAACCGGCAGCCATCAGGCAATGGATGACATTCGCGAATCGGTGGCTGAGTTGGCCTACTATCGCGAACATTTTATTCAGCCGTAATGCCCTTGCCAGCAGCAGGTTACTGCCGATCTGCTGGCATTTTCGCCGCTTTGTTGATAAAAGCAGCAGTCGAACAAAAATCGCAAAAAAAATGTCAAACAGGCTTGCGGGAGAACTTTTTCCTCGTATAATGCGCTCCCCGTACCGATGAAGATTTTATATCGTTGCGCAGAGCGGGAATAGCTCAGTTGGTAGAGCACGACCTTGCCAAGGTCGGGGTCGCGAGTTCGAGTCTCGTTTCCCGCTCCAAATTTTTACAGCAGTAAAGCAGTTGCAAAACGTAGTACCTATGCGGGAATAGCTCAGTTGGTAGAGCACGACCTTGCCAAGGTCGGGGTCGCGAGTTCGAGTCTCGTTTCCCGCTCCAAAAAGTCATATCAAAGTAGTTCACCCTGCGGGAATAGCTCAGTTGGTAGAGCACGACCTTGCCAAGGTCGGGGTCGCGAGTTCGAGTCTCGTTTCCCGCTCCAAAATTTTTTCTCTTCTTCAGTTATCCACAGCGATAAGCGCCATTTTTTCGGCGTCGTCAGCCTGTATCAAAATCATTGTGAACAGAGTTATCCACAATCCAGCTATTTTCTTATGCTGCTGAATCGATACATATTTTCTTACGCCTTCTTTTTAACTCTTTGAATATTCTGTTAATATTTTTATTTCAAATTGTTATGCAGATCGCTTGCGGAAACTATGTCATTTGAATGACAACGATTTTTTAATTTTATTCACAGCATGTGGAAAAGCCATCAGGCATCTCTTGGCAAGCCTTTTTCTACCGCACGCACCAGCCGTTTTTGCTGCGGAAGTTGCACATCAATCGCATTTTTCGCACGTTTTTCGCGCTGCTGCGCCATTGCCCAGTGAATATGTTCATCGAGCATGGCATTTTCGCCGAGGCGTGATGCCAGAACAGCGTAGTGATCGTCGTGCCAGGGTGCATTGCCTAACGCCACGGCAACGTTGCGCAGCCAGCGCAAATGGCCGATGCGCCGAATCGCCGAACCCTCCGTCACTTTCAGAAAGCGCGCTTCGTCCCAGGCAAACAGCTCAACCAACGGCGGTGCATGCAAAACGGCGCGCGGGCTGAAATCATCTTCATCGGTTAACTGGCCGAAGCGATTCCACGGACAAATTAGCTGACAATCGTCACAGCCATAAATGCGGTTGCCAATAAGCGGCCGATACTCTTCAGGAATGGCGCCTTCCAGCTCAATGGTCAGATAAGAGATACAGCGGCGCGCATCCACGACGTAAGGCTCAACGATGGCGCCGGTGGGGCAGGTAGTGATGCAGGCTACGCAGCGCCCGCAATTTTCCGGCTGAGGTTCATCGGTGGGTAAGGGCAGATCGATCAGCAGCTCCCCGAGGAAAAACCACGATCCCGCTTCACGATTCAGGATTAACGAATGTTTGCCGGTCCAACCCAGACCCGCTTTCTCGGCCAGCGGCCGCTCCAGCAGCGGTGCGGAATCAACAAAAGGACGAAAATTCAGCGACTCGCAGCGCTCGCGGATCATTTCGCCGAGCTTTTTTAGGCGATTACGCAATACTTTGTGGTAATCGCGGCCAAGCGCATAGCGGCTGACATAACCCAGCTGAGGATTTTTCAGGGTGCTGGCAAAGGCGGCTTTAGCGGGCAGATAATTCATGCGTACGCTGATAACGCGCAGTGTACCGGGCTGTAATTCATGAGGACGTGCGCGCATCATGCCGTGCCGTTCCATCCACGCCATTTCGCCGTGATACTGCTTGTCCAGCCACGCCTGTAGCTTCGGCTCTTCAGCGGAAAGATCGGTATCGCAAATGCCGACCTGTTGGAAGCCGAGCGATAAGCCCCATTGTTTAATATCCAGAGCTAATTGTTGAAGATCGAGAGGGTGTGACATGACGGACCGAAACCTGAAGGAAAACACGCGCAGTTTACCACACTCTGTTTGGCCTGCGCAGGCGATACGTCAGCTGGAGATGCAGGGCGCTGCCGCCATTGGTATCACGCTGTATGAGTTGATGCTGCGTGCCGGCGAGGCGGCCTTTACTCAGATACGTCAGCGTTGGCCTCAGGCGCAGCACTGGCTGATTCTCTGTGGCCACGGCAACAACGGCGGCGACGGCTATGTAGTGGCGCGCCTGGCGCAGGCGGCAGGCATACAGGTGACATTGCTGGCCTGCGCGGGCAGCAAGCCGCTGCCGGAAGAAGCAGCCCGTGCGCGGCAAAGCTGGCTGGACGCGGGCGGCACCCTTGCTGACGCCGATGCACACTGGCCCGAGCAGGTTGACGTGATTATCGATGCGCTACTTGGAACCGGCCTGAACCGCGCACCGTCCGCGCCTTATGATGCGCTGATCCAGGCTGCTAACCAACATCCGGCGCCCTGTTTTGCTCTCGACATTCCTTCCGGCTTGCTCGCCGACAGCGGTGCGGCCCCAGGAGAAGCGATCATTGCGCAGTCTACACTGACGTTTATTGCGTTTAAGCCGGGCTTATTGACCGGCCAGGCGCGGGATTTTACCGGCGAAGTGACCTGCGATGCGCTCGGGCTGGAGGACTTTTTGGCCAGCCAGTCGGCGCCAATGCACCGTTACGATGCCGGTGCGTTGACGCACTGGCTGAAGCCGCGACGTCCTACTTCGCATAAAGGCAGCAACGGTAAGCTGGTGGTTATCGGTGGCGATCATGGCACTGCAGGCGCCATCCGTATGACCGGCGAGGCGGCGCTGCGGGCGGGTGCTGGGTTAGTGCGAGTACTCACTCACAAAGATAATATGCTGCCGTTGCTTACCGCGCGCCCGGAATTAATGGTGCATGAATTGACCGATGATTCGCTGAGCGAAAGCCTGCAATGGGCCGATGTGATTGTCATCGGTCCCGGCCTGGGACAGCGCGACTGGGGTAAGAATGCACTGGCTGCGGTGATAAAGTCGGAAAAGCCGATGCTTTGGGATGCCGATGCGCTTAACCTGCTGGCAATCAGCCCGGATAACCGTCAGAATCGCATTATTACGCCGCATCCCGGTGAGGCGGCACGCCTGCTTGATATCGCCACCGCAGAGGTAGAGAAAGACCGTTTACTGGCCGCGAAAAATCTGGCAAAACGCTATGGTGGCGTGGTGGTGCTGAAAGGCGCTGGCACGGTGATCGCGAGTGAAGCATGCCCGCTGGCGTTAACGGATGTCGGCAATGCCGGCATGGGTACGGGCGGCATGGGCGATGTTCTTTCAGGCATTATTGGTGCGCTGGCGGGACAGCAGCTCTCGCTATTTGACGCAGCTTGCGCAGGAACCGTCGCACACGGTGCTGCTGCCGATGCCGTTGCAGTACAACGCGGCACGCGCGGCATGGTCGCGACCGACCTGTTTTCCGAGCTGTACCTGTTTGTAAATCCTGAGATGTTGAATAATAAAGCATGAATACCCGTGTTATTGCATTGCCCGATGAGGCAGCAACCCTCAACCTGGGCGCAGAGCTAGCGCGCGCTGCTCCGCGTGCCGCGACCCTTTACCTGCATGGCGATCTGGGTGCAGGTAAAACAACCTTCAGCCGCGGCTTTTTGCAGGCGCTTGGCCATCAGGGCAATGTGAAAAGCCCAACCTATACGCTGGTTGAGCCTTACCAGTTGCCCAACCATCAGCTTTATCATTTTGATCTCTATCGCCTTGCCGATCCAGAAGAGCTGGAGTTTATGGGTATTCGTGATTATTTCACCGAGCAGGCCATCGCCCTGGTGGAATGGCCGCAGCAGGGGGCCGGCTTCTTGCCGCCTGCCGACCTCTCCTTAACGCTCAGCTATGATGGCAATGGCCGTACAGCCGAAGTGATTGCTCACACTGATTCTGGTGTTGCGATGCTGCAACGTTTCGACGCGGAGAGAACGCGCTCATGATGTTGCGGGTAAAATTGGTGATATTCATGCTGCTCAGCCTGATGGCTTTTTCATCGCTGGCGGCAACGTTGTCAGATATTCAGGTGGCCAACGGCGATCGGGTCGCTACGGTGACGCTGCGTTTTTCAGGTCAGCCGGTATACGGCTATTTCCCTCTGCGCAATCCCAATCGCGTGGTGCTGGATATTCGACAGAGCGGCGTGATTAAAGGCCTGCCACTGACCTTCAGCGGCGATAATCTGGTTAAACGCATCCGCAGCAGTCAGCCAAAAGATAGCCAAAGCCTGCGTCTGGTGTTCGAACTTACCCAGCCAGCGAAAACCCGGGCGGTCACCCAGCAAACCAGCAACGGTTATCAGGTGGTCTTTACTATCACCGGGCCAGCCGCCAGCCGGGTCAGCACACCGGTAAGCCAGCCGGCGCGCAATCCGGTCACTGCCGCTCCCGCACCGGTTACCTCGCAGGGCAATCCGTTTGAGGGCAATAAGGTCACCGCCGTTAGCAGCGGCAACGATCGCGCGGTCAGCGGCGCCACCATCAGCGACAACGACACCATTGTGGTGGCGATTGATGCCGGTCACGGCGGGCAGGATCCGGGTGCCATCGGTCAGCGTGGTTTGAAAGAGAAAAATGTGACCATTGCCATCGCCCGCAAGCTTAAGGTGCTGTTAAACAACGACCGCATGTTTAAAGGCGTACTGACCCGTAACGGCGACTATTTTATCTCGGTGATGGGACGGTCAGACGTAGCCCGTAAAGAAAATGCCAACCTGTTGATTTCAATTCACGCTGACTCTGCACCAAGTCATAGCGCCAGCGGGGCTTCGGTCTGGGTTCTGTCAAACCGCCGTGCCAACAGTGAAATGGCAGGCTGGCTGGAGCAGCGCGAGAAGCAGTCTGAACTGCTTGGCGGCGCAGGCGATCTGCTGGCGAACAGTCAGGCCGATCCCTATCTGAGTCAGGCGGTACTTGACCTGCAGTTTGGTCATTCGCAGCGCGTCGGTTATGACGTTGCGGTGAAAGTGATTCAACAGCTGCAGGGCGTATCGCCACTGCATAAGCGCCGCCCGGAACACGCCAGCCTCGGTGTGCTGCGTTCGCCGGATATTCCGTCATTATTGGTGGAAACCGGCTTTATCAGTAATTCATCGGAGGAGCGACTGCTCGGCAGTAGCGCTTACCAGGATAAAATTGCCGCCTCGATCTACCGAGGCCTGCGCAATTATTTCCTGGCGCATCCGCTACAATCTGCCCCAAAGGCGGAAAACCGTCCTCTGGAGTCCGCAGAGGCGGTTAACGTACAGCCCAACGTGGCATCCGGTACCACGCAGTACACCGGCAGCACCACGCGCCACGTGGTGAAAAGAGGGGAAACCCTGTCCGGGATCGCCGCGCATTACGGCGTAAGTATGTCGACGCTGCGCTCGCTGAACCGCCTGAAAAAAGATGTGGTATGGGTGGGACAGCGGCTGAAAGTGCCCGCTGGCAGCGCGGTAAGCGCGACGGCAAGCTCGGCGGCAAAACGCCACAAGGTAGTACGCGGTGATTCACTGACCGCTATCGCCGTGCATTACGGTGTGAGCGCCAAAGCGATTATGCAGGTAAACAATATGAAATCGTCTAATGTCATGTTGGGACAGACGTTAACCATTCCTGCTTCCTGATCCTGCGATCTTTTAGAGTGGACGGCGCCAGCCGTCCCATTCATCAAGGATTATTACCATGCCTATTCAAATTCTTCCGCCACAGCTGGCTAACCAGATCGCCGCTGGCGAAGTGGTGGAGCGGCCGGCATCGGTTGTAAAAGAGCTGGTCGAAAATAGCCTTGATGCCGGTGCTACGCGGATCGATATCGATATCGAGAAGGGCGGCGCTAAACTTATTCGCATTCGTGACAACGGCGCGGGCATTCCGCAAAGCGAGCTGGCGATGGCGTTGGCTCGCCATGCCACCAGTAAAATCGCCAGCCTTGACGATCTGGAAGCCATTGTCAGCCTGGGATTCCGTGGAGAAGCGCTGGCCAGTATCAGCTCGGTTTCCCGTCTGACGCTGACTTCCCGTACTGCCGATCAAAGCGAAGCCTGGCAAGCCTATGCCGAAGGGCGCGATATGATCGTGACGGTTAAACCCGCTGCACATCCACAGGGCACCACGCTTGAAGTGTTGGATCTGTTTTACAACACGCCCGCGCGGCGCAAGTTTATGCGCACCGAAAAAACCGAGTTTACCCATATTGATGAGATAGTGCGGCGCATTGCGCTGGCGCGTTTTGACATCGCCATTTCCCTCAGCCATAACGGCAAGCTGGTTCGCCAGTATCGTGGCGTCAGTGACGAAAGCCAGCGCGAACGTCGGCTGGGCGCCATTTGCGGCACCACCTTTATGGCGCATGCGCTGCGCATTGAATGGCAGCACGATGATCTAAGCCTGCGCGGTTGGGTTGCCGATCCTGAAGGCGCGCGCCAGCTAAGCGAGCTGCAATACTGTTACGTGAACGGCCGCATGATGCGGGACAAGCTGATCAACCATGCGATTCGTCAGGCCTATCACGATCAGCTGGGTGCCGATCAGCAGCCAGCGTATGTGCTTTATCTCACCATCGATCCGCACCAGGTTGATGTGAATGTGCATCCTGCCAAGCATGAGGTGCGCTTTCACCAATCACGGCTGGTACACGACTTCATCTATCAGGGCGTGATCAGCGTGCTGCAATCTGCCAGCACGCCAGCACTGCCGCTGGCCGATGAGCCAGAAGCACCGGTACGCTGGCAGCCTGAAAATCGTCAGGCCGCTGGAGAAAATCAGTTTGCTGCTCCACCATCGGGCGGTACGCCACGTCAGCAAGGCGGTGGTTCAGCCAGCTGGCAACGGCAGGAACCGGGCTATCAAAAACGTGAAGGCGCGGTATATGAGCAGTTACTCAAGACGCCTGCCGTTGCCCGCGAGCCAGATCCGGTGCCCGACCCTATAAAGGCCACGCCGCAGAGCGCGCCTTTACAAAGTCACAGCCAAAGCTTTGGACGCCTGCTGTCAGTGATTGAAAAGCAGTTTGCCGTGATTGAACGTGGCAACGGTTTGGCGTTGCTGTCGCTTTCGGTCGCCGATCGCTGGCTCAAACAGGTCCAGCTAACGCCAGGCAGCGAAGGGCTGAAACCGCAACCGCTGCTGATTCCGGTCAGGCTTAAAATGGGTAAATCGGAGTTGGCGGCGATTGCGCAGCATCAGCCGTTGCTTACACAGATGGGCATTGATTTGCAGGCGGAAGGCCAGCATGTCACGCTGCGCGCGGTGCCTTTACCTTTGCGCCAACAAAATTTACAAATCTTGATTCCAGAACTGTTAGGCTATCTCGCCCGGCAGCAGGAGGTTGCCGTCAGTCAGGTAACACAATGGCTGGCGCGTCATACGATGACAGCAATCCCCGACTGGAATCACTCGCAGGCGATCGCTTTATTGGCCGAGGTCGAACGACTTTGTCCCACGCTGGTAAAAAAGCCGCCTTCCGGATTATTGCAACAGATTGATATTGAAACGGCGCTGAACGCCCTGAAGCATGAGTGAACAACATCAGGCTGGCCAACCAAAGGCTATTTTTTTAATGGGGCCAACGGCCTCCGGTAAAACTGCACTGGCGATTGCCCTGCGAAAAGTCTTGCCGGTGGAGTTGATAAGCGTAGATTCCGCTCTGATTTATCGTGGTATGGATATTGGCACGGCTAAGCCGAATGCCGCAGAGCTGGCGCAGGCGCCTCACCGACTGTTAGACATTCGCGACCCGGCAGAAACCTATTCCGCCGCCGAGTTTCGTCGCGATGCGCTGGCAGAAATGACGGAGATTTCCCGAGCCGGAAAAATCCCGTTGCTTGTTGGTGGTACGATGCTCTACTACAAGGCGTTACTGGAAGGATTGTCACCGTTGCCCTCGGCCGATCCGGAAGTCCGTCAGCGTATTGAGCAAATGGCGAATGATCAGGGATGGGAAGCCTTGCATCGTCAATTATGTGAAATCGATCCCGTTGCTGGACGTCGTATTCATCCGAATGATCCGCAGAGACTTTCGCGAGCACTGGAAGTTTTTCTTATTTCGGGTAAAACTTTAACAGAACTGACTAAAATATCTGGCGAAGCTCTGCCCTGGCACGTTCATCAGTTTGCTATTGCCCCGGCAAGTCGCGAACTTTTGCATCAGCGCATTGCCTTACGTTTCGAACAGATGATGGCGTCAGGATTTGAGGCGGAGGCCCGGGCACTGTTTGCCCGAGGTGATTTGCATACGGATTTGCCTTCCATTCGTTGTGTGGGATATCGCCAGATGTGGTCTTATCTGCAGGGCGAAATCGATTACGACGAAATGGTTTATCGGGGGATTTGCGCCACCCGGCAGCTTGCTAAACGTCAGATTACCTGGTTACGTGGCTGGCAGAACGTCCACTGGCTCGACAGCGATCGGCCTGACTTGGCTCGTGATGCGGTATTACAGGTAGTTAGTGCTAAGCATGGGTGATTGTGTACAATTAGCGAGTTGTCTATCGTGCGCAAATTTTTACGCAGTATTTCAGAACTCCGGTTCTTGAGTAAGATACCCGACATAATTGGAACTGATTCAACGCGGCAAGGTAGCGCATCCGGGATAGTGTGAATAGTACGCAATTCAGGTTTTTGAGCGTCATTTTTTGCAGAGACGGTTTCCACATAAAGGGTATAAACAACAAGCATATAAGGAAAATATAGAATGGCTAAGGGGCAATCATTACAAGACCCGTTTTTAAACGCATTGCGTCGCGAACGTGTTCCGGTTTCGATTTATTTGGTGAATGGTATCAAATTGCAAGGACAGATTGAGTCATTCGATCAGTTTGTCATTTTATTAAAAAACACGGTCAGCCAGATGGTGTACAAACACGCTATCTCTACCGTTGTTCCGTCCCGACCGGTTTCCCACCACAGCAACAATGCAGGTGGCGGTAGCGGTAGCTCTAACTATCATCACGGCGGCAGCAATCAAGCAGCCTCCGCGCAGCCACAACAAGACGGTGATAACGCTGAATAAGCTGTTTCGCCGCATGTCCGGGACAGGAAAAATTTTATTCCTGTCTCGGTATTTGATTACAGAGAGGTTAACGCTTGTTTGACCGTTATGATGCCGGTGAGCAGGCCGTACTGGTACACATCTATTTCTCGCAAGACAAAAATACGGAAGATCTCCAGGAGTTCGAAACTCTGGTTTCTTCTGCTGGTGTTGAAGCGTTATGCGTTGTCACAGGCAGCCGCAAATCGCCCCATCCCAAATATTTTGTCGGTGAAGGAAAGGCAGTTGAAATTGCCGATGCGGTAAAATCCAGCGGTGCATCGGTTGTGCTATTTGATCACGCCTTAACCCCAGCTCAGGAGCGAAATCTTGAGCGTCTGTGCGAGTGTCGGGTTATCGACCGCACCGGTTTAATTCTTGATATTTTTGCCCAGCGCGCCCGTACCCATGAAGGGAAATTACAGGTTGAGCTGGCACAGTTGCGCCATCTGGCAACTCGCCTGGTACGTGGCTGGACCCACCTTGAACGCCAGAAAGGCGGCATCGGCTTGCGTGGCCCAGGTGAAACACAGCTGGAAACGGACCGTCGTTTGCTGCGAAATCGCATCAGCCAGATTTTGTCCCGTCTTGAACGCGTCGAAAAACAGCGCGATCAGGGCAGACAGTCACGCGCTAAAGCAGATGTGCCAACCGTGTCTCTGGTCGGCTATACCAACGCCGGCAAATCCACGTTATTCAACGCCATCACTTCCGCGGACGTCTATGTGGCAGACCAGCTTTTCGCCACGCTGGATCCAACGCTGCGCCGTCTTGATGTGGCCGACGTCGGCGATGTGGTGCTGGCAGATACCGTCGGGTTTATCCGACACCTGCCGCATGACCTCGTTGCTGCTTTTAAGGCAACATTGCAGGAGACGCGTCAGGCGACGCTGCTGCTGCATGTTATCGATGCTTCTGACGTCCGTATGGGTGAGAACATCGAAGCGGTGCAAACCGTGCTGGAAGAGATTGAAGCGGATGAAATTCCGGCATTGCTGGTAATGAATAAAATTGATGCGTTGGATGAGTTTGAACCGCGTATCGATCGCAATGATGAAAATTATCCTGTTCGCGTGTGGGTTTCGGCTCAAACCGGTGCGGGATTGCCGCTGCTGTTTCAGGCGCTGACTGAAAGATTGGCCGGTGAAATTGCGCAGTATGATTTGCGGTTGCCTCCTGAAGCTGGACGCTTACGCAGCCGCTTTTATCAATTGCAGGCAATTGAAAAAGAATGGAATGAAGAGGATGGCAGCGTGGGATTACACGTGCGCATGCCGATTGTTGACTGGCGCCGACTGTGCAAACAGGAACCGTCAGTAACAGATTATATTGTTTGATCGACGTCGCCTGAAACGTGTATCCCGGTCTGGGATACCACCGCACACACTTTTAATGGAGTATAAACATGGCGTGGAATCAGCCCGGTAATAACGGACAGGACCGCGACCCGTGGGGAAGCAGCAATAATAAAGGCGGCAACTCTGGGGGAAATAAAGGAGGTCGCGATCAGGGGCCGCCGGATTTGGATGATATCTTCCGTAAGCTGAGCAAAAAGCTTGGCGGACTGGGCGGTGGCAAGCCAAACGAAAACGGACAGCGCCCTGCAGGAAGCAGCGGTAAGCTGATCGGTATCGTTGCGGTTGCTGCGGTGGTCATCTGGGCAGCCAGCGGTTTCTATACCATTAAAGAAGCAGAGCGTGGTGTGGTGACGCGTTTCGGCAAATTCAGTCATCTGGTTGAGCCAGGTTTGAACTGGAAGCCAACCTTTATCGATCAGGTGCGTGCGGTGAACGTTGAGGCGGTGCGGGAACTCGCAGCTTCAGGCGTGATGCTGACCTCTGATGAAAACGTGGTGCGCGTTGAAATGAACGTTCAGTACCGGATCACCAATCCGGAACGTTATCTGTTTGCCGTAACCAGCGCTGATGACAGCCTGCGTCAGGCAACGGACAGCGCGCTGCGTGGCGTAATCGGCCGCTCCACTATGGATCGCATCCTTACTGAAGGACGAACCGTAGTGCGTAGTGAAACCCAGCGTGAAATTGATGAAACGGTACGTCCGTACGACATGGGCGTGTCCATTCTCGACGTTAACTTCCAGGCGGCACGGCCACCGGAAGAGGTGAAAGCGGCGTTTGACGACGCGATTGCCGCTCGTGAAAACCGCGAGCAGTACGTGCGTGAAGCGGAAGCTTATGCCAATGAAGTGCAGCCGCGTGCTAACGGTCAGGCGCAGCGTATTCTGGAAGAGTCGCGCGCGTACAAAACGCGGACCGTACTGGAAGCGCAGGGTGAAGTGGCGCGCTTTGCCAAGATCCTGCCTGAGTACAAAGCAGCACCGGAAATCACTCGCGAACGTCTGTATATCGAAAGCATGGAACGCGTGCTGAGTCATACCCGCAAAGTGCTGGTTAATGACAAAGGCAACAGCCTGATGGTGTTACCGCTCGATCAACTGATGCGTGGACAAGCCGCTGCGGGTGGCAACAGTCAGGGCAGCAGCACTCTGACGCGGCCACCGGCTAACGGTGACAGCAGCAGTCGCGCGAACAACAGTGCTTCATGGAGTCCGGAAAATATCATGGACCAGCGTCGGGCCAATGCTCAGCGCAACGATACCCAGCGCGAAGGGAGAGAATAATCGATGCGTAAATCCTTAGTTGCCTTACTCATTGTGGTGTTGGTGGTGCTTTACGCCTCACTGTTTGTGGTTCAGGAAGGCCAGCGTGGCATCGTGCTGCGTTTTGGCAAAGTCCTGCGCGACGATGAGAACAAACCGCAGGTCTTTGCACCCGGCCTGCACTTTAAAATTCCGTTTCTGGAAACCGTTAAGAACCTGGATGCACGCATTCAGACCATGGATAACCAGGCCGATCGCTTTGTGACCAAAGAGAAAAAGGATCTGATCGTCGATTCTTATATCAAATGGCGCATCAGCGACTTTAGTCGCTACTATCTGGCGACCGGCGGCGGCGATGTTTCACAGGCAGAAGTCCTGCTGAAACGTAAGTTTAGCGACCGTCTGCGCTCTGAAATGGGCCGTCTGGATGTGAAGGATATCGTTACCGATTCTCGTGGCCGCTTAACCACCGACGTGCGTGATGCACTGAACACCGGTAGCGCGGGTCGTGATGACGATGTGCAGACACCTGCTGCAGATGACGCTATTGCCAGCGTGGCGGCACGCGTTGAGCGCGAAACCACCAGTAATGAGCCAGCCATCAATCCAAACAGCATGGCAGCATTAGGTATCCAGGTTGTGGATGTGCGCATCAAGCAGATCAACCTGCCTGCGGAAGTGTCTGACGCTATCTACAACCGTATGCGCGCTGAGCGTGAAGCGGTTGCACGTAGCCAGCGTTCACAGGGGCAGGAAGAGGCAGAGAAACTGCGTGCCGGTGCAGATTATGAAGTGACCCGTACGCTGGCAGAAGCGCAGCGTCAGGCGCTGATTACTCGTGGTGAAGGCGATGCCGATGCCGCTAAGCTGTTTGCTGATGCATTCAGTCAGGATCCCGATTTCTACGCGTTCCTGCGCAGCCTGCGCGCGTATGAAAACAGCTTCCAGAGTAACCAGGACATCATGGTGATGAGCCCGGACAGCGATTTCTTCCGCTTTATGAAATCGCCAGCTCACGCAACGCGTTAAGAAACTGCTATAACAGCTCGGGCCGGAATCTGTTCCGGCCCTTTTTTTTGGAAAATTATCAGTAATGAACTCAACTATCTGGACGGCGCTGGCGTTGGTATTGGTACTCGAAGGGCTTGGCCCGATGCTGGCACCCGGTTTATGGCGTCGTATGATTCAATCTATGACGCAATTGCCCGATCGTCTGTTGCAGCGCTTCGGTGGTGGATTAGTGGTCGCAGGCGTGGTGGTTTACTACATGTTGCGTGTCCACGGCAGTAATTGACCTGGATAAGCGCTACGGCAAAACATTGGCTGACATAACAGAAATTGCTGTTCAGGAAATGTTCAAAAAAACTCCGCAATCGTATGCTAAAAGTGCTGAAACCGAAAAATGACGATGGTAGAATCCATTTTTAAGCAATCGGTGATTTTGAGAAATGGGTAAGAACGTCGTCGTACTGGGCACCCAATGGGGTGACGAAGGTAAAGGTAAGATTGTAGACCTTCTGACTGAGCGTGCTAACTATGTGGTGCGTTACCAGGGTGGTCATAATGCAGGCCACACTTTAGTCATCAACGGTGAAAAAACCGTCCTCCACTTAATTCCTTCTGGCATCCTGCGTGAGAACGTCACCAGCATCATCGGCAATGGTGTGGTGCTGTCGCCTGCTGCGCTGATGAAAGAGATGAAAGGCCTGGAAGAGCGCGGCATACCGGTACGCGAACGCCTGCTGATTTCTGAAGCCTGTCCGCTGATCCTGCAATATCACGTGGCGATGGATCTGGCGCGCGAAAAAGCACGTGGCGATAAAGCCATCGGTACCACCGGCCGTGGTATCGGCCCGGCTTACGAAGATAAAGTCGCTCGCCGCGGTCTGCGCGTTGGCGATCTCTTTAACAAAGAGACCTTCGCCGTGAAGCTGAAAGAGATCGTTGATTTCTACAACTTCCAGCTGGTGCACTACTACAAAACCGATGCGGTTGACTACGATACCGTGCTGAATGATGTCATGGCGGTTGCGGATATCCTGACCAGCATGGTAGTGGACGTTTCCGACCTGCTGGATCAGGCGCGTCAGCGTGGTGATCTCATCATGTTCGAAGGCGCGCAGGGCACGCTGCTGGACATCGACCACGGTACCTATCCTTACGTGACCTCTTCCAACACTACCGCGGGTGGCGTTGCTACCGGTTCTGGTATTGGTCCACGTTATGTCGATTATGTGCTGGGTATCGTGAAAGCCTACTCCACGCGCGTTGGCGCTGGTCCTTTCCCGACGGAACTGTTCGATGAAACTGGCGAGTTCCTCTGCACTAAAGGCAACGAGTTTGGCGCGACAACCGGTCGCCGTCGTCGTACTGGCTGGCTTGATGCGGTTGCGGTGCGTCGCGCCGTGCAGATCAACTCACTTTCCGGCTTCTGCATGACCAAGCTGGACGTACTGGATGGCCTGAAAGAGATCAAAATTTGCGTCGGCTACCGTATGCCGAATGGCAAAGAAGTGACGACTACGCCGCTGGCCGCTGAAGGTTGGGAAGGCATTGAGCCGATTTACGAATCGCTGCCGGGCTGGAGTGAAAATACCTTTGGCGTGAAAACGCTGGAAGGCTTACCGCAGGCCGCACGCGACTACATCAAACGTGTCGAAGCGTTAACGGGCGTGCCGGTGGATATTATCTCTACCGGGCCGGATCGCAGTGAAACCATGATTCTGCGCGACCCGTTCGACGCATAATCAGCCAGGGCCGGACACGTTCCGGCCTTTTCTTTTCCACTCTTCAGCCAGGTTTGAGCCGTAATCGGTGATATCCGGGCCACGTCGGTTCTCTTTTCCTTTTAGAAAATCTACACTTGCTAGCACTATATCGTGGATGTCTGCTGCTGCTTATCAGACAATACGGCTATCCTGTTAGATGAGTAAATCGCCCTGGGCGATGCAACGAGGTATCATTGCAGCTGACAAGTTTTACCGACTACGGTTTGCGTGCGCTGATCTACATGGCTTCGCTCCCAACCGGTCACATGACAAATATTACCGAAGTCACTGAAATTTATGGTGTTTCGCGTAATCATATGGTCAAAATAGTTAATCAACTTAGCCGCGAGGGGTTTATTTTGACCACGCGCGGTAAAAATGGCGGTATCCGGCTGGCGATGCCGGCGGAAAAAATTGTTGTTGGTGAAGTCGTCCGTCGGTTGGAGCCGTTGCAACTGGTGAACTGTGAAACCTGTGCCATTACACCTGCTTGCCGGCTCAGGGGAATCCTGAATAATGCCGTCCAAATTTTTTTAAAGGAGCTGGATAATTACACCCTTGCTGACCTTGTGCGCGAAAATCACCCGCTTTATAAAATCTTACTCCCGGAGCCAGGTGCGCACCCGGCCCGATGACAACGGAGGACCCGCAATGTCAAACGATCCTTTTCAGGAAAGAGAAGCTGAAAAATACGAAAACCCTATTCCAAGTCGCGAGTTCATACTTGCGCATTTAGACAAACGTGAAAAACCGGCCAGCCGCGAAGAGCTGGCGCAGGAAATGAACATCAGCGGAGAAGAGCAGCTGGAAGCGCTGCGCCGTCGACTGCGCGCCATGGAGCGCGACGGTCAGCTGGTGTTTACCCGACGTCAATGTTACGCGCTGCCAGAGCGCCTTGATTTGCTACGCGGCAAGGTGATCGGCCACCGCGACGGCTTCGGCTTTCTGCGCGCCGAAGGGCAAAAAGAGGATTTCTACCTTTCAGCCGAACAGATGAAGATGTGCATGCATGGCGATATCATCCTCGCTCAGCCAATGGGCGCTGACCGCAAGGGCCGCCGTGAAGCACGCGTGGTTCGCGTGCTTGAGCCGCGTAACAACCAAATCGTCGGTCGCTACTTTACCGAAGCGGGCGTGGGCTTTGTGGTACCGGACGACAGCCGTCTGAGCTTTGATATTCTCATTCCGCCAGAAGAGCTGATGGGCGCGCGCATGGGCTTTGTGGTGGTGGTTGAACTCACCCAGCGTCCAACGCGCCGCACAAAAGCGATCGGTAAAGTTGTCGAGGTGCTGGGCGATAACATGGGCACCGGCATGGCCGTTGACATGGCGCTACGGACCCACGAAATTCCGCACGAATGGCCGCCGGAACTGGAACAGCAGATTTCAACGCTGAGCGAAGAAGTACCGGAAGAGGCGAAAGCCGGACGCGTCGATCTGCGTCAGCTGCCGCTGGTCACCATTGATGGCGAAGACGCCCGCGACTTTGATGATGCAGTGTTCTGTGAGAAAAAACGCGGCGGTGGCTGGCGCCTGTGGGTAGCCATTGCTGACGTCAGCTACTATGTCCGTCCGGGCACACCGCTTGATGACGAAGCGCATCGTCGTGGCACCTCCGTCTATTTCCCGTCGCAGGTTATCCCGATGCTGCCGGAAGTGCTGTCTAATGGGCTCTGCTCGCTTAATCCGCAGGTCGACCGTCTCTGTATGGTGTGCGAGATGACCATTTCCGCCAGCGGTAAGCTGACCGGATTCAGGCATTACGAAGCGGTGATGAACTCGCACGCGCGCCTGACCTATAACAAAGTGTGGAATATTCTGCAGGGCAACCAGGAGCTGCGCGAGCAGTATCACGCGCTGGTGCCGCATCTGCAGGAGCTCCACAACATGTATCAGGTGCTAAGCACCGCACGCGATCAGCGTGGCGGCATCTCATTTGAGACCGAAGAAGCGAAATTTATCTTCAACGCTGAGCGTCGCATTGAGCGCGTTGAGCAGACGGTGCGTAACGATGCGCACAAGCTGATCGAAGAGTGCATGATCCTCGCGAACATCGCCTCTGCGCGTTTTGTTGAGAAGCACGAAGAGCCTGCGCTGTTCCGCGACCACGATCGCCCAAGTGATGACAGTATCACCAGCTTCCGCACCGTGCTTAATGAGCTTGGTCTGACGCTGTCGGGTGGCAATAAGCCGCAGCCGATCGATTATGCCGCGCTGCTGGAAGCGATCGCCGACCGTCCCGATCATGAAATGCTGCAAACCATGCTGCTGCGTTCGATGAAGCAGGCAGTTTACGATCCGGAAAACCGTGGCCACTTTGGCCTGGCGCTGACGTCGTACGCGCACTTTACCTCGCCGATTCGTCGTTATCCCGATCTGCTGCTGCACCGCGCCATTAAGTATCAGCTGGCGAAGCAGGAGGGCGAAGTCACCGGCATCACCACGCCAACCGGTGGCTATCACTACGAGATGAACCAGATGCTTGAGCTGGGTCAGCACTGTTCGCTGACCGAGCGCCGTGCCGATGAAGCGACGCGCGATGTGGCGGACTGGCTGAAGTGTGACTTCATGCTGGATCAGGTCGGCAATAACTTTACCGGCATCATCTCCAGCGTGACCGGCTTTGGCTTCTTTGTGCGTCTGACCGATCTGTTTATCGATGGTCTGGTACATGTTTCCACGCTGGACAATGACTACTATCGCTTTGATGCGGTTGGCCAGCGTCTGATCGGCGAGTCTGGTGGCCGAACCTATCGCCTTGGCGATACCGTGGAAGTGCGCGTGGAAGCAGTGCACATGGAAGAGCGCAAGATCGATTTTGCGCTGGTTTCCAGCACCCGCCAGCCGCGCGGCGCCGGTAAAACGGCCCGCGAGAAAGAGAAAAAAGGCGGCGGCGCCCACTCCGGCAAACGTCGTCGTGAGCAGCGTAAAGGCAAAAATTTTGAGCCTGATACCGCTTTCCGCGGCGACAGCAAGAAACCGGCTGCGACCAAAACCGGGATAAAAGCTGAGAAAAAAGTGAAATCTCCCTCAGAGAAAACCCGTAAAATCGCCACGGCAACGAAACAGAAGCGCGCGGCGAAAAAGCAAAGCAGCTGATCCGCTGCCTTGATGCTTGCCCGGACGCCCCAGCGGCGCCCATCCTTAATACCGGCCGGAGCACCTCTCCGGCTGAAATACTTGAGTTTACGAAATGAGTGAAATTGTTTTTGGCATCCATGCGGTGCAAGCGCTGCTGGATAACGATCCGCTGCGTTTTCAGGAAGTGTTTATCCTGAAAGGGCGTGACGATCGCCGTTTGCAGCAGCTGGTCAAAGCGCTGGAAGCGCAGGGCATTGTGGTTCAGGTGGCTACGCGCCAGTGGCTGGACAGCAAAGTGGATGGTGCTGCACATCAGGGCATCATTGCGCACGTTAAGCCGGGCCGTCAGTATCAGGAAAACGATCTGCCGGATCTGATCGCTTCACTGGAGCAGCCTTTTTTGCTGATCCTCGACGGCATTACCGATCCGCATAACCTCGGTGCCTGTCTGCGTAGCGCCGATGCAGCAGGCGTGCATGCTGTGATCATGCCAAAAGATCGTTCTGCCCAGCTGAATGCCACCGCTAAAAAAGTGGCCAGCGGCGCGGCGGAAAATGTACCGCTGATTCGCGTGACCAACCTCGCACGCACCATGCGTATGCTGCAGGAAGCGCAGATCTGGATTGTCGGCACCGCCGGCGAAGCCGATCACGACCTCTATCAGAGCAAGATGACCGGCCCGATGGCACTGGTCATGGGCGCGGAGGGCGAAGGTATGCGTCGTCTGACCCGTGAACATTGCGATGAACTGATCAGCATTCCGATGTCGGGCAGCGTCTCTTCGCTGAACGTGTCGGTGGCCACCGGTGTGTGTCTGTTTGAAGCGGTGCGCCAGCGCCGTAAATGATCGTCCGGGGCGTGATCTGCGCCCCGAATTTCCCTCTTCTCCCAGGTAAAATAGCGCGCACTTCTCATACTTAACCCAGTGAGAACAGGAGCGACGCATGAACTGGACTACCCACAGCGTATTCAACCAGCCCCGCCCTCTGAGCAACAGCAATCTGTTTCTGTCCGACACGCCGCTGCGTGAAGCGGTCACCCGTGAAGGTGCGCAGTGGGATGCTGAGCGGCTCGCCTCCGTTGGCCAACAGCTGGGCGGCAGCGAATCGCTGGAATCTGGCCGCCTGGCCAACGCTTTTCCTCCCGAGCTACTGCGTTACGATGCGCGCGGAGAGCGTCTTGATGAGGTTCGTTTTCATCCGGCATGGCATCTGTTAATGCATGGCCTGTGCGCCAATCGTCTGCATAATCTTCCCTGGCAAAACGATCCGCCCGCAGCGGCGATGGTCGCACGCGCCGCGCGTTTTATTCTGCATGCGCAGGTGGAAGCGGGCACGCTCTGTCCGCTTACCATGACCTTTGGCGCCATTCCGCTACTGCGCCAGCATTTGCCTACGCTGTTCAGCAACTGGCTGACGCCGCTGCTCTCAGACCATTACGATCCTCATCATCAGCCCGCTGAGCAAAAGCGCGGTTTGCTGATCGGCATGGGCATGACGGAGAAACAGGGCGGCACCGATGTGTTGAGCAACACCACGCGCGCCGAACCGCTGACCACACGTGGACCGGGCGAAGCCTATCGGCTAACGGGCCATAAGTGGTTTTTCTCAGTCCCGCAAAGCGATGCGCACCTGGTACTGGCACGGACGCAGCAGGGCATCAGCTGCTTCTTTCTGCCGCGTCTGCTGCCTGACGGTACGCGTAACGCCATCATTATTGAGCGTCTAAAAGACAAGCTGGGGAATCGTGCCAACGCCAGCGCCGAAGTGGAGTTTAGAGAGGCGATCGGCTGGCTTATAGGCGAAGAGGGTGACGGCGTTCGGCATATCATGCAAATGGGCAGCTTTACCCGGGTGGATTGCGCGCTGGGCAGTCATGGCCAAATGCGGCGGGCGCTGTCTGTCGCCCTGTTTCACGCCCATCAGCGACAGGTAATGGGCAAAAACCTGGTGGATCAACCGTTGATGCGGCAGGTATTGGGTCGACAGGCGCTGCAGCTGGAAGCACAAACCGCGCTGCTGATGCAGCTGGCGCACCGTTTTGATGCTTCGTCCACCGCCTGGTGCCGTCTGTTTACGCCGGTGGTGAAGTTTGCCATCTGCAAAGCGGGCATCCCTTTTGTCGCCGAGGCGATGGAAGTGTTGGGCGGTATTGGCTATTGCGAAGAGAGCGAACTGCCGCGTCTTTATCGCGAAATGCCGGTGAACAGCATCTGGGAAGGTTCGGGCAATGTGATGTGCCTTGACGTGCTGCGCGTACTGCGTAAGCAGCCCGCATTACAGGAGATGCTGGACGCTGAGTTTGCTGAGCTGAAGGGGGTTAATCGCCATTTTGATCGCCGGTGGCGCCAGCTACAGCGTCGTTTGCCACGTCTGCAGGAAAGTGACGCGCGCGAAGTCACAGGCGATCTTTACGCGCTGGCGGCCACGTCGCAGCTTTTGCGCGTGGGTTCACCACCGTTAGCCGATGCTTACGCGCAGATGAGCCTTGATGCGCGCGGGCAAAAATCGCTGCCGCCCGCGCTGGTGGATCGCCTACTGCTGCGTGCCTGCGGTGGGTGACGGGCCATATAGCAGCGCCGTGCCATACCACGAGCCGAGCACGACAGTTTCACTGATCATCAGGATTTGATAGTAAGTTGCGCCAGCCCGATTCGCCTGAGCAGCCAGATCGCGCTGCGCATCGTCGGGAGAACCGCGTACGGTTGTGGTGATAGTGCCCAGCTTCGGCAATCCACGGGTCTGTTCGCGGCTGATTTGCTGAGATTGCGCAGTGGGTGCCGGTGGCGGCTGCGGCGTACCGCGCAGCGCACTACAGCCGGTTAATAACAGCACAAGCAGGATAAGGCTTTTTCGCATCGTCATGCTCCAGAGCGGGGATGAAAAGATAAGTGTAAAACATCCCCGCGCGGGCATTACTGTTTCAGGCTAAATATGCTTACCAGCTGTGTCAGATGATGGCCTTTCTGGCTTAGCGCTTGCGCCGTCTCTTCGGAGCGTGTCACCAGTTCACTGTTGTGATGAGTTGCCTGGCCAATATGGGACATTGCCAGATTAACCTGGCCGATGCCCGCCGCCTGTTCCTGCGACGCCACGTTGATCTCTCCCATTAGCGCTTTGATCTGCTCAACGCGCACCACGATATTTTCCATCGCCTGCTGAGTATTTGCCGAGAGCCGGTTGCCTTCGGTAACGTGGCTAATCGACGCCTCAATCAGCGTGTCGATCTCTTTGGCCGCCTGCGCGCTGCGCTGTGCCAGTGCACGCACTTCTGCCGCCACTACCGCAAAACCTTTGCCCTGTTCGCCGGCACGCGCGGCTTCCACCGCGGCGTTCAGCGCCAGGATATTGGTCTGGAAGGCGATCGATTCGATCACCTGGGTAATATCGGCAATGCTTTGCGAAGAGACTTTGATCGCTGACATGGTGCTCACCGAGCGCGATACCGTTTCGCCGCCGTGGTGCACGGCGGTTGCCGTTTCCGCCACCAACGCCAGCGCCTGGCGCACGCTGTCGGCGTTCTGTTCCACCGTGGCACCCAACTGCTCCATGCTGGCGGAGGTCTCTTCAACGCTGCTCGCCTGACGGTTAATCTGCTCGCTGATATCGCCACTGCCCGCTGCAATCGCATCGGTGCCGTCGCTGATCTCCTGTGCTGCGCCACGCACCTGCGCCACGATCTGCGCCAGACCGTTGCCGATGCCATTAATGGCAACGATCAGCTGACCGATTTCATCCTCGCGGCGGGTGGCCAGGCTGGCCTGCAAATTACCGGCAGCATACTGCTGCGCCAGGCCGATCACCTGGTTCAGCGGCTGCGTCAGCCAGCGACGGCAGATCCAGATAAAGCTCACCGCAAACAGCACCACAATGCTGAGCCCGCCGAGCAGGAACAGATTGCGCGTGTGATTGATCGGTGCCAGTAACGCGTCACGACTGACTTCGCCAACGATAATCCAGTCCCAGCCCGGCATCTTTTGCCATGCCAGAAACTGCTGCTCGCCGCGATGTTCGGCGATCTGCGTACCCACAGGTTGTTCCATCAGAGAGCGTTGGGTATCGGCCGACCAGTCCGGCAGCTTGCCTTCCAGCTGACGATCAAACAGATATTGCCCGTGCGCTTTGCCTGCGGCGCCATTCAGCACAAAGAAGTGACCGCTGTCGCCCAGCGAACGTTCAAGAATTTTGCCGCGCATTAGCTGAATCTGGGCGCTGATCTCCACGCCAACAAACAGAATGCCGATCACCTGCCCACCGGCATCTTTAACCGGTTGATACTGCGTGATGTAGCGTTTGCCAAACAGCGTAGCGAGACCGCGATAAACCGTGCCGCCCGATACCGCTTTCCAGGCGGCGCTCTGGCGATCGAGCCGTGTGCCAATTGCGCGATTGCCATCTTCTTTCAGCAGCGAAGTAGCGATACGAATATAGTCATCGCCATCGCGCACAAAAATGGTGGAAACGGCGTGGGTGCGCTCCAGGAAATCATCCACCGCGGTTTGATCGAGATTCAGGGTTTTCAGTCCGGCGCGCAGGGTGGGTGTTGATTCATTTCCGACGATTACGCGGGAGCTTTCATCACGGCTGAACTTTTTTGGCAGGAAACTGCTGAACAGTTGGGTATAGCTACTGACCTCTTCATTGAGCGTGGCATTGAACATCTCTGCCATTTCGCCCATGCCTTTCACCTGATTTTGCATATTCTCTACGGAGAGCTGCTGTAACTGCTTTGCTGCATTCTGGCTTAAAGCGAGCGTGAAAATAAAAACCAACACGGCCACGCTCAAAGACGTCATTACCGACAGCTTAAAGCCAAGACTCATGGCGCTGAGAGAGAGACGCTTCATTTGTTTACCTTTTAATCGCATTGTTAAAGTACGATTAACGGCAGTTACATTAAAAAATTTAGCGTCAATGACGCAGATCAAAGAACTATTTATCGTGATTAAAGTGTGATCGGGATCGCATTGTGTTAGCGCCCTGATGCCTGTTGATACGGAAGCAAAGAAAGAGAGGCAAAGAGAATGATTGAACTGGCTGTTGAGCAATGGGCTGGCATTGAATGTTTGCACGCGGCACCCGCCGGGCAACGTGCGCTGCCGCTGCCCACCATTCTGTTTTATCACGGCTTTACCTCGTCGAAAGAGGTTTACAGCTACTTTGCCGTGGCGCTGGCTCAGGCGGGTTTTCGCGTCGTTATGCCAGATGCGGACCGACACGGTGCGCGTTACGATGGCGACAGCGAGGCACGGCTACACCATTTTTGGGACATTCTCAGACACAATATTGATGAGCTTCCGCGGCTGGAACGGGCGCTGAAGGCGCAGGGGATGGTCGCGCCGGGCAAACTGGCGGTCGCGGGCGCCTCGATGGGCGGCATGACTGCGCTGGGAGCAATGGCGCGTTATCCGCAGCTTCACAGCGTAGCCTGCCTGATGGGCTCGGCCTGGTTTATGTCGCTCAGTCAGACATTGTTTCCGCCGTTGCCCGCCTCACATCCCGATTTTGCCGCGCGCATGGCGCCGCTGGCAGATTACGATCCCAGTCAGCATCTTGCCGCGCTCGGTAATCGTCCGCTGCTGCTCTGGCACGGCGAGGCGGATGAGCTGGTGCCAGCCACCGAAAGCGTCCGTCTGCAGGAGGCGTTGCGCGCGCAGTCGCTGGATACGCAGCTCACCTGGCTGACCGAGAAACAGATCGGCCACAAAATTACGCCCGCCGCGCTCTCCGCCGCCGTGGATTTTTTTACCCGCTCTCTCTGATGTCAACTTAGTGGCCAGGCGACGGATAGCATCCGCCTGGCGCTGACCCGCACGATAAATCCGCTTTGAGCAGTAATGCTGCTTGTGTTTATGGCCTGGAATCCCTATTATTACGCGTCAATTTTTCAGCCGCATTACAGGGCTGTGTCTCAGAATCGCTGGTGATTCGCCAACCATTCTGAGACACAGCCTACAACGTTCCTTGCTTCCATGGGCCGCGGTTGACCCCGACAGGAGGCTGAATAATCCGTAAGGAGCAAATTCGATGCGTCATTACGAAATCGTATTTATGGTTCATCCTGACCAAAGCGAACAGGTTCCTGGCATGATCGAGCGTTATTCTGCAGCTATCACTGGCGCAGAAGGTACGATCCACCGCCTGGAAGACTGGGGCCGCCGTCAGCTGGCTTACCCGATCAACAAACTGCACAAAGCCCACTACGTTCTGCTGAACGTTGAAGCACCGCAGTCTGCTATCGATGAGCTGGAAACAAACTTCCGCTTCAACGACGCCGTTATCCGCAGCATGGTTATGCGCGTTAAAAACGCGGTTACCGAAGCATCTCCGATGGTAAAAGCGAAAGACGAGCGCCGTGATCGCCGTGAAGATTTCGCCAACGAAACCTCGGATGATTCGGATGCTGGGGATTCTGAAGAGTAATCAACCGTGACGGCAAATCGACTGCGCCTGTCTGGCACCGTGTGCAAGACGCCAGTGCGAAAAGTGAGCCCGTCCGGTATTCCACACTGCCAGTTTGTGCTTGAGCACCGCTCGCAGCAGGAAGAGGCCGGTTTCAGCCGGCAAGCCTGGTGTCGATTGCCTGTTATTATTAGCGGCAGCCACCATCAGGTCATTACTCAACATATAACGGTCGGCACGCAACTCAGTCTTGAAGGTTTTATTAGCTGCCATCAGGCACGCAATGGCCTCAGTAAACTGGTGTTACATGCCGAGCAGATTGAATTGATAGATTCTGGAGACTAGCCTAATGGCACGTTATTTCCGTCGTCGCAAGTTCTGCCGTTTCACCGCGGAAGGCGTTCAAGAGATCGATTATAAAGATATCGCAACGCTGAAAAACTACATCACTGAAAGCGGCAAGATTGTTCCAAGCCGTATCACCGGTACTCGTGCTAAATACCAGCGTCAGCTGGCTCGTGCTATCAAGCGCGCGCGTTACCTGTCTCTGCTGCCGTACACTGATCGTCATCAGTAATCGGTCACTGTCCATTAACGACTTTGAGAGGATAAGGTAATGCAAGTTATTCTGCTTGATAAAGTAGCAAACCTGGGCGTCTTAGGTGATCAGGTTAACGTTAAAGCGGGCTACGCTCGTAACTTCCTGGTACCACAGGGCAAAGCTGTTCCTGCTACCAAGAAAAACGTTGAGTTTTTTGAAGCACGTCGCGCTGAGCTGGAAGCCAAACTGGCTGACGCACAGGGCGCTGCAAACGAACGCGCTGAGAAAATCAACGCACTGGGCACCGTTACCATCGCGTCTAAAGCAGGCGACGAAGGCAAACTGTTCGGTTCAATCGGCGCTCGCGACGTTTCTGATGCAGTAACTGCAGCAGGCGTTGAAGTAGCTAAGAGCGAAGTTCGTCTGCCAAACGGTGTTCTGCGCACCACTGGTGAGCACGAAGTTGAGTTCCAGGTTCACAGCGATGTGACTGCGAAACTGATCGTGAACGTGGTTGCTGCGAAGTAATTGCGTTAAGAATGGCGTCAGGCTTGCCTGATTGCGTTCGACAAGAAACCCGGCTTCGGCCGGGTTTTTTATTGCCTGCGATTCGGCGGATGCTGCCGGAGATGCGATCTGCGCCATAAGGCGGATAAAGAGAGCGGGCGGGAGAGTAGGCAGAACGCCATCGTCCGCTGACGCAAGAATTACTGCGCGCGAAGAAAGGAACCGTCTGGCTGGCGAGTAAACAACACCGGGCCATTGTCGGTTTCAATCGTCAGGCCAGTGACCACGCCCTGTGCATCCTGACGAATCTTCACCTGCTGCCCGCTGCGCAGGGTGCTCAGCGGTTTATCGTCGCCCTCAACCTGCGCCATAGCAAACACATCGTTTACCGGCAGATTATTGTCACGGAACAGCTGCGCCAGCGTTTGCCCGGAGGCGATTTGATAGCTGCGCCAGGCGCCCTGGCTGTCCGCTTTCGCCGCCGGTGCCGCGGGAGTATTGCCCTGCAACTCAGCCTGCATCGGCACCTCGCGCGACGGCGTGACCGGCTGTTCCACCGGATAGCGCGTGGTGGGTGCAGGCCAGAGAATGGCCACCAGCAGCACGATTAACGCCAGCACAATGCCGCGCCGGTGCATGGCGGGCAGGGGATCCATCCAGCGCAAATTATCCGTCAGATGCCAGATGCGTAACGCCCATTGTGGCGTACGGGATGATGCAGCATTGGGCATGGCTTCCTCCTCGCGGTGCGGGCGGACTAACTGGGTGATTCTTTGCATCAGCGGCACAGACTGCGCTGATTTCCGTTTTTTAGGGGCAATTCGGCCCATGTAAACTCTCTTGTTATGACGCAGTGCGATAGAAGGCGAAAACAACCGGCATGATTACAGTATGGGTAATGTTGACGCGAAGTGCCTGTCATTATTGATAAATTAGCACGCCGCTATTGTTTACTTTTCGCGGGCAAAAGTCATCTTTCCCACGTGGCATTTTACCCTCAGCGCCTGCACTGTTATGCTGCGCCTTCTGAAATTTTCAATGATGAAAGGAAATGCAATGACCACCCCTTCTTTTGACAGCGTTGAAGCGCAAGCAAGTTACGGAATCGGTTTACAGGTTGGCCAGCAGTTGCAGGAGTCCGGTTTAGAGGGCTTACAGCCGGAAGCGCTGCTTGCGGGCCTGCGCGATGCGCTGGAAGGGAATGCGCCAGCGGTGCCGGTTGACGTTGTACACCGTGCGCTGCGTGAAATCCATGAGCGTGCCGATGCGGTGCGTCGCGATCGCCAGCAGGCGATGGCCGTGGAAGGTCAGCAGTTCCTCGAAGAAAACATCAAGCGTGAAGGCGTCAGCAGCACCGAGTCTGGTCTGCAGTTCAGCGTAATCAAGCAGGGCGATGGTCCGATTCCTTCCCGCCAGGATCGCGTACGCGTGCACTATACCGGTAAGCTGATCGACGGCAGCGTGTTTGACAGCTCGGTAGCGCGTGGCGAACCGGCTGAGTTCCCGGTCAGCGGCGTGATTGCCGGCTGGATTGAAGCGCTGACCCTGATGCCAGTGGGTTCCAAGTGGGAGCTGGTCATCCCACAAAACCTGGCGTATGGCGAACGTGGCGCAGGTGCCTCGATTCCACCATTCAGCACGCTGGTGTTTGAAGTTGAGCTGCTGGAAATCCTGTAATCCCTTGCAGAAAGCCGATAAAAAAGCCAGCGGAAACGCTGGCTTTTGTCATTGTGTCACCGGCTGTCAGGGCTTCGGCTGCTGTAAATTTACCTGCCACAGCGCAAAACCAATCGCATCATTGCCCTTGGGTTGTAACGGATACTGCGCGTAATCCTTAATGAAGCGCGTCGCCTTCTCGCCCGGTGCGGTTTCAAAACGAATATCCAGCAGCGTGCTGCTGTTTATCGCCGCCAGTCGCCAGTTATTATCCGCCTGCGGATGTACTTCGCCGTGCGCTTTGGTCTGCGCGCTGATATACGCCGCGACCACCGATCGGTTCTCATCCGGCGAGGCAAAGGCGATATGGCTTTCACCGGTCCCGGCAAAGCTGCCGCCAGTGGCGCGGTAATTATTGGTCGCCACCAGAAACGTCGCTGCCGGATCGATCGGCTTGCCGTTAAAGGTAAGCTGATGAATTCGTGACGCGCCAGCATTGATCAGCTTGCAGTCGTTGTTATAACGCGCGGGTTGCGTCACATCGATTTGATAATTAACGCCATCGATCACATCAAAATTGTAGGTACGGAAATCCCAGTTAATCAGCGACTGCGGCTCAGTGCGTGTGGTATCGATCTGATTAAACTGCCCGGCTGAGCACTCCAGCCACTCTTTAACCTCGGCGCCGGTGACCTTCAGCACCACCAGCGTGTTGGGATAGAGATAGAGATCGGCGGCGTTACGGAAGGTTAGCGCGCCTTTTTCCACTTCAACATAGCTGGCGGGATCGTTTTTACGCCCACCCGCTTTGAACGGCGCCGCCGCGGAGAGCACCGGCAAACGTGCCAGGTCCGGATCGCCCTGAATAAAACGCTCAACGTAATCACGCTGCGCATTGTTCACAATCTGCACCGTCGGATCATCCTGAATCAGTGACAGATAGCTGTACATGACGTCGGCGGAGCGGCCAATCGGCTTGGCGACGAAGTCGCGCGTCGCCTTGTGCGCATCGGCCAGCACATTGACCAGCGCCTGATCTTCTCCGGCCAGCGACTTCTTCGCCGCCTTGTCATAAATCGGCCGCGCTTCCGCTTTGCCGCTGCTGATCTGCCAGCCGCCCGCGGTTTTGCTCTCCAGCACCAGATCCACCACCCCAAGGTGATCGCCCCACATGCCTGGCATCACCGCCGGTACGCCGTTCAGCGTACCCTGTGCAATGTCAGCGCCTTTTATCGCCTTAAATTCATCGCTCGGGAAGATGGCGTGCGCATGGCCAAACATAATGGCATCAATGCCGGGCACCTGGCTGAGATAGTAAACCGAGTTCTCTGCCATCGCGTGGTAAGGTTCGCTGGACAGGCCGGAATGCGGAATCGCCACGATAATATCGGCGCCTTTGCTGCGCATTTCCGGCACGTAATGGCGTGCGGTCTCGGTAATGTCGTTAACGGTAACTTTGCCCTGCAGGTTCGCCTTATCCCAGACCATGATCTGCGGCGGCACAAAGCCGATGTAGCCAATATTCAGCCTGTGGGTTTTGCCGGCGCGATCGGTCACCGTGGTGGCTTTGATCAGATAAGGCGTAAACAGCGGCTGGTGGGTTTTGCTGTCGATGATATTGGCATTCACATAAGGGAAATGCGCGCCGCTCAGCGCCTTGTGCAGGTAGTCGAGGCCATAGTTGAATTCGTGGTTGCCGAGGTTGCCGACGCTGTAATCCAGGGTATTCATCGCTTTATACACCGGATGCACCTCATCCTTGCCCAGCCCTTTCGCTGCCATATAATCGCCGAGCGGACTGCCCTGAATGATATCGCCGTTGTCGACTAAAACACTGTTTTTTACCTCGGCGCGCGCGGCGTTGATCAGCGTGGCGGTGCGCACCAGGCCAAACTTCTCGGTTGGCGTGTCTTTGTAATAATCGAAATCCATCATGTTGCTGTGTAAATCGGTGGTTTCCATGATGCGCAGGTCAACCGTGGCCGCATGGCTTGCAGCGGTGACCGCCAGCGCCAGCAGCGTGATACCGGGTTTAAACATGTCCCTCTCCTTAATCAGATTTTTCCAGGCCATCAACATCGCAAATTTCACTGCAATCGAGGTTATTTATCTCATTAAAATGTGATCATTGTAGGATTAATGCGCGAATTGCCGCCTGAGGGCGATAAGCGCTGAGAACGATCCGCGGTTAGCAACGGGCAGCATCATGAATACAGATAACTATGCTGTTGATAACATTATCAATTAGAATAGATGACCGCCCAAGACAGGCGCGAGCGGTGACCATGGCGCGAAATGCTATGCTCACTAAGTGAACCTGTTAACCGCTGTATGCCCAGCGCGGCGCAGACGGCTACTTAAACGAGGTGAACCATGTTAGAGCAAATTTGCCAACTTTCCCGCAAGGCGGGCGACGCAATCATGCAGGTCTATAACGGCGAAACACCGGCAGATATCACGCACAAGAGCGATGATTCTCCGGTCACCGCTGCGGATATTGCAGCACATCACATCATTATTGCGGGCCTGCGCGAGCTGGATGCGGAAACGCCGGTGCTGTCCGAAGAGGATCCTGCGAGTTGGGAAGAACGCCAGCACTGGCAGCGTTACTGGCTGGTTGATCCGCTGGATGGCACCAAAGAGTTTATCAAGCGCAACGGCGAGTTCACGGTGAATATCGCCCTGATTGAGCACGGCAAACCGGTGATGGGCGTGGTCTACGCGCCGGTGCTGGATGTACTGTATTCCGCCGCCGACGGCAAAGCGTGGAAAGAAGAGGGCGGGCATAAAACGCAGATTCATGTCGCTGACGCGCGCCCGCCGCTGGTGGTGATTAGCCGTTCCCATGCCGACAGCGATCCGGAGCTAAAAGAATATCTGGCGCAGCTGGGCGAGCATCAAACCGTTTCGATCGGCTCCTCGCTGAAATTTTGCCTGGTTGCTGAAGGTAAAGCGCAGCTCTATCCACGCTTTGGGCCGACCAATATTTGGGATACCGGCGCGGGTCATGCGGTGGCCATTGCGGCTGGTGCACATGTTCATGACTGGAAAGGACAAACGCTGGATTATACGCCGCGTGAATCTTTCCTTAATCCGGGCTTTCGCGTCTCCATGTTCTGATTAAACCAGGCGGCCAGCAGGTCGCCTTTTTTTATCCCCTTAATACTCACTGGCAGGCAGCCTGTTCCGCTGCGAAGGTTGTCAGTGCTGCGTTTTGTACAAATCATGCTCCCACCAGATTCCCTTTTTATCCGTCATTTTCCTGCAATATTTCCCCGGCATCATGCCGCAGTCGTTAAGGCATGCTGACTTTGCGGCACAGAGCACAATCGAGCTAAAAGTGAAGGTTTATACTGGGTTGTAGCTGCCAGGTAACGGAGTGTTCTGTAATTGTGTGTCAATTCGGTAAAAAAGGTTATTTTCGGGCACACAAAAATTCATCGTGATCTATAGTTATCCCACTTTGCGCTTCACGGGCTTGTTGCCCCCCTTTTGGTAACGGCGAAGCGTAGTTAACACTGTTCAGGAGTATAAGCAGTATGAAGATTTTTCAGCGTTACAATCCCTTGCAGGTCGCCAAATATGTCAAAACGTTGTTTAAAGGGCGGTTATATATCAAGGACGTAGGAGCGTTTGAGTTCGATAAAGGAAAGATTTTGCTGCCGCGCGTTAAGGATAAACAGCACTTTAGCGTGATGTCAGAAGTAAACCGCCAGGTCATGCGTTTACAGGCTGATTTTGGCTAGCAATATTGGGCGCCTGTTGGGCGCCCTGTTTATTGCTTTGTACGGAAATTCCCACGTTTGGCTTATAACCGCTGTTTCTGCGCTTTTCTGTTTTTCATCTCGCCATGTCGCGCTTCATACTGCCCGGTAAATCATTCTCTTTCGAGACCGTTCCTCACGCAATTTTTGCCCGTGCCTTTTATAACGTAAGCGGTTTTTATGCTTATAAAAAGGAATAGCAACATGAAAAATAACGGTGCCGACAGCGGCAAAAAAGCAGCAACCGACGCACAGGCTGGCGCATTGCCGCTGAGCGATTTTTCTCTTAACACCTCGACTCTGAACATTACCCAGACAACTTCACCTGCGGCGCCGCGCATGGCCACAGCCAATGCACCCGTGACCATTACTCAGGTTATCGATAACATCGGCAAGACCGGCACCGTGACGCATAACAGCACCATTGACGATCCGCGCCCAATGTTCCTGGGTCGTGCGGGTGCTAACCAGCTGGTCACACTTTATGATCACCTTGGCGAAGCTCTGGGCAGCGCCTATGCGGATGCCGCAGGTCACTGGCGCATCCAGCCAGAATTTGATTTGCCTGAGGGACCACAGGGTATTACCGCAGAAACCGCGACCCGCTGGAGCGCAGGCTTCCAGTTCAATTACAAGCCGGCGGCAGATTTTCCGCTGGAAATCACCTTCGTTGAAGACCATGTCGGTGACTATGCAAAACACTACAACTCTATTCACCAGCTTAAAATGGTCGACGATCCACGTCCGCCTGTTAGCGGCCGCGCCGGTGTCGGCGAGCTGGTAACCGTTTATGCCAATACGCAGGCTGGCAAAGTCCTGATTGGCAGTGCCGTAGCAGATGAAGAGGGGCGCTGGACGGTAACGCCACTGGCGGACATGAGCAACGGCCATCAGCAATTGGTAGCCGAAACGGCCTCGAAGCAAAGCGCGGGCTTTACGTTGGTGGTTAACGTACCGCAGCCAGCGCCGGTGCAGGATGAGCAGCCCGCGGCGGATACGCCTTCTCTGCTGGCGAGATCGGCCGCCGCTGACAATACGCCGGTAACCATTACGCAGGTTATGGATAACGTGGGTAAAACCGGCGCGGCAGGTAATCGCGATAACATTGACGATCCACGCCCTGTGTTTAGCGGACGTGCAGGCGCGAACCAGCTGGTAACGCTGTACAACATGGCTTACGAGGCGATCGGCAGCGCCTTTGCAGACCAGAATGGTAACTGGACCATCCAGCCGAACGTTGATCTGGTTAGAGGTATGGAGAGCTATACCGCAGAAACGGCGACCCGATGGAGCAACGATATCTGGTTGAACTACATTCCGGCAGCCGATGCGGTGCTGGCGATCACCCAGGTTGATGACGGCACGGGCGGCTTCAACAATTCCGACACCTTCAAGATTTCTGGCGATGCGCGTCCGACCATCAGCGGCGTAGCCGGTGTCGGTGAAATCGTAAACGTGTACGCAAACAGTCAGGCTGGCAAAATGCTGATCGGCAGCGCCGTCGCCGGTCATGATGGACGTTGGGTCCTCACGCCGGAAGTGGATATTGCTAACGGTCATGTGCAGCTGGTGGCTGAAACGGCTTCGAAGCAAAGTGCAGGCTTTACGCTGGCGGTTAATGCGCCTGAGGCAGCGGAAGAGAACAACCTGTTGATCATCAATGATTACGCCTGGGATGACGTGGGCCGCCCGGGTTTTATTGGCAATGCCGGTGCCGCGGAAAGCTACAGCGGTGCCGATCGCACCGATGACACCCGGCCAACGTTTGATGGCAGCGCTGCACCTGGCGAACGGGTAACGCTATACAGCGGTGACGTGGTACTGGGCAGCGTGATCGCCGATAACGATGGCTGGTGGGAGCTGGAGATTACTACGCCGTTACGCCAGGGCGTGGTGCATAACGTGGTAGCGAAGACCGAGACGCATACCAGCAATGAGTTTGTGATCAATATCGATAATCCAGGCTATGCGGCGGTCAATATCAGTCGGGCCTTCGACAATGTGAATAAGCAGGGCGCTATTTCGCAGGGCAAAGAAACCGATGACGCGCGTCCAACCTTTAGCGGCACTGCAGGTGCCAATGAGGTGGTCACGCTTTACAGCGGCGATCAGGTCCTGGGCAGCACCCTGGCCAACAGCAACGGTAGCTGGACACTGGAAATCGATGAGAGCCTGGATAACGGTACGCATTTGGTGCGCGCGATGACCGAGCACAACACCAGCAACGCGGTGAACATTAACGTGCAGGCTCCAGAGCCGACGTTCTCGCGCTCGCTGGCCCGTGGCTTTGACATGGTTGATGATTCGCTGCTGGTAGCCGGCGATACGCCGTTATTCGATGAGACCATTGACGCGGAGTCGGCCGATTTGCCGTTAGCGCTTAACACCGTGGATTGGTTAGTGAGCAGCGAAAATGGCGTAATGGCAAATCTCGGCGCCGCCAGCGACAGCCTGAAAGTGGAAGAGGAGATGAATACCTTAACGTTTTAACGGTGAGGAGTACGTCAGTCAGACCGGGAATCTTCCCGGTCTTTTTTTTGCCTGTGGCGCGTTATGCTGCGGCCACAGGCAAACGTGCATTATTCCGCTTCTTCGTTTTTTAACACGTTGAGCGTAGTGGGGCGGGCATCAATGCGCGTCACCAGCAGCTGATCGATGCGGTAGCTGTCGATATCCACCACTTCAAATTTGTAGCCAGAAAACTTCACGAAGTCGGTACGCTTCGGGATTTTACGCAGCATAAACATCATGAAGCCGCCGATGGTTTCGTAATTGCCTGACTGTGGGAAATCGTCGATATCCAGCACGCGCATCACGTCGTCAATCGGCGTGCCGCCCTCAACCAGCCATGAGTTCTCATCACGGGCAACAATCTGCTCTTCCAGCCCCTGGCCGACCAAATCGCCCATCAGCGTGGTCATCACATCGTTAAGCGTAATGATGCCGACCACCAGCGCGTATTCATTCATGATCACTGCGAAATCTTCGCCCGCGGTCTTAAAGCTTTCCAGCGCTTCTGACAGCGTCAGCGTATCCGGCACGATCAACGCCGCGCGAATCTGCACGCCGCTGCTCAGCGCCATGCTCTGATTGCCCAGCACGCGCAGCAGCAGTTCTTTAGAATCGACGTAGCCGACGATATGGTCGATATCATCATTACAGACCAGAAACTTGGAGTGCGGATGCTGTGCAATTTTGGTTTTCAGGCTGGTTTCATCTTCGTGCAGGTTGAACCAGACAATGTTCTCACGCGAGGTCATTGAAGAGGGGACGGTGCGCGATTCCAGCTCAAACACGTTTTCAATCAGCTCATGTTCCTGCTTACGCAGCACGCCGGCCAGCGCACCCGCTTCCACCACCGCATAAATATCATCGGAAGTAATATCGTCTTTGCGCACCATCGGAATTTTAAACAGGCGGAAAATAGTGTTCGCCATGCCGTTAAAGAACCAGACCAGCGGGCGCAACATAAACAGGCAGAAACGCATTGGGTTGATAATGCGCAGGGCGATCGCCTCGGGCGCAATCATGCCGATACGTTTAGGCGTCAGGTCAGCGAAGAGAATAAAGAAGCTGGTCACCACGGTAAACGAGCAGATAAAGCTGAGCTGTTCAGCCAGTTCATGATCGGCAACGCGGATAAACAAGGAATAGAACGCCGGTGAAAATGCCGCATCGCCGACGATACCGCCAAGAATCGCCACGGCGTTCAGGCCAATCTGCACCACGGTAAAAAACATACCTGGCGTTTCCTGCATTTTCAGGACGCGTTGCGCGTTAATGTTGCCGTCGTCCGCCAGCAGCTTCAGTTTAATTTTGCGCGCGGCCGCGAGCGAGATTTCCGACAAGGAGAAAAAGGAGCTGACCGCAATCAGCAACACAATGACAAGCAAGCTGTTTAACATAAAATTTCCGTTGGTTTATCGACTTGTCATTTTTGGCCTGGGCAGCATTAGCGTCATGCATGATGCGCATTGAAGGCTATCCGTGCCAAAAATGTCTGCCTGGATCGGCGAAATGCCGGAGCAGAATCACAATCAGAGGCCGTAAAAGGCCGGTGAGCGCGATTATAGCAGTAGCGCTATTGCCGCCGCCAGAGGGCGATGAAGAGAGAAATATTCCAGACAGCGCTCATAGCGCAAACACGCCTGGCAAATAACAGTAGCGGGGCCGCACAACGGGTGCGCGGTTTTATCGGGCAACGCGCCGATTAATGCGTCTTGGCGGTTGTATCGATTCACGCCTTTGACCACAATAAGCGCAACGATTTGGCTTAACGGCGCGCTGCGGGTGATTACGGCAGGACGCACGCCAGCCAGCGGCTATAGTGATAGCACGCCGCATGCGCATCAGAGCGCGTTAAAACTGGCTTTGCCCCACCTGTATTGGGGTCGGCATTATAAACAGGAGTGAACGTGCCAGGATTTCGTTTTTATTGCTTATGTTGCCTGCTGGTGGCACCGGCCGTTGAGGCCGCCACCGTGCGCTTGCAGCTTGAAGGGTTAACCGGGGAATTACAGAAAAACGTCAGGGCACAATTGTCGACCATCGCCAGCGATGAGGTGTCGTCCGATGGCCGTTTTCGCGCGCGCGTTGCGGAGGCGATTAAAGGCGGGCTGCGGGCGCTGGGCTACTACGAGCCGGATATCGATTTTGAATCGCGCCCGGCACCGGCTGCCGGTGGCCGTCCGGTGCTGATTGCGCACGTTAAGGCGGGCGAGCCGGTAAAAATAGCTGGCAGCACCATTATTGTCAGCGGTGATGCGCACAACGACAGCGATTATAAAGCCTGGGTTGCACAGGGCACGCCAAAAAAAGGCACCGTCCTGAATCACGGCGCCTACGAAAAATTCAAAAATGGCTTTACTAACCTGGCGCTGCGTAACGGTTATTTCGACGGTGACTTTAAAAAAAGCCAGCTGGGCGTGTCGGTTGAACGGCGTGAAGCCTTTTGGGATCTCGATTATGACAGCGGCGAGCGTTATCGTTTTGGCGACGTCACCTATCAGGGCTCGCAAATCCGCGAAGAATATCTCGATAACCTGGTGCCGTTTAAAAAGGGCGACTATTACAGCTCGCGTGAACTGGCAGAGCTGAACCGTCGCTTATCGGCCACCGGCTGGTTTAATTCGGTGGTGGTTGCGCCTGAATTTGATAAAGGCCGCCAGAGCAAAATATTGCCGCTCAGCGCCGTGGTCTCACCGCGTACGGAAAATACCATTGAAACCGGCGTTGGCTACTCCACCGACGTGGGGCCGCGGCTGAAAGCGACGTGGAAAAAGCCTTGGGTGAACGATCGTGGGCACAGCCTCAGCGCCAGCGCCAACGTCTCCGCGCCCGAACAGGAGTTGGCCTTCGGCTACAAAGTGCCGGTGTTGAAAAGCCCACTTGAACAGTATTACACCTTTTCCGGTGGCCTGAAGCGCACCGATCTCAACGATACCAAAGCCGATACCACCACGCTGGGCCTGGCGCGTAACTGGGATAACAGCTCCGGCTGGCAAAAAGCGCTGAACCTGCGCTGGAGCCTCGACCACTTTACGCAGGGTAACGTCACCAACACCACCATGCTGCTCTATCCGGGCGCCAGCATTAACCGCACGCGTTCGCGCGGCGGACTGATGCCAACCTGGGGCGATTCGCAGCGCTATTCGGTTGACGTCTCCGATACCACCTGGGGCTCGGACGTTGATTTCATGATTTTGCAGGCGCAGAACGTCTGGATCCGCACGCTGGCGGATAAACACCGCTTTGTAGCGCGCGGTAACCTCGGCTGGATTGAAACCAACGACTTCGATCGCGTGCCGCCCGATTTACGCTTCTTCGCCGGTGGCGATCGCAGCATCCGCGGCTACAAATACAAAAACATCGCGCCACGCGATGAGGACGGCAAGCTGGTGGGGGCTTCCAAGCTGGCCACCGGCTCGCTGGAATATCAGTACAACGTCACCGGAAAATGGTGGAGTGCGGTGTTTGTCGACTCCGGCGAAGCGGTGGACGATATCAAACAGAGCAACGTGAAAACCGGCGCGGGCGTCGGCGTTCGCTGGTCATCCCCGGTGGGACCAATCAAGTTTGATATCGCTAAACCGATTGGCGATAAAGAGTCGAGCAACCTGCAATTTTATGTCGGACTGGGGCCGGAATTATGAGTTGGTGGAAAAAGGCCCTGATTGGCTTACTGATATTTCTGGCGGTGCTGTTGGCTGCCGTGGCCTTCCTGATTGGCACCACGCCGGGCCTGCATCTGCTGCTGAACGGCGCGTCACGTTGGGTACCGGGGCTGGAGATCAAAAAGGTGGATGGCGGCTGGCGCAATCTGACGCTGAGCGGCGTGCAATATGAGATGCCGGGCGTCAACGTCAACGTCGGCAAAGTGCATCTGGCGGTGCAGCTCGGCTGTCTGACCCATTCGGCTATCTGCGTGAATGATTTCTCTATCAGCGATGTGAACGTCGCCGTGGACAGCAAAAAAATGGCGCCCGCCGCGCAGCAACCGGTGGAAGAGCAGCCTGGCAGCGGGGATATCAGCACGCCTTATCCGATCACGCTGCGTCAGCTGGCGCTGCACAATATCAATATTAAAATCGACGACACCGCGGTGTCGTTGCTCGATTTCACTACCGGCCTCGCCTGGCAGGACAAAAATCTCACCATTACGCCAACGCATATTCAAAGCCTGCTGATTGCCTTGCCGAAAGCGGCGCAGGTGGCACAGGAGCAGGTGATTGAGCCGAAGGTGAATAAGCCGCAGGCCGATGAGCCGCCGTTGGGCGAAACGCTGAAGGCGATGTTTGCCAAACCGCTGCTGCCCGATCTGCCTGAATTTCGTCTGCCGCTGAATGTTGACGTGCAGGAGCTGATCGGCGAACAGCTGCGCATCACCGGCGATACCGATATCGCCATCAACCGTCTGCTGCTCAAAGCGAAAACCGCCGATCAGCTGTTGCAGTTGCAGACGCTCGATATCGATTCACCGCAGGGGCAGCTTAATGCCAGCGGGGAGGCGACGCTGGCTGATAACTGGCCGGTGAATTTCAATCTGAATGGCGCGTTAAACATCGATCCGCTGAAAGGCGAGAAGATCAAAATGACGCTGGGCGGCGCGATGCGTCAGCAGCTCAACCTCGCACTGAACCTCTCCGGCCCGGTACAGGCCCAGCTCAACGGTGACGCGCAGCCTGCGGTAGCTGGCCTGCCAGTGAATATGTCGCTGACCAGCCCACAGCTGCGCTGGCCGTTAACCGGCCCGGTGCAGGTTCAGGCCGACAATCTCGATTTCTCCTTTAAGGGCAAAGCCACCGACTATGTGATGGCGTTGCGCACCGCGGTAAAAGGCGAGTCCATTCCACCTGCCAACATTGCGCTGGATGGCAAAGGCAACGTGGAACAGTTCAGCCTCGACAAGCTGCGCATTGCTGCCTTGCAGGGCAACGCCGATCTGACCGCGCTGGTGGACTGGAGCAAGGCGATTAGCTGGCGCAGCGAGCTGACGCTTTCTGGTATCAACACCGCGAAACAGTATCCGGACTGGCCGGCGAAGCTGGACGGTAAAATCACCACGCGCGGCAGCCTCTATGGCGGCACCTGGCAGATGCGCGTGCCGGAACTGCAGCTGAAAGGCAATGTGAAACAGAATGCGGTATCGGCGCAGGGCACGCTGTATGGCAACAGCTATAACCAGTGGAACATTCCGGCGCTGCAGCTGGCGCTGGGGCGCAACCATATTGATGTGAAAGGTTCGCTGGGCGATGCGCTGAATCTTGATGCGCTGGTTGATGCGCCGTCGCTGGATAATGCGTTACCCGGCCTTGGTGGCGTAGCGAAGGGATCGATCAAAGCGCGCGGCACGCTGAAAGCACCGCAGCTGCTGGCCGATCTCACCGCCACCCGACTGCGCTGGCAGCAGTTGCAGATTGCCCGCGTCACGCTGCAGGGCGACGTACGCTCCAGCGATCAGGTGTCTGGCAAGCTGGCGCTGCGCGTTGAACAGCTTCAGCAGGATGCGCTGAAAATCAGGCTGCTTACCCTGAATGCCGATGGCGATGAGAAAAAGCATCAGCTGAAGCTTAACGTGCAGGGCGAGCCGGTTTCTGGGCAGCTGGCACTAAGCGGCAGTTTTGATCGGCAGAGTGAGCGCTGGCAGGGCAGCATGAACGATACGCGCTTCGATACGCCGGTTGGCGTGTGGCGGCTCTCTCGTGCGATGAGCCTGGATTATCTTAACAGCAAGCAAACCGTCACCATTGGCACTCACTGCTGGCTCAATCCCAACGCTGAGCTTTGCGTGCCGCAGCCGATTGAGGCAGGCCCGAGCGGTCACGCGCGCGTGGCGCTGAACCGCTTTGACCTGGCGATGATCAAGCCGTTCCTGACCGATGAAACCAAACTCACCGGCGTGTTTAGCGGTGATGCGGATGTCACCTGGACCGCCGATGGTGCGCTGCCGCAGGGCCGCGTCTCGCTGAAAGGCAACGGCGTCAAGGTTGAGCAGGATGTACAGGGCAATACGTTGCCGGTGGCCTTTACCGCACTGAACCTCAACGCCGCGTTGCGCGACGGACGCGCCCAGCTCGACTGGCTGATCCGCATTGCCAACAACGGTCAGCTGGATGGCAATGTGCAGATCGCCGATCCGCAAAACCGCCGTACGCTCTCCGGCAACGTCAATATCACCAATATCTCGCTGGCGCTGCTGAATCCAGCGCTGATGCAGGGCGAGAAAATCGCCGGCATGCTCAACAGCAATCTGCGTCTGGGCGGTAATCTGCAACAGCCGCAGGTGTTTGGTCAGCTGGGATTGCGCAATATCGATGTTGAAGGTAGCTTTATGCCGGTTGATCTTACCGCCGCTAACCTCAGCATGGTGTTCAACGGCATGAGTTCCACGCTGCAAGGCGCGATTCAGACGGCAAAAGGCAATATTAATCTCAACGGCAACGCCGACTGGAGTCAGATCGATAACTGGCGCGCGCGCATCGCCGCGCAGGGCAGCCGCGTACGCGTGACCGTACCGCCAATGGTACGGCTCGATGTCTCGCCGGATTTGGTGTTTGATGCGTCGCCGACCGCCTTTAATCTCAACGGCAGCGTTGATATTCCGTGGGCGCGCATCACGGTGCAGGAAGTACCGGAAAGCGCCACCGGCGTCTCTTCGGATGAGGTGCTGCTGGATGAGAACCTGAAGCCGATCGCACCACAAACCGCGGCCATTCCAATCAACAGCAACTTGGTCATTCACGTTGGCAACGATGTGCGACTCAGCGCGTTCGGCCTCAAGGCGAAGCTGAATGGCGATCTCAAACTGGTGCAGGATAAGCGCGGCCTCGGCCTGAACGGGCAGATCAACATTCCGTCCGGTCGCTTCCACGCCTACGGTCAGGATCTGCTGGTGCGCAAAGGTGAACTGCAGTTTGCTGGTCCGCCGGACCAGCCATACGTTAACCTGGAAGCGATCCGCAACCCGGATGCCACCGAAGATGGCGTGACCGCCGGATTACGCGTTACCGGTCTTGCTGATGAGCCAAAAGCGGAAGTGTTTGCCGACCCGGCCATGTCACAGCAGGAGGCGCTCTCTTACCTGCTGCGCGGGCAGGGATTGGGTAGCGATGGCGACAGCAACGCATTAACCTCAGCATTAGTTGGGCTGGGGGTTGCGCAAAGTGGGCAGGTTGTGGGTAAAATCGGTGAGACCTTCGGCGTCAGCAATCTGGCGCTCGATACCGCCGGTGTTGGCGACAGCCAGCAGGTGCAGGTGAGCGGCTACGTGCTGCCAGGTCTACAGGTAAAATACGGTGTCGGCATATTTGATTCACTGGCGACCTTAACCTTGCGTTATCGCCTTATGCCTAAGCTCTATTTGGAAGCGGTGTCTGGTCTCGATCAGACGCTGGATCTGCTCTATCAGTTTGAGTTTTAGCAATGCGAATAATTGTCTACGGCACGTTACGGCGCAAACAGGGAAACAGTCACTGGATGACGAATGCGCAACTATTAGGCGAACACCAGATTGAGGGCTTTCAGCTCTACAGTCTGGGCCATTATCCCGGCGTCGTGCCGGGTGACGGCAAGGTCATCTGTGAGGTTTATCGCATCGATGCCAGTACGCTGGGCGAGCTTGATGCGTTACGCACCAAGGGCGGTGAATATAAACGCCAGCTGCTGCAAACGCCTTACGGCAGCGCATGGCTTTATGTTTACCAGCGCCCGGTTGCCGGGCGGCAGCTGATCGACAGCGGCGACTGGTTGCTGCGCGATGAGCAGCCAGAAGGCGAATAGCAGATAAAAAAAACGCCGTCATCATGACGGCGTTTTTTATGCGGGCAACAACAGAATTACTGTTTTGCTGCGCGTTCGAATGAGGCCACGATTTCAGCTTTAGCCGCTTCCACGTCGTCCCAGCCGTCAACTTTAACCCACTTGCCTTTTTCCAGATCTTTGTAGTGCTCAAAGAAGTGGGTGATCTGCGCACGCAGCAGTTCTGGCAGGTCGTTCACATCTTTGATGTGATCGTATTCTTTAGACAGTTTGGTGTGCGGCACGGCAACCACTTTGGCATCTTCACCAGACTCGTCGGTCATTTTCAGCACGCCAACCGGACGGCAGCGAATGACGGAACCCGGCACCAGTGGATAGGGCGTTGGCACCAGTACGTCAACCGGATCACCATCCAGAGAAAGGGTGTTATTGATGTAACCATAGTTGCAAGGATAGAACATGGCGGTAGACATGAAACGGTCTACGAACAGCGAGCCAGACTCTTTATCCACTTCATATTTGATAGGATCGGCGTTGGCCGGGATCTCAATGATTACATAAATATCTTCTGGCAGGTCTTTACCGGCGGGAACATGGTTCAAACTCATCTCGGATTCCTTGATTAGTCATAAGTCGAGTGATGGCTATTATAGCCAACTGCCCCTGAAAGTAAGCCCCCTTTTTACCCTTTAGGAATGCGCCTTGCTTTACTTGCCGACAAGGAACAGCGAGACGATGCCCGCGGCAATCAGCGGTCCCACCGGCACGCCGCGAAACAGCGAAACCCCAATGATGGTGCCGATCAATAATCCACCGACGATGGTTGGCTGCGCGCCCATCAGGCTAACGCCGCGGCCGCCTAACCACGAGACAAAGATGCCAACCACAATCGCCAGCAGCGACTTCCAGTCGAGAAAGGATTTTACCAGCGTGGAAGGGGGCAGGGTGCCGCTGGCCAGCGGTGCCATCACCGCAATGGTGAGAATAATAATGCCCAGGGTGATGCCCTGTTTTTCCACCACCGGGAAAAATTGCGCCAGCGGCGTCAGCTTGATCGCCAGCAACACAAGAATAGAGATGGTCACGGCGGTGTTGTGGACAAAAAAGCTTAGAACGGCGAGCAGCACCAGAATAATCAGTGAGGCGTAAGCGGTCATGACAGGCTCCAGCATGGCTGGCACCTGGCCAGCCGGTTCAGAAATTAACAGTCGTCCGGATTTGCACAGCTTCCCTGAGTCAGGGATTGCAGCATCAGGGTCTGATTTTTTATCAGGCTTACCGCCTGTGCGCCATAGTTGAGCACGCCCGACGTGCCCTGCTGCGCCGCCAGACTTTTGCTGGTGGCCAGCCAGCTGTCACGATAGGTGAGCCAGGCCCGCTGCGCGCTGCGCAGTTTGGCTTTGTCATCACCGGTGAGTTTTGCCATCGCTGACTGATAGGCCAGGTTCAATTCCTTGTCCCAGGCTTTGCTGGCAGTGGTGTAACAGCCGGACATGCCCGCAGTGGTACTTTCATGCTGCAAACACTGCTCAAGCGCCTGATCGGCCGGTGCGGCATGGGCTAACAGGCTGGCGGTCATTAATCCGCCACAGAGTAAAATTCTTTTTCTCATCACTCGCTTCCTTTTTCTGAATGAAAAAACAACGATTAGCGCCGCTAACGCATCAGCGTCACAGCCAACGGCAGCCATCATACCAGTAAAGTTTCCCGCTTTTATTGCCGATAACTTATCCGCTTCAGGCATCGGGATTTTTGCCTCTTCTTGGATAACGGGAAACATCATGCTGAAAAAGGTCTCACTTCGTTCCGGGTTATTACTCTTACTGGCGTGTATGACATTGCTGCTGCTGTTGGTCAGCGTGATGGGCATTATCGCTATCAATAAAGGCAACCGTTCTCTGGATGTGATCAATCGAATCCAGGCGATCGAACTCAACAGCCTTTACCAAAGCAACAGTGGATTAATGAGCGCGCGTACCAACGCCGCGCTGGCAGTGCGCAAGATTGAGATTGGCCTGCTGGATGAGGGGACGGCCATCAGCAAGCACGCCGCCGCCGATCTGGCTGAGTCACGCCAGCGGCTGAAGCAGTTCGTCGATGCCGGTACGGTAACCGCCCATGGCAAAACGCTAGCCGATGCGGTGGTAGCCACTTTCAATGTTTATGTTGATCAAAGCATTACGCCGATGATGACGGCGTTAAATAAACAGTACACCGATGAGTATTACGATCTGCTGGAAGGCAACATGTCCGCGCAGGCGCAGGCTTTTACCGAGGCGGTAGGGAATTTTGGTCACTACGCCAATCAGGTTACCGCCGCGCAGCTGGCGCAGGCGGCGTGGAATGAGCGCATGATGAAAATTCTCATCGGCATCAGCTGCGTGCTGACGGTGCTGCTGATCGGTTTTGCCTGGCATATTTTGCGTATCATGCTGCTTACGCCATTAAATCAGGCGATTACGCATCTGGAAGGCGTTGCCGCAGGCGATCTATCGCAGCCGGAACCGGCTGGTGGCAGCAACGAACTGGGGCGTTTGAATCGGGCGCTGGCCGATATGCAGGTGGCGCTGCGTCACTCGGTGGGCCGGGTACGTGAGGCGAGCCAGCAGATTGATGTCGGCAGCCGCGAACTCTCCGCCGGTAACAACAATTTATCGCAGCGTACGGAAGCGTCCGCGGCGTCGCTGGAACAGACCGCCGCCAGCATGGAGCAGCTGACCGCTACCGTGCGGCTCAACGCGCAAAATGCCGAGCAGGCGCATCAGCTGGCTAATCGCGTTTCCGATACCGCCGATCGCGGCGCGCAGGTGGTGTGCCATGTGATGGAAAAAATGCAGGAGATCACCAGCAGCTCGGCGCGCATCGGCGATATTCTCAGCGTGATTGACGGCATCGCTTTCCAGACCAACATCCTGGCGCTTAACGCTGCCGTCGAGGCTGCGCGCGCTGGCGATCAGGGCCGTGGTTTTGCCGTGGTGGCTAACGAAGTGCGTAACCTGGCGCAGCGCAGTGGCACCGCGGCGAAAGAGATTCGTACGCTGATTGCCGAATCGCAAACGCGCGTCCGTGAAGGCAGCGACATGGCCACGCAGGCGGGTGAAACTATGGATGATATTGCCGGTGAAGTGATGCGTGTCACCACCTTAATGAAAGAGATCTCCAGCGCCTCTGCGGAACAGAGTCGTGGCATTGAGCAGGTTAACCTGGCGGTCACGCAGATGGATGAGGTGGCGCAGCAGAACGCAGCCCTGGTCGAGCAGGCGGCAGCGGCCACTCAGTCGCTGGAAGAACAGTCACAGCAGTTGGTGCAAACCATGGCGCTGTTTCGGGTCAGTGCAGCATAAAAAAAGGGCGCTCATGGCGCCCTTTTTTATGGCAACGATTAGCTGGCAGATTCGTCAGAGTAGTCGCGAATAAAGCGTTCGATATCATCAACCATCGAGGTATTACCCACGAAGAACGGGCAACGCTGATGCAGCGTTTCCGGCTGCAGATCGAGAATACGGCGTGCGCCATCGCTCGCTTTGCCGCCCGCCTGCTCGGCGAGGAACGCCATTGGGTTGCACTCATACAGCAGGCGCAGTTTACCCTGTGGATGGCTTGCGGTGCTTGGATAGAGATAAATTCCACCTTTCAGCAGGTTGCGGTGAAAATCCGCCACCAGTGAACCGATATAACGGGAAGTGTAAGGGCGATGAGACGCCGCATCTTCTTCCTGGCAGAATTTCAGGTATTTTTTCACACCCTGTGGGAAACGGATGTAGTTACCTTCGTTGATCGAGTAGGTATAACCTTCCGGTGGATAGGTCATACGCTCTGCGCTCAGGCAGAATACGCCCAGCGAAGGATCGTAGGTAAAGGCGTGCACACCGCAGCCGGTGGTGTAAACCAGCATGGTGGAGGAGCCATATACCACATAGCCAGCTGCAACCTGCTGGCTGCCTGGCTGCATGAAGTCTTCTTCTTTTACCGGCGTGCCTGGCGGCGTGATGCGACGATAAATAGAGAAGATGGTGCCGACAGAGACGTTAACATCGATATTCGATGAGCCATCCAGCGGATCCATGAGAACCACATATTTACCGTTTTCTGCGCCTTCAAAGATGACGAACTCGTCTTCTTCTTCTGATGCAATACCGGCCACAATACCGCGGGCTTTCAATGCCGCTTTCAGTTTCTCGTTAGCAAACAGGTCGAGCTTCATTTGCTGCTCGCCCTGCACGTTTTCAACGCCGCTGGCACCCAGAATATCCACCAGGCCCGCTTTGTTGATGTCACGGTGAATAATCTTTGCGCCCAGTTTGATGGCGGAAATCAGCGCCGTCAGTTCACCTGTGGCGTGCGGAAAGTCGTGTTGCTTCTCGACGATAAATTCGCCTAACGTTTTCATAACACATTCCCTGAATCTACGGTGGAGTGTCAGCAGGTTTAACAAACTGCCAACGTATGCGTTCGCAGTTTAGCCGATTGAACCGCAAAGGCCATAGTCCAAATCCGTTTCTTCCGCCGTCACTCGGCGCTACACTGTGCGCCGAACTTTTAGTAACTGGATCTGTTATGCGTATTCATATTCTGGGAATCTGCGGTACTTTCATGGGTGGGCTGGCGATGCTGGCACGGGCACTGGGCCATGAGGTTACCGGCTCAGACAACAACGTTTATCCACCAATGAGCACGCTGCTGGAAAAGCAAGGCATTGATTTGACGGAAGGTTATGACGTCAGCCAGCTGGATCCGGCGCCCGATCTGGTGATCGTCGGTAACGCCATGACGCGCGGCAATCCGTGTGTCGAGGCGGTGCTGGAGCGCAACATTCCTTACCTCTCAGGACCGCAATGGCTGCACGATTATGTGCTGCGCGATCGCTGGGTGATTGCGGTAGCCGGAACCCACGGAAAAACCACCACGGCGGGCATGACAGCGTGGATTTTACAGGCCTGCGGCCTTGAACCTGGCTTCGTGATCGGCGGTGTTCCGGGTAACTTCGACGTTTCGGCAAATTTAGGAAAAACCCCATTCTTCGTGATAGAGGCGGATGAGTATGACAGCGCCTTTTTCGATAAGCGTTCCAAGTTTGTGCATTACGCGCCGCGCACGCTGATCCTCAACAATCTTGAGTTCGATCACGCGGATATTTTTGACGATCTGCGCGCTATTCAAAAGCAGTTCCACCATCTGATCCGCATCGTGCCGGGCAGCGGCAAAATCCTTTTCCCGGAGCATGACGCCAACCTGAAGCAGGTATTGGCGATGGGCTGCTGGAGCGAGCAGGAGAGCGTCGGCGACGGCGGCCACTGGCAGGCGAAAAAGCTGAAGCCGGACGCATCCCACTGGGAAGTGCTGTTTGATGGCGAGCGCGTGGCCGAGGTGAACTGGGCGCTGGTCGGCGAACACAATATGCATAACGGGCTGATGGCGATTGCTGCGGCGCGGCATGTAGGCATTAAGCCGGAAGATGCTGGTAAAGCGCTGAATGACTTCATCAATGCGCGCCGCCGTCTTGAGCTGCGTGGCGAGAGCAACGGCATTCAGGTTTATGATGATTTTGCCCATCATCCCACGGCGATTCACGCCACGCTGGCGGCATTACGCAGTAAAGTTGGTGGCCGTGCGCGCATTTTGGCCGTGCTGGAGCCGCGCTCCAACACCATGAAGATGGGCATTAACAAAGACGATTTGGCTCCCTCGCTGGGCCGTGCCGATGAAGTCTTCCTGTTACAGCCCGCCCACATTCCGTGGCAGGTCGCCGAAGTGGCTGACGCCTGCGTGCAGAAAGCGAGCTGGAGCGCGGATGTCGATACGCTGGTTGAGATGATTGCTAAATCCGCCCAACCGGGCGACACCATACTGGTGATGAGCAACGGCGGATTTGGTGGCATTCACCAGAAGTTGTTGGATCGGTTGGCGTAAGGCCGCCCAAAGCGGGGAGGTTTGCCCGGAAGCGGGCGGCTTCTTAAGGTCAACGTCTTAGGGTCAATGTCTTAAGGTCAAAAGCTATTTCGTTCTGCCTGAAGGCAGCCCTAGCAGGGCCGGCAGTCGCCCCGGCCCTGCACCCGCGCTATCCGGCAAACACAACCGCCCGCTGCGCGGGTACCCTCAGCAAAAGCCTTTTCCTGACGGACCAGGCGCGATTCGCTCCCGGCTCAACGCACCTTCTCGCCGCATCCCTGCGGCTCGCCCTGGAAAACGCTTTTGCCTCGGCGTTTGTGATGCCTCCTCAAGGTCAACACCCAAGTCAAAACCAAACAGACTAAAAAAAGTCTTAAATAAAACCCATAATTAAACCCAAATTATTGTTTTTTATATTGAAATTTTAGGGGTGAGCACTAAGCACTAAGTTTTAGACGTTCAGGCATTTGGCATTTGGCATTTGGCATTTGGCATTTGGCTTTTGGGTTTTTGGCTTTTGGGTTTTGGCTTTTGGCTTTTGGGTTTAGCTTTTGACCTGGATTTTGACCTTGAGGAGGCCTCACAACTGCTGAGGAGGTGAACATTTTAGGATGTCCCGCCATGGATGGCGGGACAAGGGAGCGCTGAGCAGGAGCGAATCGCGAGCGGTCCGTGAAGAAATGTGAGCTGACGAAGGTACCCGCTTCAGCGGGCGGTTGTGTTTGCCGGATAGCCGGGGTGGAGGGGCGGGGCGCATGCCGCCCCTGCTCGGGCGGCCCGAAGGGCAGAACGAAATGGCCGTTGACCTTAAGACGTTGACCTTAAAGCCGCCAGTAAGGCAGAACGAAATGGCCTTTGACCTTAAGACGTTGACCTTAAGACGTTGACCTTAAGACGTTGACCTTAAAGCCCGCCTGCAAGGCAAAAGCCTCCCGCTATTGTGTTTCCGCTAACTCACGCAAATACTGGAAAATCTGGCGATAAGCCTTCGGTGGCTTATTAGTCGCTTTCTCTTTCTGGGCGTTGCGGATCATTGAACGCAGCTGCTGGCGATCGGCATCGGGATAGAGTGCGATCACTTCAGCGATCACGTCGTCGCCTTGCTCGACCAGACGATCGCGCAAGCCTTCCAGCTTATGAAACAGCGCAACCTGCTGGTTATGACGGTTCTTTAACTTATCCAGCGCCAGACGAATCGGTTCTTCTTCGCGGCTGCGCAGCATTTTACCAATCAGCTGCAGCTGGCGGCGGCGGCCCTCTTTTTTAATCCGCTGTGCCAGTTCAATGGCGGCACGCAAATCATCGTCAAGCGGGATCTTATCGAGCGAGTTTTTACTCAGCTCCATCAGTTCGGCACCGAGGCGTTTCAGCTCTTCGGCATCGCGTTTAATTTCGCTCTTGCTGACCCAGATAATCTCTTCATCTTCTTCTTCGTGATTATCGGGGGCATCGTCGAGCCATTCGTCTTCGGGGTGGTTATTCATTATCAGGTTCCTGAAAAAAAGTTGGGCTCCGCTGCGCAAAAAAAAGCGATAGCGCCGAACGCAAAGCCCACTATCAAGGCGACGGCGAAGGGCAAAGATATGCTCTGCTCCTGGCCTGGAGAGCCGACAGCGGGCCTAATGCTATCAGGTTACGCCGCGACTGCGAAATTGTTCTCTGAGTCTGTTAGACTCAAATCAGCGATCCACAACCCTCAGCCGCATATTCATGGTCCTGGGCATGGCCCCAACCTCATGACGGCTCTCACTATTATGGCAGGTTCATGAACGTATCAAATCAAGTCGCAGAACAACGTAAGGTGCTGGAGCAGGCGGTCGCGATGGCGCTGGAACTGGCTAAAGCGGGCACCGATGGCGCAGAAGTCGCCGTCAGTAAAACGACCGGAATTGGCGTCAGCACGCGCTATGGTGAAGTGGAAAACGTCGAGTTCAACAGCGATGGTGCGCTCGGCATTACCGTTTATCATCAGAACCGCAAAGGCAGCGCCTCATCAACCGATCTGAGTGAAGACGGCATCAAGCGCACCGTGCAGGCGGCCATCGACATCGCCCGTTACACCTCACCCGATCCGTTTGCCGGTATGGCCGATCCCGAACTGTTGGCCTTTGACGCGCCGGATCTCGATCTTTACCATCCCGCCGATCTGGACGCCGATCGCGCCATCGAACTGGCTGCTCGCGCCGAGCAGGCGTCGCTAAAGGCGGATAAGCGCATCACCAATACCGAAGGCGGCAGCTTTAACAGCCACGTCGGCATCAAAGTCTTCGGCAACAGTCACGGCATGCTGCAAAGCTACTGTTCCAGCCGTCACTCGCTATCGAGTTGCGTGATTGCCGAAGTGGATGGCGACATGGAGCGCGATTACGCCTACACCGTGGGACGCGCGCTGGATGATTTGCAGTCGCCGGAATGGGTTGGCGAAGAGTGCGCCCGTCGCACGCTGGCTCGCCTGTCGCCGCGCAAACTCTCCACCATGAAAGCGCCGGTGCTGTTTGGCCGTGAAGTGGCTACCGGCCTGTTTGGTCATCTGGTGGGCGCTATCAGCGGCAGCAGCGTTTACCGTAAATCGACCTTCCTGCTGGATGCCATGGGGCAGCAAATTCTGCCGGAGTGGCTGACCATCAATGAGCAGCCACACCTGCTGAAGGGCCTGGCGTCTACGCCGTTTGACAGCGAAGGGGTGCGCACCCAGCAGCGCGATATCATCAAGGATGGCGTGTTGCAAACCTGGCTGATGACCAGCTACTCGGCGCGCAAGCTCGGCCTGCAAAGCACCGGCCATGCGGGCGGCATTCACAACTGGCGCATTCAGGGCCAGGGCGACAACTTTGAACAGATGCTGAAAAAGCTGGGCACCGGTCTGCTGGTGACCGAACTAATGGGCCAGGGCGTTAGCGGCATCACCGGCGACTATTCGCGTGGTGCCTCGGGCTTCTGGGTGGAAAATGGTGAAATTCAGTATCCGGTTAGTGAGATCACCATCGCAGGCAATTTGAAAGATATGTGGCGTAATATCGTCACCGTCGGCAGTGATATTGAAACGCGCAGCAATATTCAGTGTGGTTCTGTGCTGCTGCCGGAAATGAAAATCGCCGGGCAATAATCCCTTCCTGCGGGCAGCGGTCGTTGCCCGCGACTATTCCAGTCATAATAAAAACAGGAAGTGCGCCATGCGTAAGCCTTTGTTAGCAATGTTGTCGATCTCACTTTTATTCAGTAGCGCTGCGGCGCTGGCCGATCTCGAGCAGGATATGGATATGCTCAAAGGCGGCCTGCGGGTGGTCATGAAAACCGACGACCGGGCAGAAATGACGCGCGCGCTCGGCGATATGCGCAAGGCTGCGCAGGATGCCAGAACGCAGACGCCAGATAAGCTGGAAGGTCAGCCAGCGGACAGCGCGCAGGTAAAAGATTTCCATGCCGGTATCGATTCGCTGATCGCACAAATCAATGTGGTGGATAAGCTGGCGCAGGCAAACAACCTCGACGGTGCCAAAGCCGAAGCGAAAAAACTCACCGACATTCGCGACAGCAACCATAAGAAGTTCCGCTAAGACTTAATCGGGTAGCGTTCCCTTATGGCGCTATCCGCTTCACTTTCTGCCCTGCCATCACCTTTTCTTATCCTTCTCCGCCTTACTCATTTTTTTCTGCTTTTTCTGACGGCAATCGGCCCTAAGCCCTGCGTTCAGCGCCAAAAGATGCACGTTTTGTGCACTGGATCGTCTTTATCCCTCTGATTTTCTCATCCTGCGATCTCTGACCAGCATTGCGCGACCATTTCCACTTCGAGCTGGAAAAAGTGCGTCTGTAAAGCGGCGCGGCACAACGCTAAGTTGGGGTTCACGCGACAGTGGATTTTTCGCTTTAACAGGAGTGACAGGGTGAACAACGGCGCGGTTTCAGTGAGCAACACGGCGACCCCGGAGCAGATTCAGGCGTTGGCCGACAGGGTGCTGGGGCAAATCAACCGGCTGTTTGCGGCGCAGCAGATTTCGCCCAATCCGGTGCAGCAGCAGATGCTCGCTTCGCACGTTAAGGCGATGGCGCTGCGTTCATTAACCGGCGAGGCCCTGCCTGACGTCGATGCGGATCTGTTTGATGAGATCTCTCCCGCGTCGATTGCGCTGGCGCAGCAGGTGGTCGATCTGTTCGGCAATTTACCGGTTGAGGAGGCCTGGCTGTTATCCGTGCATATCGATGTGGCGCGGGAAAATCAGTAGATCCAGCGTGCCTGATATTCGATCGGGCTGCGCAATACAGACAATAAGGAAGAGAAAATGGTAACCGTAGTGATTGGCGATCGTTTAGGTAAAGGGCTGAAAGTCGCGGCTGGCGTTGAGAAAGCGGGTGGCCGTGCGGTCGTGGTGCCGGGCGTGGCGGCGGACATGAAACTGGGCGACGTGATGAAGGCTGAAGGGGCAGATTTTGGCATCTCCTTCTGCGGCAGCGGCGGCGCAGGCGCGATCACCGCGCAGAATAAATATGGCTACAAAGCGAAGCATGGCATGCGCTCGGTGGAAGAAGGCGTCACCGCGATCAACGAAGGCGCCACCGTATTGGGCTTCGGCTTTATGGATAAAGAAGAGCTGGGCGAACGGCTGGTGCAGGCCTGGAATAAAAAGTACAGCGGATGAAAGAACATTACACCACCACCGTGACCGTCAGCGGCAAAGGCGAGAGTAAAAGCCGCGCCTTTGCCGATGCGCTGAATCAGGTGCAGCATGCGGTGCTGCGCTCAACACAAAAGATCCTGCTGCGCATTGAGCCGCAGGACGTCAGGGTGATCTCTGCCCATGAAGCGGTAAAAAAAGAGGCGTTCCTGTTCTTTTTCCTTGCCCGTGAAAAACGCAGCTATCGCGTTGAGCTGGAGATTACCGTCAACGTCACGGTGATCGACACCGATAAAGTGACCTTCACGGCAGCATGAAAAACGGTGTTGTCGTGCTGGCTACAGCAGCCCGTACAACGAATAACAATGTAAAAACGTTGGCGTAAGCCGCACAGGAAGACGGATGTTTTTAATTATATTGTTTAAATCTCTGATTATCGGCGCGCTGGTGGGTGTCGGCGTAGGGGCAGGCGCGGCGCGCATGTTTCATGCGCCTACATCGCAAGGTATGGGTGCCTTTCGTACGCTGGGCGAACTTAACTCCTGTGAAGGCGATCCCGCTTCTCACTTCTCTTTTGGCCTTGGCTTCTTCTTTAACGCCTGGGCATCGTCGGTGGCGGCGGGCGCCTTCACGCAGGATGTCGATCATCGCATCATCCCCAACTGGGGCGCGGCGGCGCTGATGGTAAAAAATCGTAACCTCGCTGAAACGCTGCACGATCCGAAAAAGATGGCCATCGCCTGCGGCATCATCGGCATGATCGTGGTGGCCTTCCTTAACTCCACCGCCTCAGCGGTACCGGCGGCGCTGCAGGTGACGGCGGTAAAAGTGCTGGTGCCCGCGGCGAACCTGCTGGTCAACACGGTAATGCCGGTGATCTTCTGGCTGGCTGCGATTGACGCCGGTAAAAAATCGGGCTTCTGGGCAACGATTTTCGGCGGTCTGGCGCAACTGATCATGGGCAATGCGGTGCCGGGTCTGGTGCTGGGCATTCTGATTGGCAAAGGCGTGGAAGAGAGCGGCTGGAACCGGGTAACGCGGGTCATGATGGTGGCGATTGTGCTGCTGTTTGTGCTGAGCGGCTTCTTCCGCGGCTTCGATATGAAAATGTTGCAGTCTTTACAGCTGGGCATTCCGGGCTGGCTTGATGCGATGCACAACGCTATCAGTGGCAAATAAGGGGCAGGCGATGGAAGAGTCAAAGCAGGGTTTTTGGTATGCCGACTGGTCATTCCCGCTGTTTGTCGGGCTGCTGTCATCCGGCGTGTTCGCCGGTACGCACATGTATTACCTCTACGGTATCGGCGCCTTCAACGAGGTGGCGTTTGTGTCGATGCTGCGCGCGGGTATCGAAACCGGCGCTTATGGCGCGGTAGCCGCCTTCGGTGCCAGCTTTCTGTTTGCCCGCATCATTGAAGGCTCGCTGGTGGGTATTCTCGATATTGGCGGCGCGATTCAGACCGGCGTCGGCCTCGGCGTTCCGGCGCTGCTGCTGGGCGCGGGTATCGTCTTTCCACTGGAAAACTTTGCCGCCTCGCTGGTAACCGGCCTGTTGATCGGTCTGGCGGTGGGCTACGTCATTATCCTGGCGCGTAAATTTACCATTAATCAAAGCGATTCTACCTACGGTGCCGACGTGATGATGGGCGCGGGCAACGCCTCCGGGCGTTTCCTCGGGCCGCTGATCATTCTCTCGGCAATGGCGGCGTCCATTCCGATCGGACTCGGTTCGTTGATTGGTGCGTTGCTGTTCTATCTGTGGAACAAACCGATCACCGGCGGCGCCATCCTCGGTGCCATGATCCTCGGCGCCATTTTCCCGGTGGCGATCGCCTGATTCCACGGCGCGTCCAGTGCGGACGTGCCGTCGGCAAGGAGCATGCAATGTACGATCTTATTATTCGTCGCGCGCGACTGGTGGATGAGCAGCAGGTGGATGTGGCGCTGCACAACGGCAAAATCGCCGCGATTGCGGCGCACATCGCTGAACCCGCGATGCAGGAACACGATCTGGCAGGACGTTATTATCTGAGCGCTGGCTGGATCGACAGCCACGTTCACTGCTATCCCGCATCGCCGATTTATCACGATGAGGCCGACCAGGTCGGCGTTACCTGCGGCGTGACCACGGTGATCGATGCTGGCAGCACCGGTGCCGATGACATCGACGATTTTTATCAGCTGACGCACAGTGCCAAAACCCAGGTGCACGCGCTGATCAACATTGCGCGCAGTGGCATTGTGACCCAGAACGAACTGGCGGATATGGCGCAGATCGATGGCGAAGCGGTGCAGGCGGCGGTGCAGCGTCTGCCTGATTTTATTCTGGGCCTCAAGGCGCGCATGAGCAGCAGCGTGGTCGGCACCAACGGCGTTCAGCCGCTACAGCGCGCGAAGGCGATCCAGCGCGCGATCGGCGGGCTGCCGTTGATGGTGCACATTGGCAATAATCCGCCCGATTTGGATGAGATTGCGCCGCTGCTCAGCCAGGGCGACATCATTACGCACTGCTTTAATGGCAAACCCAATCGGGTGCTGACGCCTGCCGGTGAACTGCGGGCGTCGGTTGCCGCCGCCATGCAGCGCGGCGTGATGCTGGATGTCGGTCACGGTAGCGCCAGTTTTAGCTTTGAGGTGGCACAAGCCGCCATCGCGCAGGGCATTCTGCCCGACACCATCAGCTCCGATATTTACTGCCGTAACCGGCTAAACGGCCCGGTACGCAGCCTGGCGCATGTGATGTCGAAATTTCTCGCCATCGGCATGACGCTGCCGCAGGTGATCGCCTGCGTCACCGTGCAGGCTGCCGCTGCGCTTCGTCTGCAGCACAAAGGCGAACTGACGCCGGGCTACGATGCCGATCTGACCATCTTTGCCCGGCAAAATGCGCAGCAGGACTTTATCGATTCAGATGGCGTGCAGCAGCACGGTGAACAACATCTGGTGCCACTGGTCGCCGTCGTGGCGGGCCACTGGATGCCAACAGCAGAAGGGAAAACGCATCATGGCTTCGATCTATGAAAAGTATGGCCTGAAACAGGTAATCAACGCCTCAGGCAGAATGACGATTCTGGGTGTTTCCACACCTACCGCCAGTGTGGCTGCGGCTGTAGAAAATGGCCTGAGCCACTATTTTGAAATGAAAGATCTGGTCAACAAAACCGGCGAGCACATCGCTAACCTGCTGCAGGTCGAGAGCGCGGTGGTGGTCTCCTGCGCGTCGGCGGGCATCGCACAGGCGGTGGCGGCGGTGATTGTAAAAGATGACGCATGGCTGCTTGAGAATCTGCATGCTTCGCCACTGATCGTGCCGCACGACATTGTGCTGCCAAAAGGCCATAACGTGAATTACGGCGCGCCGGTAGGATCGATGGTGGCGTTAGGCGGCGGCAGAGTCGTGGAAGCGGGCTACAGCAACGAATGTTCTGCCGCGCAGCTGGCCGCGGCGATTACCCCACAGACCGCGGCGGTGATGTATGTGAAATCGCATCACTGCGTGCAAAAAAGCCATTTGAGCGTGGCGCAGGCGGCTACGGTTGCCCATGAACATGGCTTGCCGCTGATCGTCGACGCCGCAGCGGAAGAAGATTTACAGGCTTATTATCTGGCCGGTGCCGATCTGGTGATCTATAGCGGGGCGAAAGCCATTGAAGGCCCTTCCAGCGGCGTGGTGATTGGCCGTCAGCGCTATATAGAATGGGTAAAACTGCAGGCAAACGGCATCGGTCGGGCGATGAAAGTCGGCAAAGAGGGCATTCTTGGCCTGACTCAGGCGATCGAAGATTATCTGATCCACGAGCAGAGCAGCGGCGCACAGATGGTGGATAAAATGATGCCGTTTATCAACCAGCTTAACGGCCTGCCCGGCGTCAGCGCACGCGTGGTCTGGGACTCGGCAGGGCGCGACATTGCCCGCGCCGAGATACGGTTTGATGAGGCGGCCTGCGGCATCGGTGCCGGAAGCGTGGTTCAGGCGTTGAAAACCGGCGACATCGCCATCTATTTTCGCGGTTACAAAGCCAACGAAGGCATTATTGAAGCCGATGTACGCAGCGTTTCTGCTGACCAACTGCAGCTAATTTTTGAGGCAATCCAACGCCTGCTTACTGGAGTAGAAACCGCATGACCTTACAGGCTAATTTTTATCGCGATCGTGTTTGCCTCAACGTGCTGGCCGGTTCCAAAACCAATGCCAGCGATATCTGGCAGGCGGCTGAAGGCCACGTGTTGGTTGGCGTGCTGTCAAAAAATTACGCCAGCGTAGCGGCAGCGGTGGACGATATGCGTGATTATGCGCAGCGTATCGATAACGCGCTGTCAGTTGGGCTGGGTGCGGGCGACCCACGCCAGTCAGCGATGGTCAGCGCTATCGCCGCCGAGTTGCAGCCGCAGCATGTCAATCAGGTGTTTACCGGCGTGGCCACCAGCCGCGCGCTGCTCGGGCAACCGCATACGCTGGTGAATGGGCTGGTGTCGCCAACCGGCCAGGTAGGCTGGGTCAAAATCTCCACCGGCCCGCTGAGTTCGCTCGCCGCCGATGGCATCGTGCCGATTGCCACCGCCATCGCCATGCTAAAAGATATGGGCGGTAGCTCGATAAAATATTTCCCGATGGGCGGATTGCAGGCCATCGACGAGTATCGCGCGGTGGCGCAGGCCTGTGCCGGGCACGATTTCTGGCTTGAGCCAACCGGCGGTATCGATCCCGATAACTATGCGACGATCCTGCGGATTGCACTGGAGGCGGGCGTAGCGAAGATCATTCCGCATATCTACAGTTCGATTATCGATTCGGCAACCGGCGATACGCGGCCGCAGGATGTCAGCACGCTGCTGGCGATCACGCGCCGCGTGCTGGACGAAACCGCCTGATTTCACTGCTTTCATCGACGCGAAGGGGAGTAATGATGAGATTTCCCAACCAGCGCCTGGCGCAGCTGTTCAGCGCGCTGCAGAATGAAACGCTGCCGCAGGATGAGCTGGCCCGCCGTTTTGCGGTCTCGACGCGCACGGTGCGCACCGACATCAGCGCGCTCAATGCGCTGTTGCAGGATCACGGCGCGCGGCTGGTGCTGACGCGCGGTGCGGGTTATCAGCTCACCGTTGATGACGCTACGCGCTATGAGAACCTGCTGCGTTCGGCGCCGGCGCAGCTGCGGGTGCCGCGTTCATCACAGGAGCGGGTGCATTATCTGTTAACGCGCTTTTTAACTTCTGCCTTTTCGCTAAAGCTGGAGGATCTGGCTGAAGAGTGGTTTGTCAGCCGGGCGACACTGCAAAGCGACATGGCCGAGGTGCGTGAGTGGCTGGGCCGCTATCAGCTCTCGGTGGAAACGCGTCCGCATTACGGGATGAAGTTGTTTGGCAGTGAAATGGCGATTCGCACCTGCCTGACCGACCTGCTGTATGACATCGCGCTGCACAGTGAGCACAGCCCATTATTGACGCTGGAAGCGCTGCACAGCGGCATGCTGATTACGCTCAAACCGTTGTTGCAGCGCTGCTTTAATCGTTGCCGGGTGCGGGTTACCGATGAAGGCGAGCGCTATCTGCTGCTCTACTGCGCGGTGGCGGTGCGACGCATCGGCGAGGGCTATCCGCTGTCCGATTTTGTTGCTGACGATGTGGATGATGACGTGCGCGATGCCGCGCGCCAGTTGGTGAATCAGCTTGAGCCGATGGCCGGTAAGCCTATTTCACCGGCGGAAGAGGCATTTCTGCGCATTAACATCGCCGCGCGCCGCACCGAAGAGCGGGCGCCGAGCGCCATCAACGCTGACGACAGCGACACGCTGGTGGAATATATTCTCGGTTATATCAACCGCCACTATAACTACGATTTACAGCGCGATGCGCAGCTGCGTGCCGATCTGCTGACCCACGTGAAGACCATGATTACGCGGGTTCGCTATCAAATTAATATTCCCAATCCGCTGCTCGGCAACATTAAACAGCACTATCCAATGGCGTGGGATGTGACCCTGGCGGCGGTATCGAGCTGGGGTAAATATTCGCCCTACAGCATCAGTGAAAATGAGATCGGTTTTCTGGTGCTGCACATTGGCGTCGGCCTTGAGCGGCACTATGACGTCGGCTATCAGCGCCATCCGCAGGTGCTGCTGGTGTGCGATACCGGCACTTCCACGGTGCGCATGATCGAGGCGATGCTGCTGCGTAAATATCCACACATCGTGGTACGCGAGCGGTTGTCACTGCGTGATTATGAGCAGCGCGTGGCGATCGACGAAGATTTTGTGATCTCCACCGTGCGGCTCAGCGACAAAAATAAGCCGGTGGTAGTGATGTCGCCATTTCCCACCGATTATCAACTCGAACAGATTGGCAAGCTGGTGCTGGTGGATCGCACGCGGCCTTATATGTTTGAGAAGTTTTTTGATGCCGGGCATTTTATCGTGCTTGATGCGCCGATGGATCAGCACGGGCTGTTCAGCCTGCTGTGCCCGCAACTGGAGCGGGAAGGCTTTGTCGGCGCTGACTTTTTCCCCTCGGTGGTAGAACGCGAGGCGATTGTCAGTACGCTGTTGGGTGAGGGCATTGCGCTGCCGCACTCCCTTGGCCTGCTGGCAAAGAAAACGGTGGTTTATACCGTACTGGCACCGCAGGGCATCGCCTGGGGCGACGAAACGGCCTGGGTCATTTTTCTGCTCGCTATTAGCAAGGATGACTACGAAGAAGCGATGGGCATTTACGATCTTTTTGTGACCTTTCTGCGCGAACGCGCAATGCCGAGACTGCGCGAGAGCCAGGATTTTGCCAGTTTTAAAGCGGTTGCCATGGAGTGTCTGGGGCAGGGATGAGAGGGCAGGAGCGTGCCTGTAAGCCGGCGGCTTTTGCCTTGCAGGCGGCTTTTTAAGGTCAATGTCTTAAGGTCAACGGCCATTTCGTACAGGCTAAAGCCTGCCCGAGCAGGGGCGGCAGTCGCCCCGCCCCTGCACCCCGGCTATCCGGCAAACACAACCGCCCGCCGCAGGCGGGTACCCTCTTCGGTTCACATTTCTTAACGGACCGGTCGCGATTCGCTCCCAGCTCAACGCTCCCTTGTCCCGCCATCCATGGCGGGACATCCTGAAATGTTCATCTCCTCAGCGTTTGTGATGCCTCCTCAAGGTCAACCCCCAAGTCAAAACCCAAAACTTAAGATCTAAAACCCAAAACACAAAACACAAAACATAATGCTCAACACCTAAAAATCTAAGAGCAAAAATAAGGACTTGGACTTGGACTTGGGCTTGGACTTGGACTTGGACTTGGACTTGGGCTTGGGCTTGGACTTGGACTTGGACTTGGACTTGGACTTGGACTTGGACTTGGACTTGAACTTGGACTTGAACTTGAACTTGAACTTGAACTTGAACTTGAATTTGAACTTGAACTTGAACTTGGACTTGAACTTGAACTTGAACTTGGGCTTGTGTTTGCGCTTGGATGTAGATTTTATTTTGAGTCCTGGTCTTAGTTTTTTGGTTTTGACCTGGTTTTGACCTTGAGGAGGCATCACAAACGCCGAGGGAAAAGCATTTTCCAGGGCGAGCCGCAGGGATGCGGCGAGAGGGTGCGTTGAGCAGACAAAAACGCCGGGAGCGTTTTTGAACAGCGCTTGCGCTGCCCCGAAGGGGTGAGCCTCAGGATGAGGCGAATACTCCGAATCGCGCCTGGTCCGTCAGGAAAAGGCTTTTGCTGAGGGCACCCACGAAGTGGGCGGTTGTGTTTGCCGGATAGCGCGGGTGCAGGGCCGGGGCGACTGCCGGCCCTGCTCGGGCGGCCCGAAGGGCAGAACGAAATGGCCTTTGACCCTAAGACATTGACCCTAAGACATTGACCTTAAAAGCTGCCTGCAAGGCAGAACAGAAGGGTCCTGGACCTTAAAACCCCTTACTGGGCTAAACAAAAAACCCCGCCGAGGCGGGGTTTCTGTAAAAAGTTGAAGCTGACCGTTAAGCCGGGTTCTGTCGTGGACAGTCATTCATCTAGGCCAGCAATCGCTCACTGGCTCAAGCAGCCTACCCGGGTTCAGTACGGGCCGTACCATGTGAACCCCTATTTGGCCTTGCTCCGGGTGGAGTTTACCGTGCCACGAACTGTTACCAGCCGCGCGGTGCGCTCTTACCGCACCCTTTCACCCTTACCTGATCCCTTGCGGGCCATCGGCGGTTTGCTCTCTGTTGCACTGGTCGTGGGCTTGCGCCCCCCAGGCGTTACCTGGCACCCTGCCCTGTGGAGCCCGGACTTTCCTCCCCTCTGCCTGTCTCCTCCGAAAAGGACGACGACAAAGCGGCGACTGCCTGGTCAGCTTCGGCGCGGATGATAGGACATTTAGTCCTGCTTGTCACCCTCTTGCTGTTCGAGGGCATATTTATACAACGCATTCTTTTTCACACCGTGAATCTCCGCCGTCAGCGCCGCTGCCTTTTTTAACGGCAGCTCTTTTTGCAGCAGGCTCAGCGTGCGCAGCGCCTCGCCGGGCAGGCTCTCTTCCTGTGGATGGAAGCCTTCAACGATCAGCACCATCTCGCCTTTGCGGCGGTTTTCGTCCTCACGCACCCAGGCGAGCAGCTCGGCCACCGGCGCGCCGTGGATGCTTTCCCAGGTTTTAGTGATCTCACGAGCCAGCACCACGTAGCGATCGCCGCCCAGCTCGCTGACCATATCCTGCAGGCTGTCGAGCAGTCGATGGGTCGATTCGTAAAAAATCAGCGTACGCGGCTCCTCGGCAACGGCGCGCAGCGCATCGCAACGGCCTTTGGTTTTGGCCGGAAGAAATCCTTCGTAACAGAAACGATCGGAGGGCAGGCCGGCAGCGCTGAGGGCGGCGATTGCCGCACACGGGCCGGGCAGGGGCACCACGCGAATGCCCGCTTCACGACAGCGGCGAACCAGATGATAACCCGGGTCATTAATCAGCGGCGTACCGGCATCGGAGACCAGCGCTATACTTTGCCCCTCCTGCAGCTTGATCAGCAGCTGTTCTGCTTTTTGCTGCTCATTGTGGTCATGCAGGGCAAACAGCCGGGCGTTGATGGCGAATTGTTGTAGCAACAGCCCGGTATGACGTGTATCTTCCGCTGCGATCAGATCGACGCTTGCTAGCACCAACAGGGCCCGTTGGGTGATGTCGCCCAGATTGCCGATTGGCGTGGGCACGATATAGAGCGTGCTGGCAGAAATCTCTGTCCGATCGTGTTGTTTCATTGTTTGATCCGAATTGCCGATTTAATATTGAGCACCTTGAGAAAAACATCACTGGATACAGTATGCTTCCTTCAATAGTCGTTCGTAGTAAAGCAGGACGCTTTGTCCCTGTTTTGCTGGCCGCGCTAATTTTAGCCGCGTGTTCCAGCCAGAGCCCGCAAACTTCCTCTGTCAATATCCAGGGGCCCGCCACAGGTACATCCGACTACTATTTGCAGCAGGTGCAACAGAGCGCAGATAATAGCAAGGCTGACTGGCAATTACTCGCCATCCGTGCACTGCTTAATGAAGGCAAGTATCCTCAGGCTAACCAACAAATCACCCAGCTGCCTCAGCAACTGTCTGATAAGCAACGGCTTGAACTGCAATTGCTCAATGCGCAGCTGCGCCTTGGCTCGCAGGATATGAACGGTGCGCGTCGGCTGTTAGCCAGCCTTGATACCGGCGCATTGTCGGCTGACCAGAAGTCACGCTATTACGGCCTGCTGATCGCCGCCAATCAGGGCGCGCCGTCGCTGGATCTGCTTCGTGCCTACGTGGCGCAGGAGCCGCTGCTCAGCGGCGCAGATAAGCAAAAGAACATTGATGCCACCTGGCAGGCGCTGACCGGCATGACGCAGGATCAGGTCAACCGGCTGGTGATTAATGCCGATGAAAATACACTGCAGGGCTGGATCGATCTGCTGAGCGTCTGGCGCGCCAACAGTGGCGATGCAGAGATGCTGAAATCGGCGGTAGCCGACTGGCAAACGCGGTATCCGCAGCATCCGGCCACCAAAATGTTGCCGACCAGCCTGAGCCAGATACAAAATTATCAGCACGCTTCTGCCAGTCATATCGCGCTGATGCTGCCGCTGAATGGCCAGGCAAAAGTGTTTGCCAATGCGATTCAGCAAGGCTTCAACGACGCGAAAAACGGCACGCTGGCCCAGCCTGCTCCGTCTGCGGCTCCGGTCGCATCTGCGCCAGCCAATGGTGAGGCGGCGGCCACAACCGAAACCGCCGCACCGGCCGAGGCGATTAGCCCGGCGGCCATTGATGGCCAGGCAGAAAACGGCACGCAGCCACAAGCCGCCGCGGCTCCCGCCAGCACGGCAGAGGTCAAAGTCTATGACACCAGCGCCCAGCCGCTGGCTCAGCTGATGACCCAGGCGCAGCAGGATGGCGCGACGCTGATTGTGGGCCCGCTACTGAAAAACGAAGTGGAAACGCTGGCTAACAGCCCGTCGCCGCTGAATATCCTGGCGCTCAACGAGCCGAGCCAAATCCAGAACCATCCGAATCTCTGCTACTTTGCGCTTTCTCCTGAAGACGAAGCGCGTGATGCTGCGCATCATATGTGGGATCAGGGCAAGCGTTCACCGCTGCTGCTGCTGCCTCGCAGCAATCTCGGCGACCGCGTCAGTAAAGCTTTTGCGCAGGAGTGGCAGAAGCTGGGCGGTGCCACGGTATTGCAGCAGCAGTTTGGATCAAAGGGCGAGCTGAAGCAGGGCATAAACAGCGGCGCGGGAATCAGTCTGACCGGTACGCCGATCAGCGCACCGCAGCCGGAGCAGCCGCAGGGCATCTCCATTGCCGGGCTGAATATTCCGGCGCCGCAGAGCGAGGCGCCCACAGCGACCTCTGCCAGTGGCAGCGTCGATGCGGTTTACATTGTGGCCACCCAGGATGAGTTGCAGCTGATCAAACCGATGATCGCCATGCGTCTCAGCAGCCGTAATAACATTGCGCTGTATGCCAGCTCACGCAGCTTCCAGGCGGGCACCGGTCCCGATTCGCGTTTAGAGATGGAAGGGCTGCAGTTCAGCGATATTCCGCTGCTCGCGGGCCGTAATCCGGCGCTGATGCAGCAGGCGGCACGCACCTTTAACAACGATTATTCGTTGGTGCGCCTCTACGCGATGGGCATCGATGCCTGGGCACTGGCGAATCATTTCAATGAAATGCGTCAGACGCCGGGATTCCAGCTGGAAGGTAAAACCGGTACATTGAGTGCCAGTCCGGACTGCGTGATCAACAGGAAGTTAGCATGGAGCCAGTATCGTCAGGGACAAATCGTACCGGTGCAGTAGACCGGCAGCAGGCGGGCGCCGAGCATGAAGCGCAGGCGCGTCGCTATCTGGAACAGCAAGGGCTGCGTTTTGTGGCCTGTAACGTACGCATACGCGGCGGCGAAACGGATCTCATCATGCAGGATGGCGACTGCTGGGTATTTGTTGAGGTACGGTATCGACGAAACGATCGTTTTGGCGGCGCGGCCGCCAGCGTAACCCGACACAAGCAGCAAAAGCTGCTGCGGGCGGCAGCACTGTGGCTGGCGACGAAAAACGCCAGCTTTGATACGGTAAACTGCCGCTTCGACGTCGTTGCGTTCACCGGCAGCCAGCTAAGCTGGCTGCCTGATGCGTTTAATGCAGAAAGTTAATATCAGGTGGATCAGTGCAGGAGAGAATTAAAGCGTGTTTTACCGAAAGTATTCAGACTCAGATTGCTGCTGCGGAAGCGCTGCCCGATGCAATTTCGCGCGCGGCGATGACGCTGGTTCAGTCACTGCTTAACGGTAACAAAATCCTGAGCTGTGGTAACGGCACATCGGCGGCTAACGCTCAACACTTCGCCGCGGCGATGATCAATCGCTTCGAGACCGAACGTCCAAGCCTGCCCGCGCTCTGCCTGAGTGCGGATAATGTCCTGATTACCGCCATCGGCAACGATCGCCTGCATGATGAAATTTATGCCAAACAGGTGCGTGCAGTTGGCCAGACAGGCGATGTTCTGCTGGCTATTTCAACCCGTGGCAACAGCCGCGACATCGTTAAGGCCGTTGAAGCTGCGGTCACGCGTGATATGACCATTGTGGCGCTAACCGGCTATGACGGCGGTGAACTGGCGGGCTTGCTGGGGCCACACGATGTGGAGATCCGCATTCCGTCTCACCGCAGCTCACGGATTCAGGAAATGCACATGTTAACGGTTAACTGCCTGTGCGATCTGATCGATAACACCTTATTTCCACACCAGGAATAATCGAAGGAGCAACAATGAAGGCATTCTCTGCAGTAGCACTGGTACTTGCCGCACTGATGTTACAGGGCTGTGCGGCCGTGGTCGTGGGCAGCGCCGCGATGGCCACCAAATCGGCTACCGATCCGCGCACCGTCGGTACTCAGGTTGATGACAGCACGCTGGAGCTACGTGTCTCCAATGCGCTGGCTAAAGATGAACAGATTAAGACCCAGGCGCGCGTTGTCGCCACCGCTTATCAGGGCAAAGTGCTGTTGACCGGCCAGGCACCGTCAGCGGATATCGCCAGCCGGGCGAAACAGATCGCTGCCGGCGTGGATGGCGCAACCGAAGTCTACAACGAGCTGCGCACCGGCGAGAAAGTGACGTTTGGTACCTCATCTTCCGATACCTGGATCACCACTAAAATTCGTTCGCAGCTGCTGGGCAGCGATCAGGTGAAATCGTCTAACGTGAAGGTCACTACCGAAAACGGCGAGGTTTTCCTGCTGGGCCTGGTCACGCCATCTGAGGCGAAAGCCGCTGCGGATGTTGCCAGCCGGGTAAGCGGCGTTAAGCACGTCACCACCGCGTTTACCATTCTGCAATAATGCCTGTCGGGCAGCATTTGCTGCCCGTTTTCGCTTCAGGCGGGCAGATCAATCACCAGCGCCCGCAGCGGCGTTCTCGCCGTTAATCGCAGCAAACTCTCGCCATCAACAAACGCCCCGTCGCCGCAGCCAAGTTTGGCCTGTTGCGCCTCTTCGTCACCGGCAAACAGCGAGCCGTGAATCGACTGCAAATAGGCGCGCGCACCGCGCAGCGGCAGGCTGTGGCTCTCACCTGGCTCAAGCTGAACGTGATAAATCCATACTTGCTGGCGCAGCTGCAGGCTGGCCTTTTCACCGTCCGGCGAGGCCAGCAGGCTGCATGTGGCCTCAGTGGGCAGGGCGGCGCGCTGCAGCAGCGGATTTTCCCGCTCCGGGCAGGCGTTGAGCCAGAGCTGTAGCCGTGTCAGCGGTGTATCTTTGCTGCTGTTAAGCTCGCTCCAGGTGACGCCGGGCTGGGTCGACAGCAGCAGCGCTTCACCGCTGCGTGCGCTGATGTGATTGCCTTCGCTGTCGCGATATTCCGCCTGGCCCTGCAAAATAATGTTCAGCACGTCCACGCGCGGATAGGCGCGCGGTTGCAGTGACGCACCGGGCGCCAGCACTTCCTGGTTCAATACGCGCAACGACGCGTAACCGAGTAATTTTGGATCAAAATAGTGGCCAAATGAGAAGCTGTAGCGAGCCTGTAACCAGCCGTAATCAGCCTGACCGCACTCTTTTGCGGCGCGGGTAGTAATCATGGTATTCCTCCAGAGGCCTTGTCTGACCGGCAGTAAGGCTATCACCTATGGTAAATATCTGGACGACAGATTGTTAGCCAGTTAATCTGCCGAGCATATTCAAATTTCCTGACAGAGAAACCGCATGGCGAAAGATCGGGCGTTAACGCTGGAAGCACTACGGGTAATGGATGCCATCGATCGGCGCGGCAGCTTTGCTGCGGCGGCGGATGAGCTGGGCCGCGTGCCCTCGGCGCTCAGCTATACCATGCAGAAACTGGAAGAGGAGCTGGACGTGGTGCTCTTCGACCGCTCCGGCCATCGCACGAAATTTACCAACGTTGGCCGCATGCTGCTGGAGCGTGGCCGCGTGTTGCTGGAAGCGGCGGATAAGCTGACCACCGATGCTGAAGCGCTGGCACGCGGCTGGGAAACGCATTTGACCATCGTGGTGGAAGCGCTGGTGCCGACTTATCAGCTGTTTCCGCTGGTTGAGAAGCTGGCGGCTAAGGCCAACACGCAGATTTCGCTGATGACCGAGGTGCTGGCCGGTGCCTGGGAACGGCTGGAGCAGGGCCGTGCCGATATCGTTATCGCGCCCGATATGCACTTTCGCGCCTCTACCGAAATCAATACCCGCAAGCTCTACAGCATGCTCAGCGTCTATGTCGCCAGCCCGGATCACCCGATTCATCTTGAGCCGGAGCCGCTTTCTGAGGTGACGCGCGTTAAATATCGCGGGATTGCGGTGGCCGATACCGCCCGCGATCGCCCGGTATTAACCGTCACGCTGCTTGATAAACAGCAGCGCCTGACGGTGAGTTCCATTGAAGAGAAGCGCCAGGCGTTGCTGGCGGGCCTTGGCGTAGCGACGATGCCTTATCCGCTGGTGGAGCAGGATATCGCTGAAGGACGCCTGCGCGTGGTCAGCCCGGAATATACGCGTGAAGTCGATATCATCATGGCCTGGCGGCGTGACAGCATGGGCGAAGCGAAGTCGTGGTGCCTGCGCGAAATACCTCGCCTGCTGGCGAAAAAAAGCTAAAAAAAGGCGCCGTCTGGCGCCCGTTTATCAGCGAAAACGCGTGTCGCGGCCGTGGGGTTCATCCCAGTTCAGCTCGGGACCGACAGAGATCACGCCAGCTGGATTGATGGTCTTATGGCTGCGGTAATAGTGATGGCGGATATGCGCAAGATCCACCGTTTCCGCAACGCCCGGCATCTGATAGATGTCGCGCAGGAAACCGCTGAGGTTCAGATAATCACTGATGCGCTGACGATCGCATTTAAAGTGGGTCACATAGACCGCATCAAAGCGAATCAGCGTAGTCCACAGGCGTAAATCTGCCTCGGTGAGCGTGTCGCCGGTAAGATAGCGATGCTGACCGAGTATCTGCTCCAGTCGCGCCAGCGCCTGAAACAGCGGCGTCACCGCATCATCATAAGCTTGCTGTGAAGTGGCAAATCCCGCCTTGTACACCCCGTTGTTCACACTGTCATAAACCCAGCCGTTGATCTCATCAATGCTGCTCTGCAACACCGGCGGATAATAGTCGCCCGCGCGTGCACCAACGCCATCAAAGGCGCTGTTAAACATACGGATAATGTCGGCAGATTCATTACTGACGATGGTGTTTTGCTGTTTATCCCACAACACCGGTACGGTAACGCGGCCGGTGTAATCAGGTTTGGCGTGCAGATAGAGCTGGTAGAGAAATTCGTTCTGGTAAAGGCGATCGCCGGTTGCAGCCGGGAAGCTGTCATCAAAGGTCCAGCCATTTTCCAGCATCAGCGGGTGCACCACGGAAACCGGGATCATCTCTTCCAACCCTTTTAACGTGCGCAGCAGCAGGGTGCGATGCGCCCAGGGACACGCAAGGGAAACGTAGAGATGATAACGATCGCGCTCAGCGCGAAAACCCGCTTTGCCGTGCGGACCGGCACTGCCGTCAGCGGTAACCCAGTTACGGAATACCGACTCGGAACGTTGAAAACGGCCACCGGTGGTTTTGGTGTCATACCAGTTATCGTGCCAGACACCGTCTATTAATTGTCCCATTGTCCTCTCCAGAATAGAAACGGGCGAGGAAAAATCCTCGCCCTGTAGCAGAGTATAGCGTGGCTTTTACCACTTTTTACCGAGCAGGCGGTCAATACTGAAGGCGCCTGGACCCGTAATACCCAGCAGCAGGTAGCCACCGGCAATAGACAGGTTTTTCATAAAGTTGATCTCGTTGCCTGCCACTTCAAAATGGCTGTGGAACAGGAAGGCGGTCAGAATGGTGAACACTGCCGTCGACAGGGCGGTAAAACGGGTCAGGAAACCAAACAGAATCGCCAGGCCGCCGCCAAATTCCAGCAGAATGACCAGCGGCAGCATGAACGCAGGCACGCCAGCCGATTGCATATACTGTGCGGTACCTTCATAACCGGTGATTTTGCCCCAGCCAGCGCTGATAAACAGGATTGGCATCAAAACACGCGCCACCAGAAAACCGATATCTTCTAATTTTTTCATCATCTACCCCAATAAGAATAATGGCTGGCGACGAGTGCGCCATCGTTAAATAACAGCAGCCTGGCGCCTGTTGCGCGGCTTCGTTGTTGTTGAGGCAGATAATAGCTAGCGGTAAGAGGCTTTGTAAGCAAGATAAACTGTCGAAGTCATTCAGTTTAATTGATAAAAGAACGCCAGGCTGGGATAGCCTGGCGTGGGAGATGAGCGTTAGCGCTGTGGCAGGCTTTTTCGGACGAGACGCCAGCTACTCCAGAGGCCGAACCCACGTTTGGTCCAGCGCAGCAGGAAATGCGATTTGCGCGGCTTGCGCACCGTCCAGATAGCCAGAATGCTGCTGCCTATCGCCAGATAACGACGCATACTGACAAAAGTCAGCCAGCTGCGATCGTACTGTGCGGTAGTCATCAGCCAGTCGCGACGCGCGGCGCTCAGATCAAGACGCTGCTGCTGAATTTCGTTCAACAACCGCGCCTTACGCGCTTCACGATCACGGCGGCTACTCATGAATGACGATCCTCCATCACCTGACGGTCGCTGTGCAGCTCTTTGCGCGTCGCGCTAAGCAGCGTTGACTGGCGCGATTTGCGCAGCGTCCACAGACCAAATATCAGCGCCAGCAGCAGCAGAACCCCGGTGGTGATACCAATCGCCATCAGCCGATATTGCGCATCCACCGCCCAGATAATCAGCACCATCAGGCTCATTAATCCAAACGCGGTGAACAGCATTGTCAGGCCAATCATGATCAGCATCTGAATGAGGTTTGCTTTCTCCTCTTCCAGTTCGACCACTGCCAGTCGTACACGAGTCTCAACCATGCCGACCAGCGTGGTAAGCACGCGCTGTCCGATGTTTATGACCCCTTTGCCCGGGCCGTGGCTTTGCTGGTTATCAGGCATAATCAGCGACGCGCGATCAGGATACCCAGTGCGACACCCAGCGCGGCACCAATGCCGACACCGTGCCACGGGTTATCTTGTACATATTCGTCTGCACGACCGGCAGCTTCACGCGTGGTCTGAACCAGTTTCTCACCGGAATCGCCCAGACGCTGACGTGAATCTTCCAGCGCCGCACGTGCTTTGGTGCGCAGCTTATCCAGTTCAGTTTTTGATTTATCCGTTGAGCTGCTCAGCACTTCTTCCAGCGTGTCGGCCAGGTTTTTCAACTCAGCGCGCAAATGTTCTGAAGTAGTATCTTTAGACATGGGAAACTCCTTTTGCATCGGTAATAAGGTCCGGGTTTTTTAATAAGGTTCAGCTTGCAGGGTAGTGAGCTCCTGCCGGGCTTCATCCAGTTTTTGCTGACGTTTTGCTATTTTTTTCTGATCTTTGGCGTCGTCCTGCTCTTCTTTTAACTCACGTTCGCGCTCGGCCACTTTATCCTGCTGGGCTTTGATGCGTTCCTGGTGAGCGGCGTGCAGCTGGCTGTCTGAACAGTTCGCCTGCACTTCCGTGAGCGCTCGCTCTAGTCCGTTGACGCGACGCTGATTATCGTGCTTACGCGCCATGTCGATCTCATGTTTGATGTTCTGCTCTTTCTGCTGACACAGCGTTTCCGCTGCCTGAGATGAGGCTGAGATCGCGAGCAGGCCAGCACAAAAAATATAGCGGAGTTTCATTGGATGTAACCTTCCTTTGTTAAATATACCCAACCTCCAGTTCCGCATAACGCTGACGACGGTTCGTCACAAGCGAAACAGAATTATTCTGTAAGCATAGACAGGGATTGAGAAAAGCTCAAAGCGCGGTGCGGAAGAAGAGGCATTGCAGACGCTTTCCGGCACTGGGGCCGGAAAACAGACGCTAACTCAGCGATGAATCGGAACCTGCCCGGCTCGACAGCGCGAGCTGATGGGCGGTCTCGCCATCATGCAGATGAGCAACGGTAAAGCCGCCCGGCAGCAGCTGGCGCAACACTTTTTGCGCGGCCAGACTCTGTTCGGCGGAATCAAATTTGATGATCAACGCATCGCGATCGGGCGTGATGCTTTTAATCTGAATCCCCTGGGCATTCAGCTGCTGATAAAGGTAAAAACCATCCGGCAAGGTGCCATTCTGGCGAGCCACACGAATTTGCAGGCCGCTTTCACTGTGCATCAGCGGGGTAAGCACACTGATGGTCAGTATCGCAAGCAGGGCGGCCAGCATCCACGGCAGCCAGCGGCGGCGGGAAGAGCGAAGCGGGTTCATCAGGAATTTCCTTTCTCATTGCGCGTTCCATACTTTTTGCGCCACAGAACGACCAGAGAGCCCACCAGTCCCACCACCAACAACACCAGCGGCAGCAGCATCAGGCAAAACATCAGCTCATCTTCGTAACGACGAAAAATAGGCGTTTTGCCCAGCGCGAAGCCTAAAACGGTTAAAATCAGCACCCAAAGGAAGGCGCTAACCCAGTTAAAGAACTGAAAACGCGCGTTGCTCAGGCCGGAAAGGCCAGCAATGGTGGGTAATAAGGTGCGGACAAAGGCGATAAAACGGCCCATTAACAGCGCCGAAAGGCCATGACGATGAAACAGGCTGTGTGCCCGCTGATGATATTGTGCGGGCAGATGGGATAACCATTTTTGCACCGTCGGCGTGTTGCCGAGCCATCGCCCTTGTATATAACTGACCCAGCAGCCAAGACTGGCGGCGGTAGTGAGGATAAACAGGGTAAGGGGAAAATTCATCGTGCCTTTGGCGATCAGTACGCCCACCAGAATCAGCAGGCTGTCGCCAGGTAAAAACGCGGCGGGCAACAATCCGTTCTCAAGGAACAGGATCATAAACAGCACGCCATAGATGGCCCAGACCAGATGAGGGTCAGCCAGGGTCTCAAAATCCTGCTGCCAGAGCGCATGCAGCAATGCTTTTAAAATATCCATGAACTTATCCTGAACGTCATTGTTTACTTTGCCCGGAAACGGGCGGCAGCGGGCGTTGAGGGTTAGTTGTCATTATAGGAGCTCAAACACCCGACGGGCTTTTCAGGTTCCGTCCTGAAATGAACATAAAACGCGTTACTTTTCTTATTCTGTCGCAAAAGGTAAGAAAAGGCTGGCAACTGTAACAAAAAACAGCGGCCTGAGACAGAATTAAACAGGACGGAATCGGAGTTTTACTCTGAGTCGTCCCAGGGGGAAAGGAGCTTTACACAGGCTGACACTATTTAAGACAGTTTGACCCTTTCACGCTGAATGTTTCAGCGATTTTCCGGCATTTTATCCAGCAGGATCACCGGATTTTCGGCAAACATGTAACGATCAACATTAAACTCGAAGTCGTCTGCAGTAGCGTTAAACAGCATCTGCTTGGTGTTTTCCAGGTGCTGCCACATCGCCAGTTTGCTGGCGGCGGGATCTTTACGCATCAGCGCTTTAAGTATCTGGTCGTGATCTCCGCACCAGCTCAGAATAGAGCGATCATCGATGTGCTCATGCAGTTTTAACCAGTAGGGATTATGCAGGCGATGCAGCCACATTTTTTCCACAATAGCGGCCAGCGCGGTATTTTGCGTCGAAAGGGCGATTTTGACATGAAACTGCATATCCCATTCGGAATCGCGAAAGTGGTCTTCTTTGCGCGCCTGCTCCTGAATATCAATCAGTTGCATAATATCCTGACGGGTAATCTGCGTAGCGGCAAATTCAGCCACGTTGCTTTCGATCAGCTGACGCGCCTGTAGCAATTCAAACGGACCAAAAGTGGCAAACTCTAACTGGCTGGAGGTGGTAATGCGGTTTTGCTGCTGCGTGGCAACCACGTGAATGCCGGAGCCTTTGCGCACTTCAACGTAGCCTTCCACTTCCAGCATAATAATTGCTTCACGGACAACGGTGCGGCTCACGGCCATTTCATCAGCGATCAGGCGCTCAGCAGGCAGCTTTTCACCAATTTGATAAACGCCGGTTTCGAGGCGGCGCTTAAGCTCAGCGGCGAGTTGCTGATAAAGACGTCTTGATTCGTTCAGTTCCATAGCACCGTTCCCGTAATGACCGTGACGGGAGTTGTTATACCACTTTGGGCAAAAGAGGGAAACGGGCCAGGCGTTCTGGCCCGTAAAAGATTAGCTTTGCAGCGGGGCAGCGTTGAGGGGCTTTTCTTCAGCGGTCAGTTCGGTCGCGGTTTTGTTTTGCAGTATGGTCCAGATCGCCACGGCACCCAGCAGATCAAACACCGCCAGCGCGGCAAACAGCGGGCTGAAGCCCAGCGTATCGGCGAGGGCACCCACCACCAGAGCGAACATCGTGCTGGCGGTCCATGCTGCCATCCCGGTCAGCCCATTGGCGGTAGCCACTTCATTACGGCCAAACACATCCGAAGAGAGGGTAATTAGCGAGCCTGACAGCGCCTGATGAGCAAAGCCGCCGACGCACAGCAGGCCGATTGCCACATAAGGACTGGTGAATAAGCCGATAGTGCCCGGAGCAATCATCAGTACCGCGCCCATAGTGACCACTAATTTACGTGAGACAATCAGGTTAACACCGAACCAGCGCTGAAACAGCGGTGGCAGATAACCGCCAACGATGCAGCCGAGATCGGCAAACAGCATCGGCATCCACGCAAACAGCGCAATCTCCTTCAGGTTAAAGCCGTAAACCTTGAACATAAACAGCGGGATCCATGCGTTAAAGGTGCCCCACGCGGGTTCAGCCAGAAAACGCGGCAGGGCGATGCCCCAAAACTGGCGATTACGAAGAATCTGCCGGGCGGACATCTTTTTAGCATTGCCGAGCTGATGGTGCGCTTCCTGACCAGCCAGAATGTAATCACGTTCATCATTGCTAAGATGCGGCTGCTTTTTCGGATGCTTGTAAAAAATTAGCCAGCAGATGGCCCAGATCATGCTCAACACGCCGGTGATGATAAACGCCATCTCCCAGCTGTGCGCAACAATGGCCCAGACCACCAGCGGCGGCGCCAGCATCGCGCCAATTGATGAGCCGACGTTAAAGTAGCCCACGGCAATCGAGCGTTCTTTTGCCGGAAACCATTCGCTGCTGGCCTTCAGCCCCGCCGGAATCATGGCCGCTTCGGCCGCGCCCACCGCGCCGCGTGCCAGTGCAAGCCCGCCCCAGCTGCCCGCCAGCGCCGTCGCCGCACAGAAGAGTGCCCAGGCGATAGCAAATACCGCATAGCCAATCTTGGTGCCGAGAATATCCAGCACATAGCCTGCCACCGGCTGCATCACGGTATAACAGGCTGAATAGGCGGCAACGATATAGGAATATTGTTGAGTAGTTATGTGCAGCTGGGATTCCAGCGTGGGCGCCGCCACGGCAATCGCGTTGCGGGTCAGATAGCCGAGAATCGTGCCGATGGTGACCAGCCCAATCATGTACCAGCGAAGCCCTTTGATCTTACGCATCTTTTAACCTCTTCCAGTTTGTCATAGTGCGGCTAGCCGCGCTGTTGGTGGCGTGAATCCGCTTCTGGTAACCATCAGCAAACGCCCGTGCTCCCTGTTTCTTGTTGTTATGGCCAACCCATCGGGGCGGCGCAAAGACATTAACTTGTCATACAAATTTAAAAGTTGAAGACCATCACAAAAGCCACTGCTTTTGTATGGAAAGGTAAAGTTCGGTCATGAACCGCCTGTGGAGCGGCTCGGCGGCCCGTTTTGCAATTTATCGCGGTGAATTTAAGATCATTAATGTGAAGAGACTCGCAAAAGTAACGCTGCAGCGCGGGCAATTGGTATGATAACTTTTGTGGATATTGACGAAGTGAGCCATCACAGAGGACGCAGCGATATGTCACGTTTTATGAGCGAAGATTTCTTACTGGATAGCGAGTATGCCCGGCGGCTTTATCACGACTACGCCGCCGATCAGCCGATCTTCGATTACCACTGCCATCTGCCGCCACAGCAGATCGCCGAAAATTACCGCTTCAACAACCTGTACGACATCTGGCTGAAAGGCGATCACTACAAATGGCGAGCGATGCGCGCCAACGGCGTGGCAGAAGCCTACTGCACCGGCAACGCCAGCGATCGCGAGAAATTTGATGCCTGGGCGCGCACCGTGCCGCATACCATCGGTAACCCGCTTTATCACTGGACGCACCTTGAACTGCGCCGGCCGTTTGGCATTACCGGTAAGCTGCTGTCGGAAAAAACCGCGGATGCGATCTGGGATGAGTGTAATGCGTTGCTGGCGCAGGATAACTTCACCGCGCGCGGCATCATGCAGCAGATGAAGGTGAAAATGGTCGGTACCACTGACGATCCCATCGACGATTTGCAGCACCATCACGCGCTGGCGCAGGATAAAACCTTCGACGTCAAAGTGCTGCCGAGCTGGCGCCCCGATAAAGCCTTCAATATCGAAGCAGAAACCTTTGTCAGTTACATCGGCAAGCTGGCAGAAACCGCGGATGTGGCCATTCAGCGGTTTGACGATCTGCGCCGCGCGTTGAGCGTGCGTCTTGACCATTTTGCCGCCCATGGCTGTAAGGTCTCCGATCACGCGTTAGACGTCGTGCTGTTTGCCGAAGCCGATGACGCGCAGCTGGATGCCATTCTCGCCCGTCGCCTGAACGGCTCGGTGCCGGAGGCGCATGAAATTGCCCAGTTTAAAACGGCGGTACTGGTCTGGCTGGGCAGCGAATATGCGCGCCGCGGCTGGGTGCAGCAGTATCACATCGGCGCGCTGCGTAACACCAACCAGCGGCAGTTTGGCCTGTTAGGCCCCGACGTGGGCTTTGACTCCATCAACGATCGCCCGCTGGCGGAGCCGCTGTCGCGCCTGCTGGATGCGCAAAACCGCCAGAACGCGCTGCCGAAAACCATTCTTTACTGCCTGAACCCGCGCGATAACGAAGTGCTGGCCACCATGGCCGGTAACTTTCAGGGCGAAGGCGAGCCGGGAAAAATGCAGTTTGGTTCCGCCTGGTGGTTCAACGATCAGCTCGATGGCATGGAGCGGCAGATGACGCAGCTGGCGCAGATTGGCCTGCTCAGCCGCTTTGTTGGCATGCTCACCGACAGCCGCAGTTTTCTCTCCTATACGCGACACGAATATTTCCGTCGTCTGCTCTGCCAAATGATTGGACGCTGGGTGGAACGCGGCGAGGCGCCGGACGATATCGCGCTGTTGGGCAGCATGGTGCAGAACATCTGCTTCAATAATGCCCGCGATTATTTTGGCATTGAGCTCGGAGAGTAAAAATGAACAGGCTGAATCGTAACGATTTTCCGGGCCGCCAGCACAGGGATCGCATTATCCAGTTCGGTGAGGGCAATTTTTTGCGCGCCTTTATCGACTGGCAGATCGACGTGCTCAATGAGCAGCACGATCTGGATGCGGGCATTGTGGTGGTCAGGCCGCGCAACCGGGCGGGCGAACGTACGCTGAATGAGCAGGATGGCCTGTATACCACGCTGATCCGCGGCCTTGATGAGCGCGGTGAGGTGGTGAATACCTCGCGCCTGATTCGCTCGGTGAAGCGGGAGATTCAGCCGTTCACGCAGTACGCGGCCTTTATCGCGCTGGCGCAGGATCCCAATATGCGTTTTGTGTTCTCCAACACCACGGAAGCAGGCATCGCCTTTGCTGAGCAGGATACGCTTGATGACCGTCCCGCCAGCAGCTTTCCTGGCAAGCTGACGCAGCTGCTGTGGGCGCGTTTCCAGCATTTTGCTGGCGATGCTGCTCGCGGCTGGATCGTTTTGCCCTGTGAACTGATTGACGACAATGGCACCACGCTACGTGAGCTGGTGCTGCGTTACGCAACGCAATGGCAATTGCCAGAGGCGTTCAGCGCGTGGGTCAGGGAGCACAATATTTTCTGCAACACGCTGGTGGATCGCATCGTCACCGGTTATCCGCAGGATGCTGCAACGCTCGAACAGCAGCTGGGCTATCAGGATCGCTATCTGGTGGCGGGTGAAGTCTATTACCAGTTTGTGATTCAGGGCCCGCAGCAGGTAGCGGACGAACTGAAGCTGGCGCATTTAGCGCCGTCCGTGCGGCTGGTCAGCGATATTAAACCGTGGAAAGAGCAGAAGGTGGCGATTCTCAATGGTGCCCACACCGCGTTGGTGCCGGTCGCCTTTCTGGCCGGGCTGGATCACGTTGGTGAAGCGATGGCGGATGCGGAGATAGCAGGTTTCGTCGATCGCACGTTACGTGAGGAGATTATTCCCACACTTAATCTGCCGGAAAACGAGCTGCACGCCTTTGCTGATGCGGTACAGCGACGCTTCCGTAACCCTTTTATTCAGCATGCGCTGCTCGCCATTGCGCTAAATGGCATGACCAAGTTCCGCACCCGTTTACTGCCGCAGTTGCTGGCCTCGCATCAGCAGCACGGCATCTGGCCCGTGCGCCTGACCTTTGCGCTGGCGGCGTTGATCGCTTTTTATCGTGGCCAGCGTAACAGCGAGCACTATCCGTTGCAGGACGATGAGATCTGGCTGACGCGCTTTGCTCAGTGGTGGCCGGAATATGGCGATGATTTACCGGCTCTGGTGGCGCAGGTGCTGAGCCAGTCGGCGCACTGGGGCAGCGATCTGTCACAGATGCCAGGCTTAACAGAAGCCGTTAGTGAGCACTTACAAGCTATTGTCACGCAGGGAATGCGTGCCGCCGTGGCGCAACTGAGGTAAACCCTATGCAACAAGTTATCCAAATTAGCCCGCGCGATAATGTCGCCGTTGCGCTCTGCGATCTCGATTCAGGCACAGCGCTTACGCTCGACGACCACACGCTGACCCTGCCGCAGGCGGTGGCGCGTGGGCATAAGTTTGCGCTCACGCCGATCGCCACCGATGCGCTGGTAATCAAATATGGCCTGCCGATTGCGCACGCAACGCAGCCGATTGCCGCCGGTGAAATCATTCATTCCAGCAATGCGCGCACCAACCTCAGCGATCTTGATGAGTATCAGTATCAGCCGGACTTCGTGACGCTGCCACCGCAGGCGGGGGATCGCGACGTGCAGCTCTATCGTCGCCAGAACGGTGAAGTCGGCATTCGCAACGAGCTGTGGATTTTACCCACCGTTGGCTGCGTGAACGGCATCGCCCGGCAAATCCTGCAGCGGTTTCTGAAAGAGACCCACGACGCCGAAGGCATTGATGGCGTTTATCTGTTCAGTCATCCGTTTGGCTGCTCTCAGCTCGGCCAGGATCATGAAAACACCCGTACCATGCTGCAAAATATGGTGCGACATCCGAATGCTGGCGCGGTGTTGGTGATTGGCCTGGGGTGCGAAAATAATCAGGTCGATGTGTTTCAACAAACGCTCGGCGAGTATGACAGCGAGCGCGTCAGCTTTATGATCTGCCAGCAGCAGGATGATGAAGTGGAAGCGGGGCTGGAACAGCTGCATCGCCTGTATGCGGCAATGCGTAATGACCGTCGCGAAGCGGGCAAGCTCAGCGAACTGAAGTTTGGCCTTGAGTGCGGCGGCTCCGATGGCCTCTCGGGTATTACGGCCAATCCACTGCTCGGTCGTTTCTCCGATCAGATGATCGCCAATGGCGGCACCACCGTGCTGACCGAAGTGCCGGAAATGTTTGGCGCCGAACGTATTCTGATGAGCCGCTGTCGCGATGAGGCGACCTTTGAAAAAACCGTGGCAATGATTAACGATTTCAAACGCTACTTCATTGCCCATGAGCAGCCTATCTATGAAAACCCGTCGCCGGGCAACAAAGCAGGCGGCATTACCACGCTGGAAGAGAAGTCGCTGGGCTGCACGCAGAAAGCGGGGCAGAGCCAGGTGGTGGACGTGCTGAAATATGGCGAGCGATTAAAACAGCACGGGCTGAATTTGCTCAGTGCGCCCGGTAATGATGCGGTGGCGACCAGCGCGCTGGCGGGCGCGGGCTGCCATATGGTGCTGTTCAGCACCGGTCGCGGCACGCCCTATGGCGGCTTTGTGCCGACAGTAAAAATTGCCACCAACTCACCGCTGGCGGAGAAAAAGCCGCACTGGATCGATTTTGATGCTGGTCGTTTGATTAACGGTCTGAGCATGGAGGCGATGCTGGAGGATTTTGTCGATACCATCGTGGCGATTGCCAATGGTGAACCGGCTAAAAACGAAATCAATGATTTCCGTGAGCTGGCAATTTTTAAAAGCGGCGTGACGCTGTAAAGCACGATGATAAAAAAAGGCGGCCATTGCTGGCCGCCTTTTTTATGCGCGTTCCGCGTCCGCCTGGCAGACGGCGGCGGTAAACAGAATATCCGTGGAGGAGTTTAACGCGGTTTCCGCGGAATCCTGCAGCACGCCAATCACAAAGCCCACTGCAACCACCTGCATCGCCACATCGTTGGGAATGCCAAACATGTTGCAGGCCACCGGGATCAGCAGCAGCGACCCCCCCGCCACGCCGGATGCACCGCAAGCGCACAGTGATGCCACCAGGCTCAGCAGAATCGCAGTTGGCACGTCGATAGCGATACCCAGCGTATTGACCGCCGCCAGCGTTAGCACGGTAATGGTGATTGACGCACCCGCCATGCTGATGGTCGCGCCCAGCGGAATCGACACCGAATAGGTATCCTCATCCAGGCCTAAGCGTTTCGCCAGCGCCATGTTCACCGGAATATTGGCGGCAGAACTGCGGGTAAAAAAGGCGGTGACGCCGCTTTCACGCAGGCAGGTAAACACCAGCGGATAAGGGTTACGGCGAATTTTGCTGAACACCAGCAGCGGGTTAATCACCAGCGCCATGAAAATCATGCAGCCGAGCAGCAGCGTCAGCAGGTGGGCATATTGCCATAGCGCGCCAAAACCTGATGAGGCGAGCACCGAGGCCACCAGACCAAAAATACCGATCGGCGCACAGCGAATCACACAGCGCACCAGCCAGGTGGCGGCATCGGAGGCGTCGTTCAGAAAGGCGCGGGTGCTGTCGCGGCTGTGGCGAAACGCCAGTCCCAGACCAATCGCCCAAACCAGAATACCGATGTAGTTAGCGTTCATCAGGGCGGTAATCGGGTTCGCTACCATGCTCATCAGCAGACCGCGCAGCACTTCGGTAATCCCTGAAGGCGGCGTAATGGTGCTTTTTTCCACCGACAGAATCAGCGTTTGCGGAATCAGATGGCTGAAGGTCACCGCAATCACCGCGGCGAAAAAGGTGCTGAGCAGATAGAGCATGATAATCGGCTTAATGTTGCTTTTCTGTCCCTGCTGATGGTTGGCAATCGATGAGATCACCAGCACTAATACCAGCAGCGGCGCCACCGCTTTCAGCGCGTTAACAAACAGTTCGCCCAGTAGGCCCACTGCCAGCGCCGCGTCACGCGACACGCCCGCCAGAATGATACCGGCGATCAGGCCAATAACGATTTGTTGAACCAGGCTCATTGTCATCAGGCGACGAGCCAGTCCGGATTCCTTTTTATTCATCACGATTACCGTTTTTGGGTTCCCCGTTTCAGCATTAACCGGCCAGAAACGTAGGAAGCTCAGTGCATTTGCGGGGGAAGTATAAGGAAATGCGATAGCAGGGAAAGGATAAATTCTGTCGGGCGGCGACGCGGCAATGCGGCAATCTTCTGCCTGAAAACGCCGTGACACTATATGACGGGGTAAAGCGCGGGCAAGGCAAAATAAAACAGGGGCGACGCGCGCCCCTTCAACAGATTATTTGGTTAACCCTTTACGGTCATTTTTACGGTTTACCCAGGCATTGATCAGCAATGTTACCGCCAGAATACCGCCTACCACGCCCAGCGAAACCGCTATCGGGATGTGATAGAACTCGACGATCAGCATCTTGATACCGATAAAAATCAGCACCAGCGCCAGGCCATACTTCAGCATTGAGAAGCGTTCTGCCACGTTAGCGAGCAGGAAGTACATGGCGCGCAGGCCGAGAATGGCGAACAGGTTCGAGGTCAGCACGATAAAGGGATCGGTGGTGACGGCGAAAATAGCGGGAATGCTGTCGACGGCAAAAATAACGTCGCTCAGTTCCACCATGATCAGTACCAGCAGCAGCGGGGTGGCAAACAGCACGCCGTTGCGACGGGTAAAGAATTTTTCACCTTCCAGCGTGTCAGTCATGCGCAGGTGGCTGCGCAGCCAGCGCACCACCGGTTTATCACCGACGGCAGAGGCATCTTCATTGTGCGCCATCGCCATTTTCACGCCGGTAAACAGCAGGAACGCGCCGAAGATGTAGAGGATCCAGCTGAACTGCGTAACCAGCCAGCTGCCCGCGAAGATCATGATGGTGCGCAGCACGATAGCGCCCAGCACGCCGTAAATCAGCACACGGCGCTGCAGATTGGCCGGCACGCTAAAGTAGCTGAACAGCATCAGCCAGACGAAGACGTTATCAACGGCAAGTGATTTTTCCAGCACGTAACCGGTAAGGAAGGCGAGGGTTTGCGTATTGGCGATTTCGCGACCAGCAGAGCCGTCGAGATACCACCAGAAAACCGCACTGAACAGCAGAGAAACGGAAACCCAAATCAGTGACCACACCGCTGCCTGTTTAAAGGTCATGGTCTGGGCACCGCGCCGTCCCTGCAAAAGAAGGTCAATCGCCAGCATGATGATGACGACGACAGCAAAACTGCCCCACAACAGGGGTGTGCCGACTGAGTTCATAATCTTATCCTGTATCAAATAAAAACGGCTGCTATCGAAAGACTGCAGCCGCTTAAATTTTTCAAGCAGACCTCGCCTTTCGGCAAGGTCTCACTCACAACCGAAATAGCACGCTATTCCTGTTGCCCAACGACCGGGTGCAGAGCACCGTAATGACGGCCCATTGGATGACAAGTTACTCCCCTTTGCTGCAGCGTAAGTTATGTCAGCGCTGCGCCTTTATCAATGGTCACCATTCATATTTAGAGATATTTACACAACCTTTGTCGCAATTGACGAATCGGCGGGAAAACAGACGCCGGTCTGCCGACGTATCTCGGTAAGCAGACGCGCGGTGGCCAGCGACAGAGCCAGCCCGTCATGTTCAACCTGCTGTGCCGCCACCAGCGTGGCAAAACGCTCTGCTTCATACAGCATGGTGTTGATATGCTGCGGTTTGCTGAAATCCTGACGCTGGCCTTCGCGGGGGTAAAACATCACGCTCTGGCACTCCGCCACTTTCTCAATGACCAGCGTACCCGCTTCGCCCTGAATTTCGCTGGCGAGGTGCGAGTTGCTGACTTTAGAGTGGCGCAGCGTCACCTCAAAGTCGCCGTACGTCATCACCACCGTGCCGTGCGCATCCACGCCGCTCGGCAGCAGCGACGCCTGCGCCTGCACCCGTTGCGGCTCGCCCCACAGGCTGATGGCGGTGGCGAGACAGTAATAGCCGATATCCATGATCGAGCCATTTGACCAGGCGGGATTAAAGGTATTGGGATTCTCGCCGTCCAGGTAGCGCTGATAACGTGATGAATACTGACAGTAATTCAGCAGTACCTTACGGATCTTACCCACCTTCGGCAGCGCATCGCGCAGCGCCAAAAAGTTAGGCAGGCTGGCGGTTTTAAAGGCCTCAAACAGCACCACCTGGTTCTGTCGGGCGGCAGCGATCATCGCTTCAGCTTCGCGGTCGTGTGAGGCGAGCGGCTTTTCGCAGATAACGTGTTTTTTGTGTTGCAGAAACAGCAATGCCTGCTCGCAGTGCAGGGCGTTGGGGCTGGCAATATAGACGGCATCAATGGCAGGCGATTGCGCCATCGCCTCCAGCGAGTCGAACAGCAACTCGACGTCGTAATCCGCGTTGAACGCCCTGGCCTGCTCCAGCTGGCGGGAATAAATCGCGCTCAGTTTCATACGGCCGCTCTCATGGGCGGCGTCAACGAACTGGCGGGTTATCCAGTTAGTACCGATAATGGCGAAACGAATCATAGCCGGGCAATCTTCCCTTTTGGTGAGTCGAACCGGCAGGGTAACACGCACAATGACCGGCGCAATGTGCAGCCGCGACGCGCATTTGATAGTGCGATCCGCATTCCAATATGATGACCCATCACGGACAGACGAAAGGATAAAAGGTGAGCAGTAATAAGCATGTTCTGAGCTGGGCGGCGGTGCTGGTGGCGATACCGGTTGGCTGTGCCGCCTCGCTGGTGACGCTGGCCTTTCGCGGCCTGATCGAATTAATCAATCAGCTGCTGTTTAACTCGGGCGATGAAATTACCCAGGCGATGCGGGTGTGGCCGTGGTACGTCTGGCCATTGATTGTGGGCGGTGGCGGCCTGATCGCCGGCTGGTTTCTGCGCTTTGCGGTGGACATTGAAAAGCGCGAAACGGTCAATACTGATTATCTTGAAGTGATCAACGCCCGGCTGGATGCAGTGCCGGGAAAAACCTCACTGTTTCGTGCGCTCTCGTCGATTGCCAGTATTGGCAGCGGCGCGTCGATCGGTAAAGAGGGGCCGATGGTGCAGCTCTCGGCGCTGTGCGGCAGTCTGCTGGGCCGCTGCATTTCCGCCTCGCTGGCGTTGCGTAACAGCGATGTGGTCGCGATGGCGGCGGCGGCGGGGCTGGCGTCGGTCTATCATGCGCCGCTCGCTTCGGCGATTTTTGTTGCTGAAATCGCCTTCGGTATCTCTGCGCTGCAGCGGCTGATACCGCTCATTATCGCTGCGGCGACCGCGGTGATGACCATGTGGTCGCTGGGCTTTCGCTCAGCGCTTTATCCGCTGGCCGAGGTCAATTTCACCATGGATCCCAGCTCGCTGACGCTGACCGTGCTGATCGCACTGCTGGCCGGACCGACAGGCTGGCTGTTGTTGGCGCTGATCGCCCGCTCGAAAAAGCTGTTCTCGCACATTCGCGCGCTGCCGCTGCGGCTGGGATTGGGTGGCGTGGCGGTGGGCATACTGGCGATTGCCACGACCGATATTCTCGGCAACGGCTATGAAATTATCGTGCAGTTGATGGCGGGGCACTATCTGCTGCCGGGTATCCTGCTTCTGCTGGTGCTGAAAATGGCTGCTACCGCGTTGTCGGTAGGGTCCAACGCCGTGGGCGGTTTGTTCACGCCGTCGCTGCTGATTGGCGCACTGCTCGGCGTGGCGCTGGCCACCGTTGCCAGACAACTGGGGCTGCCGATAGAGAATCCATTAATTTATGCGGCGATTGGCATGGCCGCGGTGCTGGCGGCGGTTAGCCAGGCACCGCTGATGGCGATGTTGATGGTGCTGGAAATGACGCTCAACAGCAGCCTGCTTTTTCCGGTAATGATCGCCACCGTGCTGGCGACCATGGTGGTTTATCAGCTGCATGCCGCCAGCACCTATCCGGTGGTAGGCCGCCATCTCAACCGCGCCGATGCCAAATTCGATTTTGATAACAGCGTTATTTCACAGCTGATTATTCCCGGTGCCGCGCTACAGCCCCATGAATCGGTGGGTCAGGCTTTAGCGGTCAGCTCACTGAAACGCGAACGTTTTGTTTACGTGATCAACGATCGCCAGCAGTTTCTTGGCGTGGTATCGATTCACGATATTTCGCGAAAAATTCTCGATCAGGAGATTACGCTGGAGTCGCCGGTGCTGACGGTAATGGACGATAATTTTCCCTGCGTCTATCAGAATCAGAGCGTGCGTGAAGGCTGGGAGGCGTTTGCCCGCGTCACGCTGGAGCGTCTGCCGGTGCTGAGTAATCCGCAGGATCGTCTGTTTCTGGGCGCGCTCACAAAGACCAGCCTGATTCAGAAAGCCAAAGAGTTTCTTTAACCCTCGCGCCCTTCGAGATGCTGTTGCGTCAGCCACAGGCGGGTATCGAACTCAAACTGGTGGTAGTTCGGCTCCATGTGGCAGCAGAGCTGGTAAAACGCTTTGTTGTGATCTTTTTCGCGCAGGTGTGCCAGCTCATGCACCACGATCATGCGCAAAAAGGGTTCCGGTGCCTGGCGAAACAGCGTCGCTACGCGGATCTCCGCCTTGGCCTTCATCTTGCCGCCCTGCACGCGTGAAATCGCGGTATGCAGGCCGAGCGCATGTTTCATGACGCGGATTTTGCTGTCATACAGCACCTTGCTCAGCGGCTGCGCATTCCGCAGGTAACGCTGACGGATATCCTGGGTGAAGTCATACAGCGCTTTATCGCTGTTAATCGTATGCCCGTCGGGATAGCGCTGTTGCAGCACTCGGGCCAGCTGCCGTTTGTCGATCAGCTGTTGCACCTGCTGCAACACCGATTCGGGATAGCCCTGAAGATAGATAAGTGATGACATAGTCGGTCCTGAATACATCCGGTCGTGCGCTTTACTGCCACCCGGCCGGATTTGGGTATATACTGCGCCCCCGCTTTCAGGGCGAAAAACGCGCAAAGAGTACCACGCCGGAGAATCAATGAGCCAATTAGAACTGGGCGACCGCACGCTGACGCTGCATCGCTTTCCACAAGTAAACGAAGAGAACCCGCTGCAAGCCTGGGATGCCGCTGATGAATACCTGCTCCAGCAGGCGTTGCCGGAAGGGCCGGTGATCGTATTCAATGACACCTTCGGCACGCTGGCCGCGGCGTTGAATCCGCGTGAAGTGGTCAGCGTAAGCGACTCATGGCTCAGCCAGCAGGCGACCAGGCAAAACCTGCGTCTGAACGGTCTCGATGACAGCGCGGTCACTTTTCTCGACAGCATGTCGCCGCTGCCAGCCAATCCGGCCTGCGTGCTGATTAAAATCCCGAAAACCGTGGCGCTGCTGGAGCACCAACTGCGCGCGCTGCGTGAAGTGGTCTCTGCCGATACGCTGATCATCGCTGCTGCCCGCGCCAAAGAGATTCACACCTCTACGCTGCAGCTGTTCGAGCGTATGTTGGGCGAAACCAAAACCTCACTGGCGTGGAAAAAAGCCCGTCTGGTGTTCTGCCGCTTCACCGCGCCTGCGGTCGGCAAGCCGGTGCCGACCCGCGTTTGGCCGCTGGAAGGTACCGATTATCAGATCCACAATCACGCGAATGTCTTTTCCCGCAACGGACTCGATATCGGCGCACGGCTGTTTATGCAGCATCTGCCTGATCACATTGACGGTGAAATTGCTGACCTTGGCTGCGGTAACGGCATCATTGGCCTGATGGCGCTGGAGAAGAATCCGCTGGCGGATGTGCATTTTGTCGATGAATCCTGGATGGCAGTGGCATCAAGCCAGCTGAACGTTGAGGTAAATCGCCCGCAGGATCTGGCGCGCTCCCACTTCAGCGTTAACAATGGCTTAAGCGGCTTCCCTGCTGACCGGCTGCACGCGGTGCTGTGTAATCCGCCATTCCATCAGCAGCATGCGTTAACCGATGAGATCGCCTGGCAGATGTTCCATGATGCCCGCCGCTGCCTGCAGTATGGCGGCGAGCTGCGCATCGTGGGCAATCGCCATCTTGATTACCATCGCAAGCTGAAAAAGATTTTCGGCAACTGCACGCTGGTGGCCTCCAGCGCCAAGTTTGTGGTACTGCGTGCGGTAAAACTGCGCTGATCCTCAGATAACCAGCGCCAGTTTGGTTGCCTGGGCGATAGCACGTCGGGCATCCAGCTCCAGCGCCACGTCGGCGCCGCCAATCAGATGCAGCGGTTTGCCGAGTGCGGTCAGCGCAGCGGCAAGCTGACGATTTGGCTCCTGACCGGCGCAGATAATCACATTATCCACCGCCAGCGTCAGCGGCTCGCCATCACGTAAGATGTGCAGGCCGTTGTCGTCAATCCGCTGATACTGCACGTTCCCCCACATGTTGACCCCGCGCGCTAACAGACTGCTGCGATGGATCCAGCCGGTGGTCTTGCCGAGGCTGGCGCCGGGCTTACCCGGTTTGCGCTGAAGCAGCCAGATGTCACGCGGGCTCTTCTCCGGCTGTGGCACCACCACGCCGCCTGGCTGCTGCAGGGTGCGATCGATACCCCATTCCTGACAAAAAGCCCCGATAGCGTCACCAGGCGCGGGCGGCTGGCTTAAGTACATGGCGCTGTCGAAACCGATGCCACCGGCACCAATAATGGCGACGCGGCGACCCACCGGATGCTTATCACGCAATACCTGCAAATAACTCAGCACCGAAGGGTGATCGATACCGTCAATTTCAGGCTGGCGCGGCGTAATGCCGGTGGCCAGAATCACCTCATCAAACGCCGTGAGCGCCGCCGCATCGACCCTGCGTCCCAGCTGCCGCGTCACGCCCGCCAGTTTTAACTGACGATCAAAATAGCGCAGCGTTTCAGCAAACTCGCTTTTACCCGGAATCTGTTGGGCGATAGCGAATTGCCCGCCGATGGCTATTGCCGCGTCGAATAAGGTTACCCGATGCCCGCGCTGTGCGGCATTGAGGGCAAATGCCATGCCTGCCGGCCCGGCACCCACCACCGCGAGCCGCTTGATATGCGGTGCCGCCGCAATGGGCATCAGCGTTTCATGGCAGGCGCGTGGATTGACCAGGCAGGAGGTAATCTGCCCGGCAAAGATCTGATCGAGGCACGCCTGATTGCAGCCGATGCAGCTGTTAATTTCATCTTCCCGCTGCGTGGCCGCTTTGCGCACCCATTCAGCGTCCGCCAGGAATGGTCGCGCCATGGAGATCATATCGGCACAGCCTTCATCCAGTAATTGCTGCGCGGTGGCGGGATGATTAATGCGGTTGGTGGTGATCAGCGGCAGCGAGACATGTTGGCGTAATTGTTGCGTTACCCAGCCAAATGCGCCACGCGGAACGGCGGTGGCAATGGTAGGAATGCGCGCTTCATGCCAGCCGATACCGCTATTGATCAGCGTGGCCCCCGCCTGTTCAATCGCTTTTGCCAGCATAATGGTTTCATCAAAGGTATTGCCGCCTTCCACCAGATCAAGCATCGACAGGCGGTAAATAATAATAAAATCGCGGCCCACCGCCGCCCGTACCGCCTTAACGATGGCGATGGCAAAACGCTGACGATTTTCGCTGCTGCCACCCCAGTTGTCCTGCCGCTGATTGGTGCGTGAGGCGAGGAACTGGTTAATCAGATAGCCTTCTGATCCCATGATCTCAACGCCGTCATAGCCTGCGGCCTGCGCCAGTTGCGCACAGCGTGCAAAATCAGCGATGGTGCGCAGGATCTGCTGCTCATCCATCGCCTGCGGCATAAAAGGGTTAATCGGCGCCTGAAGCGCTGAGGGCGCGACCAGATCGCGTTGATAGCTGTATCGGCCGGCATGAAGGATTTGCAGCGCAATTTTGCCGCCAGCCTCATGCACTGCATCGGTCACTATCCGATGTTGCGGACACTGTTCTGGTCGATCCAGTACCGCGCCGCCCCTGGCAACCACGCCTTGCGCATTGGGAGCGATACCGCCGGTAACAATCAACGCTACGTCAGCTCGGGCGCGTTCAGCATAGAAGGCGGCCAGCCGCTCGGTGCCGCCAGGATGTTCTTCCAGGCCGGTGTGCATCGATCCCATCAGCACGCGATTTTTTAAACGAGTAAAACCCAAATCCAGCGGGGCAAAGAGTGAAGGTGTTGGCAGCGGCGTCATCGCAGTATCTTCGATAGTGGTCGGATGAGTTGACTGTAGCGAGTGTCATCGTGAAGTGAAAATGTTTGCCGACAGGCTGTGAAGGGCATCATAAAAAAAGCAAAGTTTACAGGCGGCACACGAGGTGGGGGGTACCTCGCGCAGTAACGGAAAGTGACCTGTAAACTTTGCAACGGCAACGCAATAGTGGCCAGTGTATGGCTCTACATTTTACATAACGAGAACGCAATGTAAGGCGTATGGAAACGCGTAACGTTTTAGGCAACGGCGTTACGTTTTGCCATTTCGACAACATCAACAATATTATTAACGTCGAGCTTCTGAAATATTTTGGTTTTATAGGTGCTGACGGTTTTATTATTCAGTCCCAGCTCGTCGGCAATCAACTTATTTGACTTTCCTTTCGCCAGTTTTTTCAGGATCAGCATTTCACGCTCAGTCAGCAGCGCCAGCCTGCGCTGTTCATCGCAATAATCGTGCGAACGGCGCACCAGCTCGCCGGGTAAATAATCGACGCTGTTATAGACACAGCCTATGGCTGAAATGAGTGTGCTGACATTCTCTTTTTTTGAGACATATCCATTCGTGCCAATGCTGATTGACTGCATGATGAGATGGTTGTTTTTGCTTTCGCTGATGATGATCGTCTTCAGGCTGGCCTTGCTTCTCACCAGATCGCGCAAGAAGCCGATGCCGCTGTTTTCAGCAAATTCAGGATCAAATATCATGATGTCATAGTGCCGTGCCAATATAGCATCAATGGCATCCCTGATCGTATTTGCAACTGAGATATGACAAAAGCCGTTCATTAATAGCAGTGATTGAATTCCGGATGAAACAATCTTATGTTCGTCGACAATGATAATTTTTGCATTATGCATAACGTGACCTTTAAATATTAATAAAGCGGCAGCTAATATCATTAATTAATAAGATGTTCATTATGATAATCCAGTGCGTAAAGTTATCCAGGAACCGTCTTGATTGGACCGTAAAATATAATTCAGGCGATGATATTAGTGATTCAGGCTATTTTTGAATGCTAACAGCATCTTTTCAAGCTCCGCAATTGCGTGTGCCAAACCGGATTTAATCGCCATTACGGCTTCTGCTGGTGGTTTATCTTCCAGCTGTTTAGCCAGCCGTTCAACGTCGGTGGCATTGATTAAACGCGCACCTCCTTTCATTTTGTGACCCAGCTGCGACAGCTGTGCGCTGTCGTGTGCTGCATTGATTTCCGCCAAAATCTCATCGTTGCTGACAATAATGCTGTCAATAAAGGCGAGACAGCCTGCCATATCGCGCTCGGCCAGCTCCTGCAACAACGGGCAAGGTGCAGGCAGCGCGCCTGGCTGGCGCTGTTGCTCTGTTGCAGGCGCAGGCGGAGAAAGATGGTGCGTGGTATTGCTGAGATGACGCATCAGCGTATCCACGCTAAGCGGCTTAAACAGACAATCATCCATGCCCGCATCCAGACAGCGCTGAATGATGGAGCGCTCAGCGGAAGCGGTAAGCCCAAAAATCAACATCCGCGGACGCTGTATCTGTTGCTCCAGCGCACGCAGCTGGCGTGCAAACGTAAAGCCATCCATGTCGGGCATATTGCAGTCGCTGATAATGAGATCAAAGGCGTCTGGATCCTGCTGCCAGATAACCAGTGCCTGTATCGCACTCTCGATCAACATCGCCTGATGACCGGCATATTCCAGCTGCTGGCCCAACAGCAGGCGGTTCGGGGCGTGATCGTCAATGACCATAATGCGCAGTTGCCCCTGAGCGGGAACGTTTTCAGCCTGCTGTTGCTGCACCTGCTGTTCATCGACCAGCGGCGCATAAAAATGAAAGCGAAACACCGCGCCCTCGCCTGGCTGGCTCTCCACGTCTATTTCGCCGCCCATCAGTTCTGCCAGCTTGCGACAGATACTTAAACCCAACCCGGTACCAAGCTGCTGACGCTGACGATCGCCGGTTTGCACAAAAGGCTCAAAAATAGCCTGCTGCTGATCTTCATCAAGGCCACAGCCGCTGTCTTCGATCTCCAGCACAAACTCGCCGCGCTGCTCGTTCATATCTATGCTGCCCTGATAAAGCGTTACGCTGACGTAACCGCGATCGGTGAACTTGATCGCATTGCTGAGCAGATTAGAAAAAATTTGGTTGAACATCATGGCGTCAAGCAGCACGCAGGGATGAGTGATATCAATCTCATGGCGCAGGGCGATATTTTTGCTCTCCGCCTTGTTGCGAAACAGATTGATCACCTGTTCGATACGCTGCGGCAGCAGACAGGGTTCGGGTTTGGGCTGATGGATGCCTGACTCAATGCGCGACAGGTCAAGAATATCGCCAATTAGCGACAGCAGCGCGTTGGCTGATTCATAGGCAACCAGCACGTTGTTGCTGATCTCACGCGCCGGTTTCTGGCGAGTTTCCATCTCCAGCAGGCCAATAATGGCGTGCAGTGGCGTACGGATCTCATGGCTCATGCTGGCCAGAAACTGGCTCTTGGAACGGTTGGCGGCATCGGCATCCTCTTTGGCGGTGCTTAATGCCAGCAGCAATTCATGGCGCTCGGTGACATCAAGCCAGCCACCAATAACGCCTACCACGGCCCCCAGTCGATCGCGAAATGGCAGCGCCCAGTGGAAAACATGCACCGTTTTGCCACGAAACTGCATCTTCACATCGCGCATTGAGGCGGTGCCCTGACGCAGCGTGGTGTAGTGCTCCGCCTCCAGCAGTTGCAGGCACGCGTCGTCCAGCAGATGGCGATACACATCGGTGCCTTTGCCAACAACTTCCTCCAGGCTGACCTCAAGAAAATCGAGATAGGCGGTGTTGCAGTGCATCAGCCTGGCCTGCCGATCCCTGACGTACATCACCACCGGCGATTCGTTAAACAGCGTGTTGGTGAAGGTGAGCTGGTCCTTCAGGGCATGCTGCGCCTCGGTGCGCTGGCGAATAACCCGCTGCAAATGGCGATTCCAGATTAAGCAGATAAGAATGATGATGCTGGCCAGCGCCACAATCTTCAGCACCACATCTTTATAGTCATGCCAGGAAATGGTGCGGTTGACCTGCGGCAGGTTATGCCAGCGTGAAATTAACGGCTCCAGCGTTTCCGGTGGAATATCAAGCAGCGCCTTATTGATGATCTCAATCAGCGGCGCATTGGCTTTATCCACCGCCATGCCTATTTTGGCGGGCTGTTCACCAACCACTTGAATAATGCGTAATCGATCCCGGTAATAGTTGCGCAGCAGAAAGTCGGCATGCACTTTGGGGATAATTACGCCATCTGCTTTTCCACTCAGTAACTGAAGCAGCGCCTCCTGGGGTGAAAGCTGAGTTTGCAGCGTTATATCAGGCCAGGTTTCAGCCATATAAGCATTGAGACGGCTCTCATTCAGCGAGAATACCCGGCGATTTTTTTTACCGGCCATTTCAAGGATATTGGCGGTATCGACGGCCTGCACCAAGACCCAGGGTGAAATAAGATAAGGCCGTGAAAACAGGCGTTGTGCTCGCTGCTGTTCATCAAGCAGCACGGCAGGTGAAAAATGGACTTTTGTACTGTCGACAGACGCATGCTGGCCTGGCGTCACCGGTTCAAACAGCACGCCTGCACGGCCCGAGATTAAATCAACGATCTCTTTGGCGATGCCTTGCCACGTGCCGCTTTCGTCGCGGAAAAATAGCGGTGCGCCGTTAGCCGCGATATCAATCGGAATAAAGGGGTGAAGACGCAGCCAGTTGTCCTCCTGCGGTGTCAGCGCTAATGGATTGTTTTTCATGACGTAGTGGCTTTGTAATTGCCAGCGATTGGCAATGCGCAAACGCCCTGCGAGAGGAATCATGCGCAGCGCCATATTGAGCGCTTCGGCTAATTCCGGATAGCGAGGACTGACGCCAAAAGAGATATTGAGGTTGGAAAGGGCGCGACTGGGTGACATTGTCAGTTCGTTGCTGTAACCGTACCGCAGCAGATATTCCTGCGTTGAGGCGTTTCCCCATGTGGCATCAGCCTGTCGAAACGCCGTGGCCGCCAGCGCTTTGGCATAGGTTTGATGGTGCTGTAAAATAGCCTCAGGATAATCCTGCTGCAGCTTGAGGCCAATACGTTGCGGGCCCGCCCAGGCAATAATTTTTCGTGTCAGGCTTTTATCATTATTGTTTTTTGTATTCTGCAGAATGACCGAGCTGTCCAGCAGATAGGGCGTTGTGCGAATAAGCGGCGGCGTGAGCATTAACGTCTCAGGATTATAGATAGCCACCATATGCAACGTACCTGCAGCAAGGGCCGCTGCCATCGCCTCTTCCGTAGGAAAATAAATTAACTGCATACGCAGTTTTAACATGCGCTGCACCGCGCCGAGATAATCCGCGGTAAGCCCTTCAAACGCGTGGTGATCATTATCAATATAGAGCGGAGGTTGTGCGGCACCCCAAATACCTACACGCAATACATCACCTTCAGGGAAAATGTGACGATCGCCGTTCATTACCACGTCAGGCACAACAATATCGGTGCGAACCAGTAAATTAAGCTCCTTGATTGCAGCATTCAGTGAAACGCTAAACGTTAAAATTAGCATTGTTAATAAGTAGCGCACGCTAAACATCCCTGTGATTGAATGAGGCTTTTGGCAGACTAAGTGGGAAATTGCCTGAATTGTTATTTTTTCCTGTTGGCCGCCAGTATCATATTACTGGCGCTATTTCTCCACTATGATTTTTTATCGGTGCCTAAAAATTTGGGACAAGTCTCGTTATTTAAAAACAAGATTCCTCGCTTGTCTTTATTTCTCGTAACGTCTCGCAATTACGATTTTTCGTTACGGTTTGGTCTAATAAAAGCGGAGTGCTGCCCGCGCTGGCAGGCACGATTTTTTTCGCATATAGGCATTATTGAGACAAATCTTGTATGTGCTTTGAGTCATAACCTCTATTTTTCCTGCGTGACAGCGTGTTCCATGATCGAAAGGTCGACACATCGCTTTTTTATGATGTTGTAGCGGCAGGTCGCCGTACGATAAATTTTCCTCATCAGACTGCACGTTTTTATCCTGTTTTTCAAAGTACAAGAAAAAGGAGGTAAAGGCGGTACGCCATTTATTGCGCTATATCAACTTCTCTGTATGGCATTATGATAATAGTGATTAAGCAAAGAGTAACGGCGATTGAACCTCAAGATGGCGTCAATGCAGGGCGAACAACGCATAAACCAGAGTGGATATCATTTTTTGCTCTGATAGTGGATGCTTAACCATTATGCCTGATGAAAGAGGGGCTTCCCCTCCTGAAAAGACTTTAACTAATGCGAATAGCTATTTTTTCTGCCTTATATTTAATGGCGGTCGCCTCTGCGCAGGCGAACACTCAGCAAACAGATGTATTACCTGAATATTACCAGTCACTATCTGCATTGCCCTTATCACAGTCGCGCGTCATATTTTTCCGCAGTTTCGACGATGAAGAGGGCGCAGCACATATTTATATTAATGGTGAGTTTCACACCTCATTATTGCCTGGCAGTTTTACGGCTTTTTGTCTGGCGCCTGGCGAGCATCGCCTGGCGGCGCTGGTGAAGAATGCCAGTTATTACCACGGCATGCCTCTGACCGATTTTAAAATCTGGCTGGGCCGAGGAGAGACACAGTTTCTGCGCATGTTGGATGGCTACAGCGGCGAACCTGAAGTGCTGAATCGCCCGGCTGCAGAACAGGAGCTGCCTTATCTCCATCAACAGCGACGCATGTTGTCGAGGGCATCCTCAGTGGAAGAGTGCAGTGCGGCAGATTAATGATTCTCCGCACGGCACAACCTGACGCCATTCCGACATCGCCAGCCTTCAGCATCACCCGGATGTGTACTTACACGCAATCAAATGGAGAGGGCAGCAGGCTATGTTAACAATAAAGCAAACAATTTTAGGGTGTGTATTTATTCCGGTGCTCTCTTTTAGCCATGGCGTCTCCTCAGCTGAAATAAATAACGCCGATCGCTATCAGCAACATCCGCCCGTGGTCCCCCAGCTTACTCAGATTATTTATTATCGTGCGGATAACGACAGTAACGCGCAGGGCGCTTATATCTATATTGACGGTGAATTTCATACTCGCTTGCTGCCCGGCGGCTTTACGCAATTTTGCCTGCGGCCCGGTAAACATACCCTGAGCGACTATTTTCATAAGAATGCTGTTTATGAAGGCAAACGGCATTTGCTGTTCGAGGCGGATTTCCGCGGAGGAAAACGGTATTTTCTGCAGGCCACACCAGACAGCGATATGCCTGTTGTCGTAAGACAAGGCAAAGGCGAGCAGGAGAGCGGCAATAAACGTCAGCAGCGACATTTGCTTTCTCGTGCCTCTGCCGTCGTGCCTTGTGTTTATCAGGATGAAGAGGCGTTAAAAACCCGTTATGTAACGCTGGATATGCACGATCTTTTTTATCACGATAGCATCTGGCAGCGTGAAGTTACCCTCGCAGGGCGAGAAGCATTACGCGAAATGCTGATCGCCATCAGACGCGATAATATGCAGATTCATCGGCTGACCTTACTGAATTATTCCGCGGGAAAATCACTAAACGACAGCGCGGCGGCAGAACGTGCGCAGGTAGCCTCACTGAAACGTGCTTTAATAGACAGCGCTTTTGCTGAGGATATTATTTATATTGAACATAAACGCAGTAATAATAGTCATCTGTCAGATTGTGCCGTTAATAAAACCCATAAACAACGATGTGTGACGCACAGAAAAATAGTGTTGCAGATAAATTAGTGTACAAACACTATGCCGCCGCATAGAAAATCGGTGCGGCTGCATGTTTTTGCAAAACAGCCAGTTAACAACCGTAAAGCCGCTGTAGTCACGTTGAGCTGACCCTTTTTTACAATAAAGTAACAGCGTGTTTTTATTTCTTTTTGAAATTTTATTTTTTGTCAGCTTAATTATTTTGCCCTGCTGGCTTCCGTTAATAAAACCCCTTTTCGAGACAAGTCTTGTTCGGTCTTGCATCCTCGCCTGTCAGAATTTTCTCAGAAGTTCTATCACCCTGTAACGAATTCTAATTAGAACAATCTGTCTCACCAGAGGAAAAGTGTAAATGAACACGGAAGAAGCCATTCTGGCCAATGAGCTGGATGCGCGCAGTGTTGCTCGAGCAGATACCAAAATAGACGACACGCTGCTGCAAAGCGTGGTCTGGATATGTGAGCACTATAAACTAAGCCGTTCACCTGACTCGCTGATTGCAGGATTGCCTACCGCAATGCTGCTCTCTCCTTCACTGGCACTAAAGGCACTGGAAAATGCCGGGATTGTCGGTGGAATGGTTGAACGTCGCAGTAACGAACTGCCTGAACAATTGATGCCAATCATCCTGCTGCGCAAAGGCGGCGGTGGCTGCATTATGCTGTCACGGCGCATCCATACCAATGAGGAAAATAAACGCGAGCTTCGTTATCAGCTGATCATGCCGGAAATCAGCGCAGATGCGGTGGAGATGGATCACGCCCAGCTCAGCGAAATCTACGCCGGATTTGCCATTATGGCGAAACCGCAGGCTAAAGTTGATGCGCGCATGAGCGCCACGCTGCCTGAGACTAAAGGGCACTGGCTGTTCAGTACGTTATGGCGTTACCGCAGCTATTATCGCAGCGCCGCTATTGCGGCGGTGCTAATCAACGTGCTGGCGCTGGCGAGCATCTTTTTTACCATGAACGTCTACGATCGCGTGGTGCCGAACCAGGCCTTTGTTACGCTATGGTCACTGGCTATCGGTGTAACCATCGCCATGATTTTCGAAGCCATTACCCGCTTTACTCGCGCGCACCTGCTCGATATGGCCGGTAAAAAAGCGGACCTGGTGTTAGGTGCCATGCTGTTCCGCCAGGCGCTGTCGGTGCAGATGGAGCACAAGCCTGCCTCTTCAGGCACCTTTGCTAACCAGCTGCGCGAGTTTGAATCAGTGCGCGATTTTGTTGCCTCGGCGACGCTGGCCGCTCTCTCCGATCTGCCCTTTATCCTGATGTTCGTGTTCGTCATCTACTTCATTGGCGGCCCGTTGGCTATTGTGCCGCTGCTGATGATCCCGCTGATCATTCTGGTTAGCGCCGCGATCCAGTGGCCGCTGGCGAAGATCATGAAGGAAAACCTGCGTGATGCCTCGTTAAAGCAAGGCGTGCTGATTGAATCGATCGAAGGTATGGAAACGCTGAAGGCAGTGGGCGGCGAGTCCTATATGCAGCGCCGCTGGGAAAATTTCAGCGCCCTGCAATCTGCCAACTCAATGAAATCGAAGCGTTATTCGACGCTGGCAACCGGCGTCGTGACCTTCCTGCAGCAGTTTCAGACCGTGATACTGATTGTTGTAGGGGTGTATCTGATTGATGCAGGCACCTTCACCATGGGGGCGATGATCGCCACCGTGATGCTGGCTGGCCGTGCCACGGCGCCACTGGGGCAGGTCATTGGCCTTGCCGTGCGTTATCAGCAGGCGAAAGCGGCGATGAGTTCATTAACCAAGCTGATGGAAATGCCGGTTGATCGCGACAGTACCCGCGAATACCTGGCAAATCCGCCGCTGGATGGCCAGCTCAGCCTGAAAGATATTAACTTTTCCTATCCTGCTCCGCCGATGAAGCCTAACCCACCGGTGCTGACCGGCATCTCGCTGGACATCGCTGCCGGCGATCGCGTGGCGATCCTCGGACGCATCGGCAGCGGTAAATCTACGCTGCTGCGTGTGATGGCACGGCTTTATCAGCCGGTAAACGGCCAGATGTTCAGCAGCGGTCTGGACGTTAACCAGATCGATCCCGCCGACTGGCGCAAAAGCGTGGGCTACGTCGGCCAGGAAGCCCGCCTGTTCTACGGCACGCTGCGTGAAAACGTGATGATTGGCTCGCCGAATGCCACCGCCAATGAACTGCTGCGCGTGCTGAGACTAACCGGTCTGGATCAGATCGCCGCCCGTCATCCCAGCGGCATCAATATGATGATTGGTGAGATGGGGGAAGGGCTGTCAGGCGGCCAGCGCCAACTGGTTTCTCTGGCCCGTACGCTGCTGGCCCGTCCAAAAGTGCTGCTGCTCGATGAACCGACCAGCGCGATGGATAGCCAGACAGAAACGCTTTTCCTGCAGCATCTGCGCCGCGCCGTTGAGGGCCATACGCTGGTCGTGGTGACACACCGTCCTTCGCTGCTGGCGCTGGTTGAACGGGTCATCATCATTGATGAGGGCAAAGTGGCAGCCGATGGATCCAAAGAGCAGGTGATGGCGTCTTTGCAGGCCAAAGAGAAAGCCGACCGTCTGCAACAGCAGCAACCCCAGCAGCCCGAGCAACAGCAGCCGGAGGCCGCAGCTCAGCAGGGACCTTCAGCGCCGATACCGGCAAAAGCGCCGCCCAGACTGAAGAAAACGGCCCAACCTGAGGCTGAACCATCTACAACCCACAGCGCGACAACGTCGCCTGACCAACAAACGGCTGCGGCGGCGATCGCAAAACGGGCGCCAGCAGCAACAACGCAGGCGACCATCGCCGGGGAGGAAAAATGATCGCGGCTCTTTTTCGACGTAATAAAAAGCCTGCGCTTTCCGCCAGCGACGCAGAGTTTATGAATGACGTTCAGGCGTCGCTGATGGCGCAGTCAACGCCGGGTTCAAAACTGGTGATCTGGCTGATTATCGCGGTGATTGTCGGTGGCTTAACCTGGGCTAAATTTGCCCGCGTGGAAGAGATTACCAAAGGCGATGCCAAGATCATCTCCAAGAGTCGCGAGCAGATTATTCAGAGCCTCGAAGGCGGCATTCTGGCGGAGATGAACGTGCGTGAAGGTTCGGTGGTTAATCGCGGCGATGTGCTTTTAAAAATCGATCCGACCCGCGCGCAGTCGAGCTATCGCGAAGTGTTCAGTAAAGTGCAGGGTCTGAAGGCCACCATTACGCGTCTGCGCGCCGAATCCTATGGTCAGCCGCTGGTGTTTGATGAGGAAGTGCAGGCCGATCCGGCGCTGGTTGAGCAGGAGACGCGAGCATGGAAGTCGCGACTCAGCGCATTAAATGACAGCGTACGTTCCCTGGAACGCAGCTATGCGCTCTCGATGAGCGAAATTCGTCTCGCCGAGCCGCTGGCAGCGAAAGGTTTGCTCTCCGAAGTGGAAATGCTGAGGATGCGCCGTCAGGCCAACGACATTCAGTCACAGATTGTCGAGCGTAAAAACCGCTATCAGAGCGAGGCTAACTCAGAGCTGTTACGGCTGGAGCTGGAACTGTCGCAAACGGTAGAAAACCTGGCCGGACGTCTGGATATCGTTGAGCGCACTACCATGACCGCACCGGTACGCGGCACGGTAAAAAATGTGCGGGTAAATACCATTGGTGGTGTTATTCAGCCGGGTGAACATATTCTGGAAATTGTTCCACTGGAAGATCAACTGTTAGTTGAAGGGAAAATACGGCCTTCCGACGTGGCATTTTTGCACCCGGGTTTACCGGCAACAGTAAAAATAACCGCCTATGACTATGCCATATATGGTGGCCTGCACGGCACGGTTGAGCATATTAGTCCGGATACGCTGAAGGACGATCAAAAATCAGCGGCGGGCAGACCGGACGATACGTATTATCGCGTATTAATTCTTACCGATAGCAGCACGCTTAATGCAGGTGGAAAAGAGTTACCTATTATTCCCGGCATGGTGGCATCGGTAGAAATACGTACCGGTGAGAAAACGATTCTCGATTATTTATTGAAACCCGTGTTGAAAGCTAAAGAAGCCTTTCGTGAGCGATAATAATAATGCGTAATATTCAACTTGCTGTTTCTTTTACCAGGCGACCTAAAAAACTGGCATTAATTATTCTACTGGCAATGAGCGGGCACAGCGCGCCGCTTTATGCCAGCGATGAGGAGCTCTACTTATTCAGTCAGATGGCGAGTGAAAATAGTCGTCCGACAATCGCTTCACCCGCACCGAGGGCCGTGCCGCGTACGCGGGCGGTGGCTAATCCGGTCGTTGCGCCAGTGCGCACTCAGCCTGCCCGTCAGCCTGCGACGTCATTTGCCAGGGTACCGCAGCCGGCTGCTGTCATACCGCCGCCGGCAGTGAAGGCCACGGTGCCACCGCAGCCTCAGCCGTTTGGCCGCGCATCGGCACCCGTGGCGCGCACAGGCGGCGAACGTGCGCTAAGCGGTAAGACAACCGCGCCGCATCTGCTGCCTCGCCGCAAGACAGCCAGCAGCAATAATGCCGGTTATCTGACCCGTAGCGCACCGGCGGCGACGCGCGGCGGCTTTCTGCAGCAGGAAAACAACGACGAAGAGGTGATTGTTTTCCGCAAGGTGGAACCGCAGAGCACGAAAACGCTACCCACCACAGGCCAGCAAAGTGTCACACCGTATCGTCGTGAGCCAACGTTAACCGATTACGCCGCGCTCCCGGCCACGCTGCCGACGCCGGGCCGCACGGTGGCGGGGCCATCTGAAGCTCAGCTGCAGCAGATTTTTATGCGCGCGGTGCGTCAGGCGTGGAGCATTAACCCGCAGTTGATGGCGGTTAAAGCGCAAAGTTCGATGGCGGAAGCCAACGTGGATGAAGCCAAAGGCCAACGCTGGCCGCAGCTGGATGTGAATGCCCAGTCGCCTTCTTTGCAGTTCGGTGATGGGCAGCGCAGCAAACAGTCGAGCATGCCGGCTTTTGGCATCAATATGGCGACCAACTTGTATGACTTTGGTCAGACCGCCAGCACCATTGCCAGCCGTCAGGAGACGTTAACCGCCAGCCAGCAGGCGATCATCGCCCAGCAGGAAGATGTGGCATTGCAGGTGAGTAACGCACTGATTACATTGACCAAAGAACGTCAGGTTATTGAGTTGAGCAAAAGCTATGTGGCGCGCATGAACGAGCTGACCACCATGCTCAGCGGCATTGTAAAGGCGGACCAGGGCCGACGCAGCGAGCTGACGCAGGCGCGCAGCAGACTGTTACAGGCGCAGAGTCTGCTCGACAGCGCCGTATCGCGCGCGCGCGATGCGGAAATAACCCTGCATCGCCTGCTGGGCGAAACGCAGGTGCCTTTGCCGCAAACGCCGCGCTGGAATTTACAGCCCGCCAATCTTGCGCGCCTGCTGCAACGTCTGGAAGATCACCCGGCGATTCAGCGCGCGCAGGCCGAGGCACGTGCCGCGCAGAAGGAGATCGATGCGGTAAAAGCCTCAGCAATGCCGAAGCTCAACTGGACGGTGTCCAAAAGCACGCAGGAAGATCAGTTAGGCAACCAACAGGCGTGGCAGACGGGTCTGAACGTCAGCTGGCCACTGTTCCGCGGCGGCTCAAACCGTGCATCAGAGCGGGCAGCCGTGCAGCGTGCTGAAACCAGCCTGCAGCAGATGCGCGAAATGCGGCTGGAATATGAAAACCGCATTCGCAAGGCCGATCAGGATGCGCACGCCATGCTCGACCGCGCAGAGCTGTACAGTAATTTAACCGTGGAATCGGATCGGATCCGACTCGACTTTTTCGACCAGTGGTATCACCTGGGCCGCCGTACCCTGCTGGATGTATTAGGTGCTGAAACGGATTATCACAATAACCGGATCAGTGAAGTCAGCAATCGTTACGATGGTTATGCCGCTATTTTCCGTGGCAATGCTTCCGCCGGTCAGTTAATTCCGTGGCTCGCCGGTAGCCCGATATAAAAAAGAAAATAAGTTATACAGGCTGTTATTGCGAGGAATTGCAATATATCAGGTCATTATCTTACGTGATGAATCAACATCAAGGACTGAAAAGGAAGTACTGATGAAACGAGTACTTAATAATCCATTGCGCATTGCGTTGTTAGACGATCATCCAATGATTCGTACCGCGTTCGATATTTGTATTAAAGCCGAACCCGATATGGAATTAATGGGCGCATGGGGATCAAGCGTTGAACTTTTTGCAGAGTTAAAAAAAGAGCCGGTCGATGTATTAGTGCTGGACTTTTTATTAGGTGAAAAAGAGCTGGATGGCCTGGCGCTGGTTAAACAGCTGCGCAGCCATTATCCGCGGCTGCGCATATTAATTTCGTCGTCGCTGGAAAGCCCGGCGATCGTTAAAATGGTGCTCAGCGCCGGTGTCAGCGGATTTATCGGCAAAAGCCATAATATGGCCGATATTTTCCAGGCGATTCGTCAGGTAGCAAACGGCCGCATTTTTCTGTCGCCGGGCCTGGCCTACGAAATTGAAAACCTCTACGTGGTCAATGAGGATGCCATTCATGAAACGCTGGGGGTAAAAACCAGCGGCATGATGTATGAAAAGGTCAAGCTGCTCAGCCCGCGCGAAGTTGAGGTAGTGCGCTGTTATCTGGATGGGCTGAGCGTGTCGCAGATTGCCATCAAGTTTAAACGCAGCCGTAAAACGGTCAGCGGCCAGAAGCAATCTGCGCTGAAAAAGCTTGGCCTGCGCTCCGATTCCGAGCTGTTTAAATACAGCAACGATCTGATGCCAGGCGTATAAGGCGTCAGGATTTGCGGCGGATCCAGGCGTAGCGCGAGGCGTAACCGCTGCCATGATGGCTGTTGTACCGGTAACTCGATTGCGGCTCGGCCATGCAGTAGGTGCAGACGTTGAGCAGCTCGATCTGCGCCGTCGGAATGCCCTGTTGCGCCAGCATCTGTTTGCCCAGTTGCGGCAAGTCAAACCAGATGCCCTGTTGCTGCGCCGCCGCCTGTGGACGCACCGCCAGCGGATTCAGCGGCCGGTCGCGATGCCAGCGCACAGGCTGTTGCAGCCGCGGATTGGCCTGAATCGCCGCCAGCCGATCTTCACCCAGCTCATAGCAGCAGGGTGAGATTGCCGGACCGATCGCCACCCATAAATCTTCTGGCCGGGAACCCTGGCTAAGTAAATCCTCTACCGCGCTGAACAGCACACCTGCCAGCGCGCCCTGCAATCCGGCATGAACCGCCGCTACCTGATGATGACGATTATCAGCAATCAGCACCGGTAAACAGTCAGCGGTATAGATTGCTACCGCCCGTTCGCCACGGCCGATCACCGCATCAGCGTCCACCGATTTAGGCGGAAAGGCCTGCTCAGCATCTACGGCAACCGCGCTGTGGCGCTGATGAGCGAACGCGCAGGCATCAGGTGGCGGCATTCCGGCAGGCAGAAAAGCGTGCTCCAGCCAGCCCAGCGCCGCCAGCTTAGTTGAATAACGACTCTGCGAACTCTCCATCACTCCTCCAGATAGCCGGGAAATCACCGGTTTGTTGATCCAGCAGCCATTTACTCTCAGGTAATATGGCAAAATATACAACCCGTCGGGCACATCGTTCACCGTATTGTAAAAATGGCGGCTGGCTCATGCTGCTGCTATGCCGATCTTATTGCAACGCGAAAAGCTGACCCGAATACGCTATTCTTTCAACGTCGTCCGGTAATTCAACCCCCTACCGGCGTCGGCTTTATCGTAAATCTGGGATGGATGCCACTGATGTGGATGCGCTGCTGTATGGCGAGCATCTTGTTTTGGCAGGACGTAATAAAACCGCTTTGACAGAGGACGCGAACGCCGGTATGGCTCGCGCAGGTAACTCATGTTAATTCGTACCGAAATTGGTGTTGACGCTGCCGGAATCGACAGTCTGCTGCGTCGCTGTTTTGCCACGTCAGCCGAGGCTGAGCTGGTGCAGCAGTTACGTGAGGATGGTCTGCTGACGCTTGGCGTAGTGGCGACGGATGATGAAGGGCAGGTGATGGGCTACGCCGCCTTCAGCCCGGTGACGCTCGGTGGTGAAGATCTCAACTGGGTTGGCCTTGCGCCGCTGGCGGTGGATGAAAGCGTTCGTCGCCAGGGCTGGGGTAAGCAAATGCTGTTTGAAGGGCTTGATACCCTCAGTGACTTTAGCTACAACGCGGTGGTGGTACTCGGCGATCCGGCATGGTTTGGTCGTTATGGTTTTGAACCGGCGGCGCGGTATCAGCTGCACTGCCGCTGGCCCGGTACCGAAGCGACGTTTCAGGTACGCAAAATTGCCGATGATCCCTTTGCCGGACAGGGTGGCTTAGTCGAGTACGCTGCACCTTTTAACCGAACTGCATAAGCCAGGCGGGCAGATCGGCTGGCTGGCTGTTGACCAGCGCCACCTTCTGCGGACGCGTCAGTTGTTTCACCCGATATTCCAGCCGCGAGGCGCTGGCGCGATCGCCCGCTTCGCCATGAAAAACCAGCGTCAGTGGCCCCTTGCCGCGTAGCGCGCGCGCGCCGGTGCCGTTTTGATGCTGCTGCACCCGTCGCGGCACATCCACCGTGATGCCGGTGTAAAGCGCGCCGCGAGCGGTTTGCACAATATAAAGATGCCAGGCTTTGTCCATCATCGCTTCCCTGTTAAGTCGCGGCCATTCTAACGAGCGGCGGCGCAGGCTGGCAAAGCGCTTCTTACAACCAGTGGAAAAAATTGTGTCCGATTTTGCTCATCTTGCACGCTATCTGAAAAAACAGCATGTGTTGTCGCTGTGCTGCGCCACCGCCGACGATCTCTGGTGCGCCAACTGCTTCTATGTGTTCAACGAGCCAACCATGGCGCTGTGGTTGATGACCGAAACGCATACGCGTCACGGCGCGATGCTGCTGCAACAGCCGCGCGTGGCCGGCACCATTAACGGCCAGCCGAAAAGCGTGCTGCTGATCAAAGGTATTCAGTACACCGGCGATATCGCGCTGCTCAGCGGCGAGGCGGAAATTGCCGCGCGTGAAGCCTATTGCCAGCGTTTTCCGGTGGCACGCAAAGCCTCTGCGCCGCTGTGGGAGATCCGGCTGCGGGAACTGAAAATGACCGATAACAAGTTGGGATTCGGCAGTAAAATTGCCTGGCAACGCGAGGAAAGCGAGAGGGCGATTGAGTAGCGATGCCGGGCGAACCCGGCATGCGCTGAAGCGGTTACACCGCGCTGAGAATGCGCAGTGATTCGCGATTAAACGCGGGCAGGTCGTCCGGGGTACGGCTGGTGACCAGCGTATCCTTATCGACCACCACCTCTTTATCATAGAAATCGGCACCGGCATTGCGCAGATCTACCGCAATCGCCTTCACGCTCGTCATCTTACGACCGCGCACGCCGCCCGCGCTGATCAACAGCTGTGGGCCGTGACAAATCGCAAAGATCGGCTTGCCGCTGGCGATAAAGTCTTTGGTGAAATCAACAAAGCGATCGTCGCCACGCAGGCTGTCCGGTGAATGACCGCCTGGTAACAGCAGCGCGTCAAACTCATCGACGCTGACGTGATCGATATCTTTATCGATTTTCACTTCTGCCTTGCCCTGTTTGCCGGTCACGGTTTTACCGGCCTGCATTTCAATCGTTACCACTTCATGGCCTGCTTTGGTATAGGCTTCAGCAGGTGAGGTAAATTCTGAGTCTTCAAATTCATCGGTGATCAAGACCGCTACTTTCTTGCTCATTTTTTCCTCCTTCAAAATGTGGGATACCGGATCAATTCTGGTAGAGCATGCTGAAAAATCAAGGGAACCGGCAGGAATTACCTGTAAAAACGCTTGTTTACAGATTGTTAACATGTTGATGACGCACGCAAATCACGCGGCAAAAGAGGGAAATGATGAGTCGAGTGTTACTCACCGGAGCAACCGGGCTGGTCGGCGGCGAGCTGCTGCGCCTGCTGATTGACGATCCGCGTATCAGCGAAATTATTGCGCCCACGCGCCGCCCATTACCGGCGATGCGCAAGGTGATCAATCCGGTCGAGGCGGACTTAACCGACGTGCTGCGGCCGCTGGATCAACCGCTGGATCAGGTGTTTTGCTGTCTGGGCACCACGCTGAAGCGGGCCGGCAGCAAGCCCGCGTTTGTGCATGTGGATTACACGCTGGTGGTCGATACGGCGCTGACCGGTCGGCGGCTGGGAGCCACGCACATGCTGGTGGTCAGCGCGCATCTGGCCAACAGCCGATCGCCGTTTTTCTATAACCGGGTGAAGGGTGAAATGGAAAACAGCCTGCGTCAGCAGGGCTGGCCACGACTGACGCTGATCCGGCCATCGCTGCTGTTAGGCGAGCGCGACGAGCAGCGGCGCGGTGAATCGCTGATGGCGCCCCTGTTTTCTCTGCTGCCCGGCAACTGGCGAGCCGTCGCCGCGCGAGATGTGGCGCGGGCAATGTGGCAACAGGCGTTCACGCCCGCTACAGAGCCGGTTACGGTGGTGGAATCGGCGCAGATCCCGCGCGATCAGCGCAGATAGTGGATGATCTGATTACCACTGCCGCGCCAGATTAACGTGGCATCTTTTTCCGCCGCAATAAATTTGCCGTCAATCAGCACGTCCAGCTCGGCGGCAACCGCGCGCTGAGCCGGATTCAGCTCGTTCAGCCGGTAGCCGGTCCACAGCCAGATATCTTTGCCTGCGCACTCGGCGCGCACCCGCTGCACCAGCGCCAGCACCGATGCGACGTTGGCCGGATGCAGCGGATCGCCGCCGGAGAGCGACAATCCCTGACGGCAAATGCGCGTATCCAGCAGATCATCGATAATGCGCTGCTCCCACTGCGCATTCCACGGCTGGCCGCTATCCAGCCGCCAGGTGCGCTGGTTGTAGCAGCCCGGACACTGATGCTCGCAACCGGCAACAAACAGCGTGCAGCGCGTACCCGGCCCGTTGACCACATCCACATCGTAATAAGCGTGAATATTCATCAGAGATGTTTCACCCGACGCCGCACTTCTTCCTGCTTACCGGCGTTAAAAGGTCGCGCATCCGGGCTGCCGAGATAGCCGCACACGCGCCGGATCACTGAGACCTTCGCTGCATCGTGATTGCCGCACTGCGGGCAGGTAAAGCCCTTGCTGGTGCAGGTAAATTCGCCGCTGAAACCGCAGAGATAACACTCGTCCACCGGTGTATTGGTGCCGTAATAGGGCACGCGGCTGTAGCTGTAATCCCAGACATCTTCCAGTGCCTTGAGGTTGTGGCGTAGATTTGGGTATTCGCCGTAACAGATAAAGCCGCCGTTGGCGATCGGCGGATAGGCGGCCTCAAAGTCGATTTTGTCATAGGGATTGACCCGTTTTTCGACGTCGAGATGAAAGCTATTGGTGTAATACCCTTTATCCGTGACGCCCGGCACCACGCCAAATTCCGCCGCGTCCAGCCGACAGAAGCGGTCACAGAGGTTTTCACTCGGCGTGCTGTAGAGGCTAAAGCCGTAGCCGGTTTCCGCTTTCCACGCATCGACCGCCTCGCGTAACCGGCTGACGATCGCCACCGCTTTAGCGCGCAGCGCCGCATCATCGTAAAGGTGGTGCTTGCCACCGCTCAGCGCATTGATGGTTTCATGCAGGCCGATATAACCCAGCGAAATCGAGGCGCGGCCATGTTTGAAGATCTCCGCAATATCGTCGTCGGGCTGCAATCTCACGCCACAGGCGCCGGACATATACAGAATTGGCGCTACCCGCGCCTTGGTGTTTTCCAGCCGGGCAATGCGCGTCAGCAGCGCCTGTTTGGCCACCTGCAAGCGAACATCAAGCACCTGCCAGAAGCGCGCCTCATCGCCCGCGGCCTCAAGGGCAATACGCGGCAGATTCAGGCTCACCACGCCGATATTATTACGGCCATCGTGCACCAGCTCGCCATCCTGCTCAAACACGCCCAGAAAGCTGCGGCAGCCCATTGGCGTTTTAAAAGAACCGGTGACCTTAACCACCTGATCGTAGTTAAGAATATCGGGATACATGCGCCTGCTGGCACACTGCAACGCCAGCTGTTTGATGTCGTAATTAGCATCCTGCGGACGCAGATTAACGCCGTCGCGCAGGGCAAACACCAGCTTCGGAAATACCGCCGTTTTGTGATTACTGCCCAGTCCGGCCAGACGATTTTTCAGGATTGACTGCTGAACCAGCCGTGCCGCCCAGCTGGTGCCGAGACCGAAGCCGAAGGTGACAAACGGCGTCTGGCCGTTGGCGGTATGCAGCGTATTGACCTCATATTCCAGCGACTGGAACGCGTCATAACACTCTTTTTCGGTGCAGGCGCGCGCGTAGCCTTCGACGTCCGCGACCTGCCATTGTTCTGCGGTCAGACGATGTTTTTGCAGGCTGATGTCGACATAGGGCGCCAGCACTTCATCGATGCGATTCAGCGTCGTGCCGCCATAAATATGGCTGGCGACCTGCGCGATAATCTGCGCGGTCACCGCCGTGGCGGTGGCGATTGATTTTGGCGGCGCGATATCCGCGTTGCCCATCCTGAAGCCCTGCGTGAGCATGCCTTTCAGATCGATCAGCATGCAGTTAAACATCGGAAAGAAGGGCGAATAGTCGAGATCGTGATAATGAATTTCGCCGCGCTGATGAGCGGCCACGATCGACGGCGGCAGCAAATGCTGTTGCGCATAATGTTTGGCGACGATGCCCGCCAGCAGATCACGCTGGGTAGGAATCACCTTGCTGTCTTTGTTGGCGTTTTCGTTGAGCAGCGCCGGATCGCTCTGTTCCACCAGCCCACGAATCGCCTGGCTCAGCTTACTGCGCTGTTCGCGCGCGCGATCCCGGTCGTGGCGGTATTCGATGTAGCAGCGCGCCAGCTGGGGATAAGGGCCGCTCATCAGCGCATTTTCCACCGCCCGTTGAATCTCATGGATATCGACTTCAGCCTGTTGCGTAACCGTCGCCGCTACCTCTGCTGCCACCTGCTGTGCATAGTCGTTGTCATTCACCGCCGCCGCCTGCGCCGCCGCATTCACCGCCTGCACAATGCGCTGCGCATCAAAAGGCACCCGGCAGCCGTCGCGTTTAATTACCACGCTGATCATGTTGTTCCCTCAAAAAATATCAATATGTAGAGGGTAATGAATATTTTATGCCTGGATGTAGTGGTTTTTACGCTAAATGCCGGTTCATTGATGTAGCACAGAAGAAGGAGGGATCGCGGAAGAAATTCCGCGGGGATTTGCCCGGAAGCGGGCGGCTTTTAGCCTTGCAGGCGGCTTCTTAAGGTCAAGGTCAAAGGCCATTTCATTCTGCCTGGCTGGCGGCTCTTAAGGTCAAGGTCAACGGCCATGTCGTTCTGCCTGGCTGGCGGCTCTTAAGGTCAAGGTCAAAGGCCATTTCGTTCTGCCTTGCAGGCAGGCCGCTTAAAGGCCAGGTCAACGGCCATGTCGTTCTGCCTTGCTGGCGGCTCTTAAGGTCAAGGTCAAAGGCCATTTCGTTCTGCCTGAAGGCAGGCCGCTTAAAGGCCAGGTCAACGGCCATGTCGTTCTGCCTTGCAGGCAGGCTGCTTAAAGGCCAGGTCAACGGCTATTTCGTTCTGCCTGGCAGGCAGGCTGTTTAAAGGCCAGGTCAAAGGCCATTTCGTTCTGCCTGAAGGCAGCCCGAGCAGGGCCGGCAGTCGCCCCGGCCCTGCACCCGCGCTATCCGGCAAACACAATCGCCCGCCAAAGGCGGGTTCCCTCAGCAAAAGCGTTTTCCTGACGGACCGGACGCGATTCGCTCCCGGCTCAGCGCGCCCTCTCGCCGCATCCCTGCGGCTCGCCCTGGAAAACGCTTTTCCCTCGGCGTTTGTGATGCCTCTAAAGGTCAAAACCCAGGTCAAAACCAAAGTAATTAAGAACAAAAGCTTAAATAAAAGGCAAAAACGCTTCAATTTTTTAGCTTCAGGTTTCAGATTTCAGATTTCAGGTTTTTGGGTTGTGGGTTGTGGGTTGTGGGTTGTGGGTTGTGAGTTGTGAGTTGTAGGTTGTGAGTTGTAGGTTGTGGGTTGTGGGTTGTGGGTTGTGGGTTGTGGGTTGTGGGTTGTGGGTTGTGGGTTGTGGGTTGTGGGTTGTGGGTTGTGGGTTGTGGGTTTGGGTTTGGGTTTGGGTTTGGGTTTGGGTTTTACTTTGAATTCCGGTCTTAGTCTTTTGGATTTTGACCTGGGGGTTGACCTTGAGGAGGCATCACCACCGCTGAGGAGGTGAACATTTTAGGATGTCCCGCCATGGATGGCGGGACAAGGGAGCGCTGAGCTTGGAGCGAATCGCGAGCGGTCCGTGAAGAAATGTGAACCGACGAAGGTACCCGCCTGCGGCGGGCGGTTGTGTTTGCCGGATAGCCGGGGTGCAGGGGCGGGGCGCATGCCGCCCCTGCTCGGGCGGCCCGAAGGGCAGAACGAAATGGCCGTTGACCTTAAAGACGTTGACCTTAAAGCCGCCAGCCAGGCAGAACGAAATGGCCGTTGACCTTAAGACCTTGACCTCAAGACCTTGACCTTAATAGCCGTCTGCAAGACAAAAGCCGCCCGCTTCCGGGCAAATCCCCCGTTTCCGGGCCTCCTCCCCATGTTAATCATTTGTTACGCTATTGTTTGCCTGCTAATGGTTCATAGTGATCGCCATCACATTAAATTCCGCGCCGCCACGCTAAAAGAGAAAAAAATAGCGATAAAGGAAGCAGTAATGAGCAATGCAATCAGTGCGCCGCGGCAGGGCGGTGCGCGCAAGATACTCAGCGTAACCAGCGGTAACTTTCTGGAAATGTACGACTTTATGGTATTTGGCTACTACGCCACCGCCATAGCAAAAACCTTCTTTCCCGGTGACGATCCCTTCGCGTCGTTGATGCTGACGCTGATGACTTTCGGCGCGGGTTTCCTGATGCGTCCGCTGGGCGCGATTATTCTGGGTGCCTACATCGACCATCATGGTCGTCGCAAAGGGCTGCTGCTGACGCTGGGATTGATGGCGATCGGCACGCTGACCATTGCGCTGGTGCCGGGCTACGCGACACTGGGCATGGCAGCGCCAATCCTTATTCTGTTGGGGCGTTTACTGCAGGGCTTCTCGGCAGGCGTGGAACTGGGGGGCGTCTCAGTCTATCTGGCGGAAGTGGCGCCAAAAGGGCGCAAAGGCTTCTACGTCAGCTGGCAGTCAGGCAGTCAACAGGTTGCGGTGATCTTCGCGGCGCTGTTGGGGCTGGCGCTGAATCATCTGCTGGCGAAAGAGGCGGTTACCGAATGGGGCTGGCGTATCCCGTTTGTGGTGGGCTGCATGATCGTGCCGTTCCTGTTCTGGATCCGTCGCATGATGGAAGAGACCGACGAGTTCAAACAGCGTAAACATCATCCGGCGATGCGCGACATCATGCGCTCCGTGGCCAGCAACTGGGCGCTGGTGCTGGCGGGTATGCTGATGGTGGTCACCACCACGGTCATGTTCTACATGATCACCGCTTTCACGCCGACCTTCGGTAAAACCGTGCTGATGATGAACGATAAACAGAGTTTTCTGGTCACGCTGTTTGTCGGCATTTCCAACCTGTTCTGGCTGCCGTTGATGGGCGCGCTTTCCGATCGCGTGGGTCGTCGTCCACTGCTGATCCTGTTTACTCTGTTGATGATCGTCACCGCCTGGCCAGTGCTGCACTGGCTGGTGGGATCGCCCTCCTTTAATCACCTGTTGGAAGCGGAGCTGTGGCTGTCGTTTCTTTATGCCAGCTACAACGGGGCGATGGTGGTCTATCTGGCGGAAATCATGCCGGCGGAAGTGCGCGCCTCGGGCTTTTCGCTGGCCTACAGCCTGGCAACCGCGCTGTTTGGCGGTTTTACGCCAGCTATCTCCAGCTACCTGATTCACGCCACCGGCGATAAAGCGATGCCCGGTGTCTGGCTAACCTTTGCCGCCGTGTGCGGCCTGATTGGCACACTCTGTATCGGCAAGCTGGTAAAACGGTATCGTTACGCGCATCAGGGAAAGCCCGCCGAAGCGCTCTGATTAAAACGCAATATCTACCACCACGCTGTCGCTGTAGTTGCCCGCAGGCGGCGTGTTCTGGTTAGTCAGCACCTGCGCGCGGTAGGCAAAGCCGCGCGTCAGGCCATCAGCACTGACTGACGCCGCGGCGCTGCTGGCCTGACGTTCGCTGCCGCTCGGCCCCCAGCGGTTGCTGCTGGTGCCTTTATAAATCTCATAGCTCAGCCGGTTAGCGTTGCTTGCCATGTTACGCACGCTGCCTGACGCATAATTGCCGTTGCTTAATCCCACCGTATAAACGCTGCCTTTGGTGCAGATGACGTTGATAGTTTGCGACACGCTGGGAAAGCTGCTCACCAGCGGCGCGCTGCCAAAGCTGATATTGGGCGCGGTGATGGTGGTGCAGTCGTTGGTGACGATCAGCGTGGTGGTCAACGGGATCACGCCGCTGCCAGTTTGCGGCGTCAGGCATAACCGGCCCACATTCAGGCTGGTGCAGATATTGTAAGTCACCGCCAGATTAAGCGTCACGGTATAGGTGCCCGCCGCCACCGTCTGGCCGGGCACGGTGCGCAGATAGAGCGGCAGGCTGAAGTTAAGCCCGCCGAGCAGGCCAATCAGGTTCAGCAGCTGCGCCTGATTGTAGGTGTAAGGTGTGCCGCCCACGCGCAGTTCACTGGTGCAGGCCGAATCGGTACAGAGCTGAAGCGGAATATTATCCGTGCCGGTATCACCGCTGCGTTTCAGCACGCCGCGCGTATTGGCGGTCACCGTGGCGCTGGTCAGCTGCAACGTAATGTTGTTATTGCCCAGCAGCGACAGCGTGGAGCCGGAGCCACAGTTAACGTTGGCGCTGCTGGAGGTAGTGCTGGCGGTGCTGTTCACCGCAAACGAGGTCAGCGAGCCGAAGCTGGCGGTGGCGGCGGGTAGCGTACAGGCGGCCTGTCCGGCAGTGGAAAACAGCAGCAGCACAAGCAGCAGCATTTTGATCATGGCAACAGTCCTGAGGTCGAATTAGCGGCATCGCTAACCGGCGCGGCGCCCGTGGGCAGATCCGGCAGCGAGCAGGTGAGCGGGCCATAGGTTTTCAGCGCCTGCGGCCGACCGCCAGGCAGCGTCAGTCGGGTATCGCACGTGCGGCCATCCGGCGTTTGCAGATGAATAAGATTGTCCGCCTGTAAATTCTCCATCCACACCAGACCATCCCAGCCGACATATTCCGCCGCCTGCCCGGCGCGCGTCACCACGCTGGAAACCGGCACCGGCTGCTGATGCTGATCCTGCACAATCACGCTGGCGGCGCGCAGCGGTTCCACCGGGAAATTCAGTAAAAAGCCACTCTGGCGCTTCACTGCAAAACGCTGCTGCACCCTGGGCGTGGTGACATCGGCGGGCAGGTCGAGCGTATCGAGATCGTACTTCGCCGGATACCAGCTGTTGATCGACGGCACCAGCAGATAACCCTCTTTGTCCGTGCGGCCCATCGGCTGATTCTCATAGCGCACCGTGACGTCGGGATAGCCAGTTTTCACCAGCACAAAAGCGTCGTTGACCTGATTGGCGGCGAACACCCGGTTATCCATCATCACCAGCGAGCCGCTGAAATCGGCCCACTGCGTGCTGCTGTCACCGTCGCCGTAGAAGCCGGCAGCGCTATCAAAGCGTTGGTCGCGCCAGCGCAGGCTACCCTGAGTGTAATCGCCGCCGCTGGCCTGATTGGCCCACGAGGCATCCCACGACAGCCCGCCGTCGCTGGGCATGGCACGTGAGACGTAAAGGCGTTGCGCGTTGTTGCCCTCGCGATCGCGTTCAAGACTCACTGCACTGCTGATCTCATTGCCAAACGGAATCACCAGCGAGACGGCGCCGCTCCAGCCTGACTGCTCGCGATCGTGGCTGGCGGAAACGTAAACACTGCTGTTGCCCCACAGGTTTTTGCTCCACGACAGGTTAAGCAGCCGGGTTTGCTGGCCATCGCCGCTGTCGATCTCAATGTAAGCCGCGCCGATACTGCCAAACTGATTCAGCGCCAGGCTGGCGTTGTACTGCGCGCTGCGGCGGCTCAGCGCGTAGAGAATGTTGCCGTCGCCGGTGTCGCCGCTGCGGTTGCCTACCAGCGCCAGATTGCCGAACTGCGCCGTGCGCACGGTATGCTGAGTGCCGATGCTGAAGCCGTCGCGATTGTACTGATAGCCCCAGTTGTATTGCGTACCCTGTTCTCCGGCCAGCTGGCTCTGCGCCAGCGCGCCGTTAACCACGCCAAACGCGCCCAGTTTGAACTGCGCGCCGCCGCCGCCCATCACCAGCGATTCCGTTGCCTCGGCGTGGGTCTCCAGCGTCAGCCAGTCGCTCACGCCGTAGCGATAAGAGCCGCTGGCGGCGGCGCTGCCGTAATCGAAGTTTTTCACGCCGTAGTTTTCCCGCTGCGCACCCGCCGAAAAAGAGAAATCGCTAAGGCCAGGCTTCAGCAGATCGCTGGTGACATAAAAGGGCAGCGTGGTGGTGATCTGGCGACCCACCGCATCGGTAGTGACAATCACCGCATCGCCCGCGCCGTTAACAAACGGCAGGTTGGTCAGCGACCAGGGGCCAGGTTGTACGTCGTTGCGGCTGGTGCGATAGCCGTTAACGAACAGATCGACGGTGGAGGGCACGGCCGCCTGACCGGCAAAGGCGGGCAGCGGATAGGTCACCAGATCGGGGCGCACGCTGAAGTCGCGGCCAAGGGATACGCCGCCCAGCCGTACGCTGCTGCTCCAGGCGAGGCTGTCGCTGATCAGATCGCCAACGCGCCAGCTCAGCGCGCGGTTCTCATCCTCGTTGGCCCAAAACGTGTCGTAGCGGATATAGCCATCCTCCTGCGCCGCACTGCTGCCGGACAGCGTCTGCTGATAAACACCGTTGCTGGAAAACTGTCCCGCCGGGCCAAACAGCCGCAGCTCACTGAGCAGCGCCAGCCGTGAACTGCCGCGTTCGACACGGCTGGCGTAGGCATCATAGTTCAGCAACAGACCATTGCTGACCTGGCCCGGATAACGTGGGCCGCGATCGTCACCGGTAAAGGTCTGCGCGGGCAGCCAGCCGGGTGGCACGGTGAGCAACAGCAGCTGGCGCTGGCTGTTGTATTCCGCCTGCACCTCGGGCAGCGTGGCGAGATCCACCTCGCCCGCTGGCAGCTTCTCCGCCGGAATCCCGGCGTTTTGCAAATCGCTGGCGCGCAGCAGATAGTGCCCGTTTTGGAAGGTCACCGGCACGATGTCGCCACGATCGCGCTGATTCACCACCAGACCGAGCATATATTGCTGCCGATCGCCCTGTGGTGCTGGCGACAGAGAAGGCGGTGGCGGCAGCGTCGAAAAGGTCTCTGCCGTGGCATCAACGGCGCACAGCGCAAGGAGCACGGCCCAGGCGCAACGGTGAAGCAGCATAGCTAGCGCGAGCCGCGGCTGCGCCAGCTGCTGTCATTCACCTGCGCCTGCAGCTCACTGCCGCTCGCCGCATTAACCGGAAAACGGTTGCTGGAGCGGGCCAGCACGTAGCCCAGCAGGCCGTCGGACAGCGTGCGACCATCCAGCTGCGCCTTGCTGATACGGGCGTGGCCGTTGCCACTATTGGCGATCTCAATAAAGCGTTTGCCCCCGTCGTTAACCAGCTGCCAGCTCAGCTGCGGCTTAACGCCGTCGGGCGTCAGGCCATTGCCGTAAACAAACAGCGGCACCGAATAACGCATCTGGAAGGTCAGTCCGGCCTGGTTCTCGCCGGGTTTCTGTGGCGTCGGGATCTCATCCAGCACCACGCGATAGGCGGCTTCGGTATTGGCGGACGGCGGCGTCTGTTTGATCAGGCGCACCAGCTGTTTCTGGCCGGGTTCGATGCGCACCAGCGGCGGGCTGGCCACTACCTGCTGCTGAGTTTGATACTGCTCCTGACCATTAATCTGCTGCCACTGAAAGATGCGCACCTGCATCAGCGTGGTGGCGTTACCGCGGTTCTCCAGCCAGAGTTCGCTGGCTTTATCCTCGCTGTGAATTTTCGGATCGATCGGCCAGATCATCACCGAGTTTGCCGCATGCAGCAGCGGCGCAGCCAGCACGGCCAGGGAGAGCGCAAGGGGACGAAGCCAGTTCATGATCGGTTCCTTTCTTTTCATTCGCCCGTTACCAGCTCAGGGTGACGGTCAGGGTATCGGTGTAGGTGCCAGCGCGCGTCGGTCCGGGTAGCTGCAGCTGGCCATAAATCGGCAACGTAATGTTATTAGCGTTGGCATAGCTCAGCGTGACGTTCTGATTCACCGGAATGGCCTGGGTGCGGCTGGCGTTGCTGAACAGCTGATAAGCGATGGTATTACTGAAATTAGCCAGCTTCAGGTTGCGCGAGGTGCCAAAATTGCTGCCGCCGTTGATGCTCATGTTCAGGCTGGTGCCGGGCGTGCAGGCCAGATTAATCGAGGTGCTCTGCACAAAGCTGGCGCTGACGTTCTGCCGCGACACGCCCGACTGGGTGCCAAAATCCAGCGTGCCGAACACGCCGGTATTGATGCCTGAAATTACACAGCCCGCCACCACCGACGCCGAGACCTGAAACGTCTGGGTCGGCAGCGCCTGCACCTGTCCAGCCATGAGCAGCAGGAGAGCAGGCGCAGCGAGTTGACGGTGCCACATCCCCGGCATCGTTGAATTCCGGCTACGCCGATCAGTAATTCACAGCAACGTTAATGGTATCGGTATAGGTGCCTGCCGGGACCGCCGAGCTGTTGTTGCCGCCGGTTACCCGGCCATAAATGGGGAAGTTCTGGCCCAACGTGGGGCTGGGCGTGCCCACCGCGACCAGATCGGTGTTATTGGCAACAGGGGTCGCACGCGCTGCGTCGTTATACAGCGTGTAGGCGATGCCCTGCGTAGGATCGGCACCTAACACCAGATAACGTGGCTGACCGGTGACCGTACCAAATACGGTGCCAGGCGCTTCGTTGCTGCTGGTAATACGCACGTTAAAGGGTTGATTGGTGGTGCACAGCACGTTAATGCCTGCGCCTTGCGAGCCCTGCAAGGTGGCATCGAGCGAGGTAAAGGTCGCGGCGCTGCTGCCGAAGTCTAAGGTGCCGAAGTTCACGCCGTTAGGGGCATTAGGCACACCGTTGATCACGCAGCCGGTGGTCAGCGTCAGCGTGGCGTTAAAGGAGCCGTTGGTGGTCGCCGCCATCGACAGAGGTGAAACAACGGTACTCAGGCCACAGGCCAGAAGAAAAAGCGTCTTTTTCATAATCATTCCTTACGAATTAAAAACAAGCTCTGCTTTTTCACCTGATGGGTAACGCATTAAATAAAATCTTAAATAACCGCTGCGCTCATCTCGTGACGCTAACTCGCTTATTTTGTAAGAAAGTTCCGAGATGTGACTAAATGTTTTTATATAAATTTTCCTAACTATAGAACAAGCGAACCCTTCGGGTAAATGGCAAAGGGTAATTTCTCTTAAGTATTGTGATGACTCCCTGTTTTATCAGCTTTTTTCTGTGACGCAGAGTGCTATGCGTAACGGCAGAACAGGCGTAACGTCGTGATAACGGACCGCTTTTCGGCATGCTGTTTTTTTTGACCTCGCAGAAAGTACCCCTGCGTAACAATATTTCACGGCTCGCTGAGGGCGTGCGGTAAATATTGCGTACCAGATGCCGATAACAGGCAGCATATTTAGGGCAACGTCACGATCGCGAGCTGCGGACAGGCATGATGGAAAGGAGTGGTACGATGCTGATGGTTAACTGGGATGGGATCCTGGTAACGGTGTCTCTGATCGTCGCGTTTATCGCCTCGTTCACCGCGCTTGATATTGCAGGCCGCATGGCAGCGGTACGTGGGCGTCGCGCGCTGCTCTGGTTGCCGGGTGGCGGCGCGGCGATGGGCATCGGCATCTGGGCGATGCACTTTATTGGCATGCTGGCGATGATGATGCCGCTGACCACCCGTTATGACATCCCCTTAACCCTCGGTTCACTGCTGCTGGCGATAGTCGGCTCCGCCACCGCGCTGTGGTTCGCCGCCAGCCGCGCCGTGCTGACCCTGCGACGCTGGCTGGCGGGCACGCTGACCCTCGGCGGTAGCATCATCGGTATGCACTATATCGGCATGCGTGCGCTGTTGATTTCGCCTGCGATTCGCTGGGATGCGCTGCTGGTGGCGGTCTCCTGCGTGGTGGCCATCGGCGCTTCCGGCCTGGCGCTGTGGCTCGCCTTTCACCTGCGAAGAAATCTGCGCGGCGTGTTGCTGCTGCGGCTCGGTGCGGCGCTGGTGATGGGCATTGCCGTCGCCGGTATGCACTACATCGGCATGGCCGCCGCCCATTTCTCCACACACAGCATGATCGATCATCAGGGATTCAGCGCGCAGGGCCTGGCGGTATGGGTCACCATCATCACGCTCTCTATTCTCGGCCTGACGCTGCTCGCCTCCATGCTGGATGCCCAGCTGCAGGCGGCAAAGCTGGCGTACCGGCTAACCCGCGCCAATCGTGAACTGAAGCAGCTGGCGATGCGGGATGGGCTGACCGGCCTGCCCAACCGCATCATGCTGGAACAGCAGCTCGATCGTAGCCTGCGGCGCGCCAGTCGGGAAGATCACCCGCTGGCGCTGATGTTCATGGATCTCGACGGCTTCAAGGCGGTCAACGACGCCTGGGGACACCATATTGGCGATCGGCTGCTGCGGGCGGTAGCGGAACGGCTGAATGATAACTTGCCGGAGACGGCGATGCTGGCGCGGCTGGGCGGCGATGAGTTTGTGGTGATGCTCAACGAGGCGAATCGCGCGCAGGCGGGGCAGGTGGCGGGCACGCTGGTGAAGGCGATCGACGCGCCGTTCGACCTGGCGCGCTACCAGCTGCGCGTCTCGCTGAGCGTGGGCATCGCGCTGTTCCCGGAGCATGGCAGAACGCGCAAAATCTTAATGCTCAACGCCGACGCGGCGATGTATCACACCAAGCAGAGTGGCCGCAACGGCTGGCACTTTTTTGAACCGGCGATGCACACTCTGACGCAGCATCAGCTACAGCTGGCCACCGATCTCTGGGCGGCGCTGGATCGTCAGGAGCTGCGGCTGTTTTATCAGCCGCAGTTCTCCACCGGCAATCAACAGCCGCTGGGCTTTGAAGCGCTGTTACGCTGGCAGCATCCGACGCGCGGCCTGCTGACGCCGGAGAAATTTCTCGCCCGCGCCGAGAAAACCGGGCTGATCGTCTCGATCGGTAACTGGGTAATCAACGAAGCGTGCCGCCAGCTGCGACAGTGGCACACCGGGGGGCATCCGGAATGGAGCGTGGCGGTAAACCTGTCGGCGCTGCAGTTTCAGCAGCACGATCTGCTGAATACGGTGCGCGATGCGCTGGCGCGCCATCAGCTGCCCGCCGGTTCGCTGACGCTGGAGATCGCCGAGTCGGTAACCATGCGCGATCCCGCCTTCAGTCAGCAGATTATCGCCGCGCTGGCCAGCCTCGGCGTGCGTATTGCCATCGATAATTTTGGTATCGGCTATGCTAACTTACTCCAGCTGAAACATCTGGCGGCCAGCGAGCTGAAAATCGATCGCAACTTTATCAACAGCCTGCGGGCGGACAGCGAAGATGCCACCGTAGTGCGCGCCATGCTCACGATGGCACACGGGCTGAATCTCGATATGGTGGCCGAAGGCGTGGAGACGGCGGAGCAGCAGCAGCTGCTAACCCGGCTCGGTTTTACCACCCTGCAGGGCTATCTGCTGGGCAAACCCTTGCCAGCAGAGCGCGTGGCGCAGGCGATCGCCAGCCCGCCGTGATCGCGCAGGCAACAGATTGACCTTTTGCAGTAATCGGTACGTTCAGGTGCGGATAGCCTAAGATGCCCGCGAGCGATGCCGATAATTCGAACATGACGATGCCCGTTTTTTCTACCTTATGCCGGTGCGCTGGCAGCTGACCTTTTGGAAACGCCTATGTTGGTTACCTCCTATGATGCAATGATGGTCATCATCTCCGTGATTGTGGCGATGCTGGCCTCGTTCACCGCGCTCGATATGGCGGGCCGCGTCGCCACCTCCAGCGGTAAAGCCGCGCTGGTCTGGCTGATCGGCGGCGGTTTTGCCATGGGCGTGGGCATCTGGGCGATGCACTTCATCGGCATGCTGTCGATGACGCTGCCAATGGTAATGAGCTATGACGCGTCGCTCACCGCCATTTCGATGCTGATCGCCATCGTGGCGTCCATTTTCGCGCTCTGGCTGGTTTGCTACGGCGAACTGCCAGCGCTGCGCCTGTGCGGCGGGGCGCTGGTGCTCGGCAGCGGCGTGGTGGCGATGCACTACACCGGCATGGCGGCGCTGATGTTTGTGCCCGGCATTATCTGGGACTGGCGCTGGATCGCGCTCTCGGTGGTGATCGCGCTGGTCGCCTCCGGCGCGGCGCTGTGGCTGGCATTTCATCTGCGCACCGGCAATGGCCGCCTGACGCTGATGCGTATTGGCGCATCGGTGTTAATGGGCTGCGCCATCGCGGGCATGCACTATACCGGCATGGCGGCGGCGAGCTTCCCGTCGCACAGCCACTCTACGCACATGGGCGTCAACGGCAACTGGCTGGCGCTGCTGGTGACGGTGGTCACCATCGCCATTCTTGGTATTACGCTGCTGGTTTCCATGCTCGACGCCCGTTTACAGGCGCGCACCTCGCTGCTGGCACGTTCGCTGGCAGAGGCCAACCGCGAACTGGCGCAGCTGGCGCTGCATGACAATTTGACCCGTTTGCCTAACCGGATTCTGCTGGAAGATCGTCTGGAACAGGCGATCAGCAAAGCCAGCCGCGAGAACAGCCAGTTTGCGCTGATGTTCATGGATCTTGACGGCTTCAAGGCGGTTAATGATGCCTTCGGGCACCATGTTGGCGATAACCTGCTGATTGCGGTAAGCGAACGCATGGCGCAGGAGGTCGAAGGGCACTTTACCCTCGCGCGCATGGGCGGCGACGAGTTCGTGCTGCTCACCGAAATCGACCATCCCAACGATGCGGCCACCATTGCCGATGGGCTGGTGAAAGCGATCGATCGGCCTTTTGCGGTCTCGCGTTACGAGCTGGTGGTGTCGCTGAGCATCGGCATTGCGGTGTTTCCTGGCGACGGCGCCGACGAGCGTGAGCTGATGTTTAACGCCGATGCCGCCATGTATCACACCAAAAACAACGGCCGCAACGGCTACAACTTCTTCCAGCCGTCGATGAACATTCAGGTGCAGAGCCAGCTACAGCTCAATAACGATCTCTGGCAGGCGCTGGAGCACAACGAGCTGCGTCTGTTCTATCAGCCAAAATATTGCGCGCCGTGCGGGCCGATTCTTGGCTTTGAGGCGCTGCTGCGCTGGCAGCATCCGGTGCGCGGCCTGCTGTCGCCGGACGTGTTTCTGCCGATCGCCGAAAAGACCGGCATGATCGTCAACATCGGCAGCTGGGTGATCAACGAAGCCTGTCGCCAGCTGCGTGAATGGCATGACAGCGGCCATCCAAGCTGGACGGTGGCGGTGAACCTGTCGGCGTTACAGTTCGAGCAGAATAACCTGGTGCAAACGGTCACCGCGGCGCTGAACCGGCACGGCATTCCGCCGGAGCAGCTGACGCTGGAAGTCACCGAAACCACCGCGATGCGCGATCCCGATGAGAGCGTGCGCATTCTTACCGAACTGACCACGCTGGGCGTCAAAGCCTCGATTGACGATTTCGGCACCGGCTATTCCAGCCTGCTCTATCTTAAGCGCCTGCCCGCCAGCGAGCTGAAAATCGACCGCGCTTTCGTCAATGAGCTGGAGAGCAAGCCGGAAGATGCCACCATTCTCTCTGCTATCGTGGCGCTGGCGCAGTCGCTGAACCTGAAAGTGGTGGCTGAAGGGGTGGAAACTGCCGAGCAGCAAGCCTTCCTGACCAGCCTCGGTTGCAACACCTTGCAAGGTTATCTGCTGGGTAAACCGCTGCCGCCGGATCGCATCGGCGAACTGCCCGATTACGTCGGCGAAGAGCAGGCCGCCGAGATGCAGGCGCAGCCGGAACTGGCCGCCAGCGCCTGATCCGCTAGCCGCTGCGCCTGAAAAAAAACCATTCTCCCGCAGCCCCCGATTGACGGGGGCATCGCCGTACTGGCGCTTCGCTTGCGCCTCTCCAGCATATTGACGACTGCCGCCTGCGCCACAACACTTTAGTTTTCTCATTGTTTGCGCAGAGGGCGCGGTTATGAAAAAAACGGTTGTGGTGGCGGGCGCAGTGGGCGTGATTGGACGCGGCGTGCTTAGCCATTTTGAACATCAGGACGTCGAGCTGGTGGCGATTTCCCGGCGCAAGCCAGACTTTGCCGGACGCGCCAGGCATTTGCCGGTGGATCTTACCGATCGTCAGTCGTGTGAAACCCTGCTGGCGCAGATCCCCGAGGCGACGCATCTGGTGTTTGCTGCCTATCAGGAAAAGCCGACGCCCGCCGAGCTGGTGGAGACCAATCTGCTGATGCTGAAAAATTTGGTGGAGGTGCTGGAAGCGCACGCGCCACAGTTTCAGCACATCACGCTGATGCAGGGCGGCAAAGCCTATGGCGCGCATATCGGCCCGTTCCCATCACCGGCGAAAGAGAGCGATCCGCGCCATATGCCGCCGAACTTCTATTACGATCAGGAAGATTTTCTGCGTGAACGATCCCAGGGAAAACCCTGGTCATGGACTGCGCTGCGCCCGGAAGCGGTGATCGGCATGGCGGTCGGCAACCCGATGAACCTGCTAATGGTGATTGCGATTTACGGCACCCTCGCCAAAGCGCTGGGCGTGCCAATGTCTTTTCCTGGCCCGCGCGCCGCATGGGATGCGCTCTATCAGGTAACCGACACGCGCATTCTGGCCAGCGCGGTGGAGTGGGCGGGGGAAACGCCATCCTGCCGCGGTGAGGTTTTTAACATCACCAACGGCGATTACTTCCGCTGGTCGCGCATCTGGCCGCGCATTGCCGCGTTTTTTGATGTGCCGGTGGGCGAGCCGTTTCCGCTGTCGCTACAGCAGATGATGGCCGATAAAGGGCCGCTGTGGCAGCAACTGACGCAGGAGCACGGCCTGCAGGAATACCCCTATGACCGCATCGTCTCCTGGCAGTTTGGCGACTTTATCCTCAAAACCACCTTCGACAACATCACCAGCACCATCAAGGCGCGCAAGCACGGCTTTGCCGACTGTATCGACAGCGAAGAGATGTTTATCGATCGGCTGACCGCGCTGCGTGAACAGCGGTTTATTCCGTAATGGAAATGCGAAGCGCAGAAGAGGGCGGTAAAACAAGGCGGTATAGAAAAAAGGAGCCTGCAGGCTCCTTGTTAACGTGGTGATAAGGTCCGGCAGGGAAACTGAACCTGCCGGAGTGAGCGTTAAATCAGCTCGGTTTTGATGCCCTGCTGGATCAGCACCTCCGCCTCTTCGCCGCTGTGGCTGAACACCTGATATTCCACGCCCGCCACGGTGACGGTGCCGTTCTGCGCAATCCAGTCGCCGGTGTCGGTGCCGTCCGGCAGCAGGTCATCAAGCTGCACGGTGTCGTTTTCGTCGCCGGTAATTAACAGCTGAGTTTTACCGTTTTCAATAAACAGGTTCTTCTCGCCTGAGGTCAGTAAATCATTCAGGTTAAGGGTTACCTGGTTATTTTCTTCACCGGTGAGATCGATCTGGCCTTTATTTATCGCATCGGTTTCTTTATTGACAGTGCTGTTAACGTTAATCCCTTTGATTTCGGTAGCTTCTTTAATTTGGTCTTGATCAGTTTCTTTATTATCTATTGAATAGATTTCATTATAGGTAATGTTGTCGACCAGTACTCCAGCTCCATCATCGGGCGTAAATATTTCTACTTTAGCTATTTCCGAATCATCACGAGCAGTGAATGTTATTTTTTCAAAAGTCTTGCTTCCATCTCTAGCTGATACTTTTCTTCCTATCTCTTTATTATCCTTGTCATAAAAAATTACTGTTGCTGTGCGGTTTTGAGCAAAATCAACTCCACCTAATGTCATTTCAAAATAACTAATTTCACTTTTGAAAGTGATGGTTGCTTTTCTTAATCCCGATCCCTTGGGACCAAGATGCAGACTTTTTCCTATCATGCCATAACTACCACTATAAGCATTAGTTACTCGAAATGTCGCTGAAGTATCAACAATAAACCCACCAAAATCATAACTTGTAAAAAGAGTGTCATCGTAGGACTCAAAGTCCTCTTTTTTGATGAGTGGCTGAAGATTAATATTATAAGTATCACCATTAGCGCTGTTTCCCGCCTTATCATAAGATTTTATGTAAAACGTATTCTTGCCAACGCTTAATCTGTCATTTCCGGTAAAATACCACTGGCCATTTACCGCAGTGGTACTGCCGATTGGTTGTTCGCTGCCTTCGAGATAGATATAAACTATGCTGTCTGATTCTGCGGTGCCGCGTAATACCGGTGTGGCATCGGTGGTATTTCCACCCTCTGAAATCAGCTGCTCGATATTACCCGAGTTATCATAAATACCACTAATAGTTGGCGGTGCCGTCGTGTTATCAAATATTACGGCTTGTTCTGCAACCTGGCTTTCGACACCGCTCACCGCGTTTTCTACTTTTGCCTGATATGCCCAGCTTGTGCTGTGCGCGCGTGTGTCTACCACACTCCATTGCAGGCCATCGACAACGGCTAACAACCATTCGTTGCCATTGTGTACCAGCACGCGTTCACCTTGTGCCAGCTCGCGACTCAGGGTGCCGCGGAGAGTGCGGTTGGCTGAGCCGTCGTTGGTAATAAAGTCATTGTCAGAGATGCCGCTGTCGGCGGTCATGCTGGTAATCTCCAGCGTCACGTCCGTGGGGTTGCCGGTGACCAGCTCGATCTCCCACGCCGGGGACTGCGGGCCGTCTGTGCCGCCGCTGCGAATGGCGCTGGTAAAGCTGTAACTTTTATCTTCTGTAAGCGCCGGCACCTCAAACTGCCACAGGCCGCCGGCGGCCACCGTCGAGCCCACCGGCACGCCGTCCTGATAAATCACCACCACGGCGCCGGTCGGCGCGCGGCCTTCGAGGCGCGGCGTGCGGTCGTCGGTGACGTCCGGGTTGCCCATGTAGCCGGTAATCGGGCCGGTGTCATCGTAGATATCGACGATTTGCGGCGCGGCCGGGTCGGCGGTGACCACCTCGAGTTCAAACAGGGCGTCGCCGGACGCCGCCGGGCTGTTGCCCGCGGTCAGCTGGTTGTGGCCGGCGCTCAGGCGCTCGGTCTCCAGCGTCCAGCGGCCGTCCGGGCCGGCATGGGCAGAGCCGATGCGTTCCCAGACGCCATTTTCCAGGCGGGTATGCACATACACCAGGCTGTTGGCCTCGGCGCGGCCAAACAATTGTGGCTTGTTGTCGTCGGTGAGCGCGCCGGAGCGCAGCTCGCCGGTGTAGGCGCCCTCGCTGTCCCAGCCGTGGGTGATGGTCACCTCAGCCTGCGCCTGGCCGCTGACCTCAAGCGCGAACTCGTCGCTCCAGCCGCCGGAGGCGGCCGCCGACACGCGGAACTCCCAGTTGCCTGCGCCCAGCTCCGGGGCGGTCCAGCTCCAGTCGCCTCCCGGGCGGGTGACGGCGCTGCCGCCGTTCACCCAGCTGCCGTTTTCGCTGCGGTACTGCACGCGCACGATACTGTCGGCCGGGGCGGTGCCCCGCAGTTCCGGGGTGGTGTCGCTGGTCAGCGCGCCGGAGCGCAGCTCGCCGACGTTCTCGCCGCTGTCGTCCCAGCCGTGGGTAATCAGCGCCTGGCCGCCGCTGCCGTTATCGCCGCCGTCTGCGCCAACCACGATGGTGAACGGCTCGGACTCCTCGCTTTCACGATCCTTTTTGGCAAAGGTGTCGCGGGTGACCAGCGTCAGGCTGTTTTCGCCCTCCTGCAGGTCGACGTTCGGCTCCAGCGTCCACTGCCCGGTGACCGGGTCGGCCACGGTGCTGCCGATCTCCTCGCCGTCGCGCATCAGCACCACGATGGCGCCCGGTTTGGCATCGCCGCTCAGAGTGGGACGACGATCGTCGGTGGTAGCGCCCGCATCAAAGCTGCCGGTTTTTCCGCCGACGTTGTCATAAAGATTGAACAGCGTTGGTGGCTCCGGCGGAGAGGTGGAAATCACCAGGTTATAGAGCTTTGGAATGCCGTCGTTGCCGGAGCTGTCGGTGGCGCGGATGGAGAGGCTGTAGGTGCCGTCATCCAGATCCTCAGGCCAGGTAAAGCTCCAGCTGCCGTCGGCCGGGTCGATCATTACGGTGTAGCTGTCTTCGCCGATGACGATTTCGACCTGGCCGCCTTTGCCGATCTCGCTTTCCAGAATGGCGGAGAATGTTGGCCGTTTGTCGTCGCGCTCCATAACCTTAACGCCAGGGTTAGCTAAAATATTCACGCAGTGTTCCTTTGAATGGTTGTGTTAATTCACCGGCTGAGACGCCGGTGCGGTGTATCATCAGCATGCTAATTTGTGGGTGAATGAGCGATGAGACCCGTCCCGAATGGCCGGAAAAGCGTGGGTACCCGGTCGGAAAAGCCGGTAAAAGGCGGGTTTGTGCGGCCGCGTGGAGTCGGCAATGGCAAAGCAGGCCCGCAGGCTTCCCTGTGATCCTTTCCGTTTACCAATAAAAAAGGGAGCCGGCAGGCTCCCTCAGGGGTGGTGTTAACAGCCGGCCTTAACAGCCGGACTGAGCGTTAAATCAGCTCGGTTTTGATGCCCTGCTGGATCAGCACCTCCGCCTCTTCGCCGCTGTGGGTGTAGACCTGATACTCGATGCCCGCCACGGTCACGGTGCCGTTCTGCGCAATCCAGTCGCCGGTGTCGGTGCCGTCCGGCAGCAGATCGTCGAGCTGCACGGTGTCGTTTTCGTCGCCGGTAATTAACAGCTGAGTTTTACCGTTTTCAATAAACAGGTTCTTCTCGCCGGAAGTCAGTAAATCATTCAGGTTAAGGGTGACCTGGTTATTTTCCTCGCCGGTGAGATCGATCTGGCCTTTATTTTCCTCGTCGGATTCTTTATTAACGAGCGTGTTTATATCGACTTCGTTATCACGGCTGTTTTCTTCGCCGGAGACAGTATTATCGGGACGAATAACATCTTCGCCCCATGATAATTTGTCAACAAAGGCATAGGCATCATTGCCTTGCGCTGTAATAGTCACATTCTGAATCTGGCGACCATCCTCGCTGATATAAGTTGAGGTAAACCACTCCTGGAACCCGGCATCTGCCGTATCCAACGTTTCCGCGTGTAACAGCTTTCCCTGCGTGTCATAAAATCGTACCGTCACCTTTGGCCGATATTGCGCCCTCATAGCGACGAAAGAAAGAGAAAATGCATCAGTTGCCGGAACGGTAAACTGCGTCACTGCGCCATACCATAATTGCATGGTTTTTTCGCCGAGTTGGCCTTTTGAATCATATGGGGCAGAATCTATAATGCTAAATCCAGTTGAGTTTTTATTAGGTAAAGTGCTAAGCACTTTTGCGCGCAGGCCATTGTCAAAATGGTAAGTGTTGCCTGCCGACACATTAAAATTTTTATAACCATCCCAGTTCTCCGTGCTGCTGTTGCCGGAGGCCGCAACCTTTATTTCCCATCCTGCTGACGGCACGCTTTCATTGCCGGCGGTGTCCTCTGCCACCACGCTGAAGTTATAGGTCTTGTCCCGCAGGGATGAACTCGGGGTCCACGTCCAGTCGCCGCTGTCGCTGGCATGCACCGATCCAATCGCCGTGGTGCCGTCGTAAATGGTCACCAGGCTGTCCGCCTCGGCCTTGCCGCTCAGCGTCGGCGTGCGGTCAACGGTGGTGGCACCGGCATCCAGATCCTTTCCACTGGCGGAGTCATAGATGCTGTCGATGGTGGCGCGGACGATGCTGTTGTCAAAGGTCACCGTCTGCTGTGCCCGCTCGCTGTTGCTGCCGGTCACCGCGTTTTCCACCCAGGCACGGTAATTCCAGCTGCCGCTGTGCGCATCCGGGTCGACCAGCGTCCAGTTAATGCCGTTCACTACCGCTTCCAGCGTCTGAATGCCGTTGCTGACCAGCACGCGCTCGCCCTGGCCCAGCGGACGGCTGAGGATCCCGCTGAGGGTGCGGCCGGCCGAGCCGTCGTTGGTGATAAAGTCGCTGGCGGAGGCACCGCTGTCGGCGGTCATGCTGAGGATTTCCAGCGTCACGTCCGTGGGGTTGCCGGTGATCAGCTCGATTTCCCACGCCGGGGACTGCGGGCCGTCGGTGCCGCCGCTGCGGATGGCGCTGGTGAAGCTGTAGGTGGCATCCTCGGTCAGCGCCGGCACCTCAAACTGCCACAGGCCGCCGGCGGCCACCGCCGAGCCCACCGGCACGCCGTCCTGATAAATCACCACCACGGCGCCGGTCGGCGCGCGGCCTTCGAGGCGCGGCGTGCGGTCGTCGGTGACGTCCGGGTTGCCCATGTAGCCGGTAATCGGGCCGGTGTTATCGTAGATATCCACAATCTGCGGCGCGGCCGGGTCGGCGGTGACCACCTCAAGGTTAAAAATGTCGCCGCCCTGGGCCGCCGGGCTGTTGCCCGCGGTCAGCTCATTTGAACCGGCGCTGAGGCGCTCGGTCTCCAGCGTCCAGCGGCCGTCCGGGCCGGCATGGGCGGAGCCGACGCGCTCCCATTCGCCGCCCGGCAGGCGGGCGTGCACATACACCAGGCTGTTGGCCTCGGCGCGGCCAAAAAGCTGTGGCTTGTTGTCGTCGGTGAGCGCGCCGGAGCGCAGCTCGCCGGTGTAGGCGCCCTCGCTGTCCCAGCCGTGGGTGATGGTCACCTCAGCTTGCGCCTGGCCGCTGACCTCAAGCGCGAACTCGTCGCTCCAGCCGCCGGAGGTGGCCGCCGACACGCGGAACTCCCAGCTGCCCGCGCCCAGCTCCGGCGCGGTCCAGTTCCAGTCGCCGCCCGGGCCGGCAACGGCGCTGCCGCCGTCCACCCAGCGGCCGTTTTCGGCACGATACTGCACGCGCACGATGCTCTCGGCCGGGGCGGTGCCCCGCAACTGCGGGGTGGTGTCGCTGGTCAGCGCGCCGGAGCTCAGCTCGCCGAAGTTCTCGCCGCTGTCGTCCCAGCCGTGGGTAATCAGCGCCTGGCCGCCGCTGCCGTTATCGCCGCCGTCTGCGCCAACCACGATGGTGAACGGCTCGGACTCCTCGCTTTCACGATCCTTTTTGGCAAAGGTGTCGCGGGTGACCAGCGTCAGGCTGTTTTCGCCGTCGGCAAGATCCTGGTTCGGCTCAAGGCTCCACAGGCCGGTCACGGCGTCGGCCACGGCGCTGCCGATCTCTTCGCCGTCGCGCATCAGCACCACGATGGCGCCCGGCTTGGCCAGGCCGCTCAGCGTCGGACGCAGGTCGTCGGTGGTCTCACCGGATTTGAAAAAGCCGGTCTTGTCGCCCTGATCGTCGTCAAGGGTGAACAGCGTTGGTGGCTCCGGCGGCGTGGTGGAAATCACCAGGTTATAGAGCTTTGGAATGCCGTCGTTGCCGGAGCTGTCGGTGGCGCGGATGGAGAGGCTGTAGGTGCCGTCATCCAGATCCTCAGGCCAGGTAAAGCTCCAGCTGCCGTCGGCCGGGTCGATCATTACCGTGTAGCTGTCGCCACCGATGACGATTTCGACCTGGCCGCCCTTGCCGATCTCGCTTTCCAGCTTAGCGGAGAATGTTGGCCGTTTGTCGTCGCGCTCCATAACCTTAACGCCCGGGTTAGCTAAAATATTCACGCAGTGTTCCTTTGAATGGTTGTGTTAATTCACCGGCTAAGACGCCGGTGCGGTGTATCATCAGCATGCTAATTTGTGGGTGAATGAGCGATGAGACCCGTCCCGAATGGCCGGAAAAACGTGGGGCCCGGGCGGGAAGGCCGGTAAAAGGCGGATTTGTGCGGCCGCGCGCAGTCGGCAATGGCAAAGCAGGCCCGCAGGTTTCCCTGTGACCCTTTACGTTTGCGGATAAAAAAGGGAGCCGGCAGGCTCCCTTAAGGGTGATGTTAACAGCCGGCCTTAACAGCCGGAGTGAGCGTTAAATCAATTCGGTTTTGATGCCCTGCTGGATCAGCACCTCCGCCTCTTCGCCGCTGTGGCTGAACACCTGGTATTCCACGCCCGCCACGGTCACGGTGCCGTTCTGCGCAATCCAGTCGCCGGTATCGGTGCCGTCCGGCAGCAGGTCATCAAGCTGCACGGTGTCACCTTCGTTGCCCTGCACCATAAACTGCAGTTTGCCGTCGTCAATAAACAGGTCGCGACCGCCGTGGTTAAGCACGTCAGCGACGTTCAGTTCCAGACGGTTATCACCGCTGCCGGTAATGTCGATCACTTCCACAGAATTAAGCTTGTCGGCAACATCGGATAACACCAGCGTCTGCTGCGCGCCGGTAATGACCAGGGTGTCCACGCCGTCGCCGCCGTTAATCACCTCCAGCTCGTCCACGTTTTTAATTGTGGTAGCGGCGCTGGCGTCAGCCATAATACTTGAGTTTTGATCAGAAGATTCCTCTTCTTTCTGGATGTCACGAGCTGACGGAACTGAGAATCTGAAATTGTTAAGCTCTAACAAATCTATCCCTTTACCACTAACATTACTCGTCGTAACGTCAATGCTGGCAATGCTTTCACCAGTTTTACTGGAATAGTTTATGCTTTGGTACGATTGAGTTCCTGAATAATTTTTTTGCTCAATTAGTGTGCCTGCAGAGTTATAATATCGAACAGTGTAGGCAGCCTGCACATCATTTACTGAAAATGCAATGGAACGGGATATACCGTGCAAAAATTCGAATTTCATTGATCCTGTGACTGCTATATTACTCCCTGTTATTGGGACTAAAGATTCATTTCTAAATCCGTTTGACACACTACCCCAATTGTGACCATACCTTAACGTTGTAAGCTTTATACCGGCTTGAGTATCAGTCTCACCAGCCGCCAGATCCCTTGACGTAAGAATTCCGAGATCATATTTATACCAATCCTGACGGTTTGGCTCATGTGTAATATTCCAGGCTTCTGACTGAGGCCCATCTGTACCGCCTTCGCGAACTCCGGCAGTAAAACTGTAGGTCTTAATTTCGTTAAGACCTGGCACGGTGAATTCCCAGCTGCCACCAGTTGCTACAACCGAGCCGATCGCCTCACCATCCTGATAGAGTATCACCAGTGATCCATCCGGCGCGGTACCCTTCAGCGTTGGTGAACTGTCGTCGGTTGTGTCGGGATTGCTCAGCTCGCCGGTCCAGGATCCGACGTTATCAATCACTTCAGTGATTATCGCCAGGCTTTCACCTTCCGTGACATTCAGGTGCCAGCTATTGCTGTAGCTGGTACCGTTCGCCGTTTTGGTGCGAAACACCCAATCGCCCAGCTCCAGCGGTTGCGGCGGGGTGAACGACCACTCGCCGCGGGCGTTGGCAATGACGCTGTGGCTGGTATCGTAAGGCTCGCCGGGTTTGCCGAACTCAATCATCACCACACTGTTGGCCTCGGCGATGCCGCGCAGCTCCGGCGTGGTGTCGTTGGTGGTGCGGCCATCCTGAATCAGGCCGGTGATATTACCCACGTCATCCCAGGCACCAGCAATAACCGGCGCGCGGGAGCCGGGGGCAATCAGGTCAAGCTGGAAGGTGTCGGCCTGCGGATCTGCCGTCTGGTTAGCACCGGCCTGGAAGTGCCAGCTACCGTAGTTGATAAGCGGCGTGGTGGTCAGGCTCCAGCTGCCGTCCGGTCCGGTGAGTACACTGCCCAGCGGTGACCAGGCGTCGTTGTCGGCAAGGTGGGCATGTATATAGACGATGCTGTTGGCCTCGGCACGGCCATGCAGGGTCGGCGTGTCGTCGTCGGTAGCGACGCCGTTTGCCAGTTCACCGGTATAAGGGCCTTTGTTATCTGAAGCGTGGGTGATCGCTATGGTGCTCTGCGCGCCAGCGCTGATTTCCAGCGCGAACTCGTCGGTCCAGCCAGCTTCGCCATGCACGCGAAACTCCCAGCTACCGTCTGGCAGCGCATCCGCTGGCGCCCAGCTCCAGCTGCCGTCAGCATTAACTGGCACGTTGCCTGCTTCAATCCAGTCGCCGTTGTCGCTGCGGTACTGCAGGCGCAGGGTGCTGCCCGCCGGGGCGGTGCCGTGCAGCTCCGGGCGGGTGTCGTCGGTGAGCGCGCCGGAGGCCAGCGGGCCGGTGTTAGCGCCAACGTTATCTTCTGCGCCGTCGATAAACACCAGGGCTGGGCCCGGGCCCGGCGTGGTGGCGTCCGGGCCAACCACAATGGTGAACGGCTCGGACTCCTCGCTTTCACGATCCTTTTTGGCAAAGGTATCGCGGGTGACCAGCGTCAGGCTGTTTTCGCCGTCGGCAAGATCCTGGTTCGGCTCAAGGCTCCACAGGCCGGTGATCGGGTCGGCCACGGCGCTGCCGATCTCCTCACCGTCGCGCATCAGTACCACGATGGAACCCGGTTTGGCCAGGCCGGTCAGTGTCGGACGACGGTCATCGGTAAGAACACCAGCGTCAAAGCTGCCGGTTTTGCCGCCAACATCGTCGTAAAGGTTAAGTAATTCCGGTGGCTCCGGCGGCGTGGTGGAGATTACCAGGTTATAGAGCTTTGGAATGCCGTCGTTGCCGGAGCTGTCGGTGGCGCGGATGGAGAGGCTGTAGGTGCCGTCATCCAGATCCTCAGGCCAGGTAAAGCTCCAGCTACCGTCGGCCGGGTCGATCATTACCGTGTATTTGTGTTCGCCGATGACGATTTCGACCTCGCCGCCTTTGCCGATCTCGCTTTCCAGCTTAGCGGAGAATGTTGGCCGTTTGTCGTCGCGCTCCATAACTTTAACGCCTGGTGTACTTAAAATATTCACGTAGTGATTCCTCTAAAAGTTTCGGGCTGATGGTGGGCTGATACGCCCGGTTTGTTAGTCATCAGCAGGTTAAGGATTAAAGCGCGGGCGCTGCGCCCGCGTCGGCTGGATGGTCGCCGTGCGGTTACGCCTGATCCAGTTCGCTGATGATGCCCTGCTGAATCAGCAGTTCAGTTTCACCACCCTGATGACTCCAGACGTCATACTGCGTGCCTGCAATGGTCACTTCACCCATCGACAGCCACTCCTGCGGCGTCAGGTTTTCCAGCTCCAGTACGTCACCTTCGTTGCCATCTACCTTGAACTGGCGCTTATCGTTGTCGATCCACAGTGATTTCTGGCCGTCAGCAACAATCTCTTCATAGGAGAGGCTGAACGTCTTTGCGCTTTTAATGGATTCGATCTCGAAATCAGGCGGCGGCAAGGTGTCGACTTCAAAATCCCAGCTCGCCAGGCTGCTGTTGTAGTCGCCGTGGCTGACGGCCAGGCTGTGATCGCCATCTTTCAGTTCCGGTGTGGTCACTTGCCAGTTACCGTCCTGACCCACCGTTACCGAGGTCAGCAGCACTTCGTTGTCATAGATGTACACGAGGCTATTTGCTTCGCCACGTCCGCTGAGCAGGAGTTCGTTGTCATTGGTTTCAGTGCCACTGGCTACGGTACCGACCTTTTGTATGACATCGTCATAGACATCCGTCATCAGCGGGGCCTGCGAGTCGGGCGCGATGATGTCCAGCGTGAAAGGCGTGCTCCAGGTGTTGCTGCTGGTTTTGGTCGCAAAGTCCCACTTGCCAGGTGCGAGAGCCGGATCGGGGGTCCACTGCCAGTTACTGCTGGCGTCTGCCTGTACCGTGGTGGAAAAGAAATCGTTGCCGTCGTTCCAGCGGATAATCACCGTAGCGTTAGCTTCAGCGCGCCCGCTCAGGGTTGGCGTGGCGTCATCGGTGATCGCACCGCTGAGCAGGGGACCGGTGTATTCACCAAAGTTATCTTCTGCCTGGCTGATTGCCGCTTTTAGCGCGTCACTGCCTGCGGTGGCAATGTCAAGTTTGAACGGCTGACTCCAGCTGCCACCCGCGTTGGCACGAAACTCCCAGTTGCCTGCTTCCAGCTCAGGTGCGGTCCAGCTCCACTCTCCGCTGGCGTTGGCTACTGCCGCGACGCCGTCGATCCACTCACCGTCGCCGTTGCGATACTGGATATTGATCGTGCTGTCCGCCTGCGCCGTGCCGTGCAGCTGTGGACGGGTGTCATCGGTGATGGCGCCAGAGCGCAATTCGCCGGTTGACGCGCCAACGTCATCCTCAGCATGGGTGATCAGCGCCACGCCGGGCGGCGTGTTGCCGAGATCCGGGCCGACAACCAGGTTAAAGGCATCGGACTCAACGCTGACGTTACCCAAAGCATCTTCCGCCGTGACATAGAATCCATGCTCGCCATCGGCTAGTTCGACCTCGATCTGCCACAGGCCGTTACCGTCGGCAATCGCACTGCCAATCACCTCATCCTGCGCGTTATAAAGTGTCACCAGGCTTTTTGGCTCAGCAAGGCCATTGAGTACCGGTGATTGATCGTCGGTGCGGCCGTCCGGGCCCACGATAGCGGTGTTGCTGCCGACATCGTCGGTGGTAAAAAGAATGCGTGGCTTAATGGGAGCAGTGGTATCGAGATTTAAGTTGAATACCGAGGTTACGCCAGGGTTTTTCGCGAAGTCGTCGAAGCGCATGCTGACGCTGTTTACGCCTTCTTTAAACAGGTCTTTTGGCGCCGACCAGATAATGGGGTTCTGGCCCGCAACAGGCACTTTAATCTCTACATTGTTGAAATAGACCCACAAAAACTCCAGATCGGTCTCTGTTGGCGTCAGGGTAATACTCCACTCATTAGTGCTCGTCCAATACTCAAGTGCATTATTGATCTGCATGGTCATGCTGTTTCCCTCAGAATGAAATTACGCTGCGAATCATTCGTAGCGTGCTAACCGGAATAGCCGGGTTTGCGCGATTCTGCTGGTTGCGGCAAATCATCGACAGAAGACCTGTCCCGAAACTGGAATTTTCTGAGGGGAAGGGCCACATGCGGGCGCAGAGTGGCGGGATGGTTGAAGGCAAACAGCGCGGCGATACACCCCAAAACGCCCGCCGGGTTAGCGGGCGCGTGTTGAAAAATGCGACGTCAGCGCAGTGTGGCCAGACAGGTCAACTAAGTCAGATCAGTGTTAATGCCCCGTTCGATCAGCCCTTCGTAAAATCAAAAGTAAACTCATAAACCGGCTTCAGCAATCGGCGATAAATTTAGTTATACTGCGCGGCCTCAAACAGCCAAAAATGAAAGCGTAACGTGGCAAAATACCAACAGCTGGTGCAGCAGATACGGGAACAAATCGAGGCGGAAGCCTGGCAGCCGGGAGAGAAGCTGCCCTCGCTGCGTCAGCAGGTGGAACTCAGCGGCATGAGCCTGATGACGGTGATGCACGCCTATCAGGTGCTGGAGAGCCAGGGCTGGATCGTCTCGCGACCGCAGTCGGGCTACTTTGTCGCGCCGCGCGCGGAATACCTCAGCCAGCCTGCCAGCCATCAGCCGGTGCAGCTGGCCGAAAGCGTCGATATCAACGGCTTTATCTTTGAAGTGCTGCAGGCGGCGCGCGACCCGCAGGTGATTCCGTTTGGCTCCGCTTTTCCCGATCCTGAACTCTTCCCGATGCGCCAGCTGATGCGCTCGCTTAGCAACGTCTCACACCATCTCAAACCCAGCGATGCGCTGAATAACCTGCCGCCCGGCAATGAAACGCTGCGTAAAACGCTGGCACAACGCTATGCGCAGCAGGGCATTACCGTGTCACCGGATGAGATCGTCATTACCAACGGCGCCATGGAAGCGCTGAATCTCAGTTTGCAGGCGGTGACCGAGCCGGGAGATTGGGTAGTGATTGAAAACCCGGCGTTTTATGGCGCATTGCAGGCGATTGAGCGGCTGAAGCTCAAGGCGGTGGCCATCGCCACCGATCCGCAGCACGGCATCGATCTCGATCAGCTGGAACAGGCGCTGAATCGCTGGCCGATCAAGGCGTGCTGGCTGATGAGCAACCAGCAAAATCCGGTGGGTTTTACTATGCCGGATGCTAACAAGCAGCGGCTGGCGGCGCTGCTGGCGGCGCGTAACGTGGCGTTAATCGAAGATGATGTTTATGCCGAGCTGTGGTTTGGTGGCAAGCGGCCGCTGCCGGTGAAAGCCTGGGATCAGCATGACAATGTGATGCACTGCTCGTCATTTTCCAAGAATCTGGTGGCGGGATTTCGCGTCGGCTGGGTAGCGGCGGGTCGGCATGCGCAGCGCATTCAGCGGTTACAGCTGATGAGCACGCTCTCTACCAGCGCGCCGATGCAGCTGGCGCTGGCGAACTATCTCGGCACGCGTAGCTATGACAGTCATTTGCGGCGTATTCGTCAGGTGATGGCCCAGCGTAAAAATCATGCGCGTCAGGCGTTGCGTCGATTGTTGCCGCCGCAGGTGAAAATCAACGATTCGCAGGGCGGCTATTTTTTATGGATTGAACTGCCTGCCGGACAGGATGCGACGCGGCTTTATCGTCGCGCGCTGGAGCACCACATCAGCATTGCGCCGGGCAGTATGTTTTCTTCAGGCAATCAGTATATTAACTACTTTCGCTTTAATACCGCCTGGCCGTGGGATGCAGCGCAGGAAGCGGCAGTCGCGATTCTGGCCGAGCTGATTAGCGAGCAGCTCAGCCAGCCACATTAGATCTTGCTGGCCGCACGGTTGCCCCAGGTCAGGAAGTAGAGATCGTAGAAATCGACCTCGCCTTTCTGCTGCATCAGGCGGGCGATGCCTTCTTTTACCGCCTCCGGCGTCTCGCGGTTTGCCAGCACTTCATCGATGGCATGCTGCGGCAGGGCGCGCACGTAATACCATTCGCCGTTAAAGCAGACGCGCAGATCGAGGGCGTCGATATCTTCAAATCGGTACTTTGGATTGATATCCATCAGCATCAGCACGCTCATGATCAGCACAAACGCCGTGGCGAACCAGAACGCCGGCCAGCCGAGAAAGTCGGTGGTGAAGATCAGCACCACGCAAAGCGCGTAACAGATGTACATGATGGCCCACAGGCCCGGGTGCGTGCGCAGGAAATTCAGGCTGAAACGCGGTCGGTTGTCCCGACGTTCTTCCCGGTTCAGGATGGCGATTTCCCGCAGCATGATGTTTTTAATGGCTTCCATCGTGATTCCTCGTTGATGCATTCTGCTACATAGTAAAGCATAAAATGGCGTCTCATAGCAGAGACAGAAGGGGAAGGGAAACCTATAACAGTTGGGGGAGGGGGCCTGGAAGCAGGCGGCTTTTTGCCTTGCAGGCGGCTTTAAGGTCAAGGTCTTAAGGCCAGAGGGCCATTTCGTTTTGCCTTGCAGGCAGCTTTTAAGGTCAATGTCTTAGGGTCAAAGGCCATTTCGTTCTGCCTGAAGGCAGCCCGAGCAGGGCCGGCAGTCGCCCCGGCCCTGCACCCGCGCTATCCGGCAAACACAACCGCCCGCTGAGCGGGTTCCCTCAGCAAAAGCCTTTTCCTGACGGACCAGGCGCGATTCGCTCCTGCTCAACGCACCTTCTCGCCGCATCCCTGCGGCTCGTCCTGGAAAACACTTTTCCCTCGGCGTTTGTGATGCCTCCTCAAAGTCAAAACCCAGGTCAAGGTCAAAGGCGATTTCGTTCTGCCTGAAGGCAGTACGAGCAGGGCCGGCAGTCGCCCCGGCCCTGCACCCGCGCTATCCGGCAAACACAACCGCCCGCCAAAGGCGGGTTCCCTCAGCAAAAGCGTTTTCCTGACGGATCAGGCGCGATTCGCTCCTGCTCAGCGCGCCTTCTCGCCGCATCCCTGCGGCTCATCCTGGAAAACACTTTTCCCTCGGCGTTTGTGATGCCTCCTCAAAGTCAAAACCAAACAGACTAAAAGCAAAGTCTTAAATAAAACCCAAGCCCTTAAATAAAACCCAAACTCTTAAATAAAACCCAAACCTTAATGAGATTCCTTACTAAAACTTTAAGTCCTCAATAAAGCAGTATTCATATAGCAAGTTAGTGGTTTATCTATTTCCATTATATTTAAAATGATTAAAGTCCTTTTCCCTTTTCCCTTTTCCCTTTTCCCTTTTCCCTTTTCCCTTTTCCCTTTTCCCTTTTCCCTTTTCCCTTTTCCCTTTCCCTTTTGAATTAAGGTTTGGGTTTTGACCTGGGGGTTGACCTTGAGGAGGCATCACTACCGCTGAGGAGGTGAACATTTTAGGATGTCCCGCCATGGATGGCGGGACAAGGGAGCGCTGAGCAGGAGCGAATCGCGAGCGGTCCGTGAAGAAATGTGAACCGACGAAGGTACCCGCCTGCGGCGGGCGGTTGTGTTTGCCGGATAGCCGGGGTGCAGGGGCGGGGCGCATGCCGCCCCTGCTCGGGCGGCCCGAAGGGCAGAACGAAATGGCCGTTGACCTGGCCTTTAAGCCCTTGACCCAGGGCCAAGCCTGGCCTCAAGGCTCAATAAGGCCCAGGCCTGGCCCGAAGGCCCCCCTTAAAAACTATAACGATATCCGGCACTGAAGGTCATTGGCTGCTCAATCCGCTTACCGTGCCCATAACCCGCCTCCGCATAAAACTTATGCTTGTCGTTCAGCTGCCAGTTGACGCCCACCGCGTACTCCATGCGGTTGCCAGGCAACGCGGCATAAAGCGGCACGCCATCAACGCGCACTTCCGGCTCGTTGCCGTGCTCGGTGATTTTCGACACTTTGGCATAGGCGCCCAGCGACTGCTGATCGTCCAGCGCCAGATCACGACCCGCACGCACGCCAAACCGGCTCTGCAAGGAGGTGTAATGGCGGTTTTTAATCTCCAGCTCGTTATCCAGCGTGAGCGTATCGCCAGCCAGAATAAAAGAGGTGAGCTGCGCCTGTGGCTCAACAAACCAGCCTGCCTCATTTTTCCATTGCTTACCGACCTCCAGACTGGCGGTCAGGGCATGGCTGTTGCTATCGCCATCAACGCGGTGAAAGAGGTTATTGCGCATATCGATGGTGTTTTCGATGGTATGAAATTTCACGACTGCATCGGCATAAAAACCGTTGTGATCCAGCCAGGTCGCATAGCCACCGAGGCTGATGGCGGTGAGTTTACCAGAGCTGTTATTACCGTATTCCTGCTGCGAGACGGTGGTGCTGAACAGCCCGCCCAGCAGCAGATCGCCGCTTGCGTACTGCAAACGCTTATCGCTTCCCAACTGCAAGCCACCGATGTGCTGCTCAAAGGCGCGGCTACGGGCGAGGTCGTGCTGCAGGTTTTCACTGATAATCCGCACCCAGAAGCCGCTGCCGCTATCGGTGCGCAGTTCACCCATACGTTCAACCAGCGTGGCGTTTTCCGCCGTCAGCAAAGCAATCAACGCAGTTTGCTGGCCTAAACCAGCGTTGGCGCCTTTTGACAGGTTATTAGCGCGCGTGTCAGGTCTGGCGGGAGCCACAGGATCCTGGGGATCTTCCGGAACAATCGGCACAACGGGCGTGACCGGATCGACCGGCGTTATCGGATCCGGATCGGCTGGGTCCACTGGGTCCACAGGCGTGACCGGATCAACCGGTTCGGTGAGCGTCGCCAGATACCAGTCGCTGTTCTCTTCCTGCAGATAGTAACGGAATGCCCCGGCATCGACATGCTCGCCCGCCAGGCTAAAGCGCGCATCACCGCCGTTGGCATCGACCAGCATCAGGCGATCGTCGCCGTTTTGCGGCGCACGACCCGAATCTTCCACCACAAGGGTGTGATTCCCCTGTGAGGCACCGTCAGCCGTGACCTGCAGCCGGTCACCGAGCAGGTTAGCGATATCGGTGCGCAGGGCAAACTCGCCGCTGCCACTGAGTGAATCGGTGGTCAGCGTCTGAAAATCATTCCCGCCGTCCGCGCCAAAGTTCACGCGACCATTTTCGAGGTTTAGCGCGCCAAGCGTAGAGGAGAGCGTCATCAGCCAGCGGCTGTTATTCAGCGACAGCGCGGTCAGCGCGGACGCTGCTCCCTGCCACACCGACTCACCGCTCAGCGTCACCGCCGCCCGATGGTTATCACCGACGCGCATATCGCCAGCCAGCTGATAGTTATCCGCCTGCACGGTGAGATCGCTGGTGCCCGGCGTGGTCGCGTCCAGCAACAATCCGCCGCCGCTGCTTTGCAGTTGGCCGCTGCCGCTGAAGATCAGATCGGCATTGCCGCCGATGACTTTGATCAGCGCACCCTGTTCACTGCTGAAGGTGACATTATCAAAACGACCCTGGCCACGCACGGCATCGGCAGGCTGGATATCCAGCACCGCGGTGGTGCCTGTGGCGTGTAATTTGCTCTCGCTGAGCTGCAGATCGCCGCCCTGTAGCGTCACCGCTGAGCCGCCGCTGGCGTCAATGCCCAGGCCGCTACCGATCAGTCTGCCGCCGCTGTTAACGCGCATACCGGCGCTACCGCTGCCGCTGCTGTTGATCTCGCTGTTGATTAAGGTTACTACCGCATCAGCGCCGACCAGCACACCGTGGCCACCTGCGCCGCTGCTGTTGATGCGCAGATTATCGCCGTTGAACACGCCGTTGCTGCTGTCGATAACGTGTCCACCAATGCCGCTGGTGCGCAGTTCGCTGTTGCGCAGCGTGATGTTGCCGCCATCCTGCAGCACGGCATGCGCGCCCAGGCCGCTGGCCACGAGTTCAACGCTGTCGATGTCGGCAACGCTGTTGTCACCGCTTAGCCAGATAGCATCTGACTGTCTGCCGCCTGTTTCAATCGTGCCCTGGTTGAGCGTCAGCGCGGTGTTGGTACTGCGGATGCCGTACCCTTCGCTGCTGCTGATGGTCAGATTAGCCAGATTAGCGGTACCGCCCGACAGCACCAGCGCATCCCCCTCGTCGGTGGTGATGCTGGTCTGGCTGAGCCGCAGCAGGTGGCTGTTGTCACTGCTGCTGGCCAGGATACCGCGGCTGCTGTTGGCGGCGGTAATGGTCAGGCGCGTGGCATCAACGGTGCTGTCACTGATATTCAGTCCGCTGGCATTGCCGCTGCCTGCCAGTTCAATGGTGGTGTCGCTGACGGTCAGTCGGCTGTTGTTGACCACACTGACGCCGTTGCTGTTATCGCCACGGGTAATCATGCTGCTGTTATCGCTGAGATCCGCCTGGCTGTTATCGAGCGAAATCGCATCAGCGTTGCTGCCGGAGGTGGTTAGCGTCACGCGCTGGGCCTCCAGCGTGCCACCGGTCATCTTGATGCCGTCGCTATTGTTGCTGGAGGTGGTGATATTCAGATCTTCCAGGCTGATATCAGCCGCGCCGCCGCTGGCCATTATCCCATGGCTGCTGCTGCCGGAGGTGGCTACCGTGCCGCCGTTAATCACCAGCGTTGCCGCTTCGGCGAGCAGGCCGTGGGCACCGGTACCGTTGGTGGTAAAGTTGCCGCCGTTGGCGATGATCGTGCCACCATCCAGTGCATAAGCCGCGTAAAGATCGTTGCCGGTGGTATTGAATTCATAAGCATTTTCGCTAATGAGCGTGCTGCCTGCACCTTCGGCATAAAGCGGATAATCGTCCGGTGTGCTGGTGGTATGACCGCTGGTCACGATTTTGGATTCACCACCTTCGGCACGCCAGGCATCAGCCTGCAGCGCAGGCACAACGCCGCCGGTGGCCAAAGCCAGCAGGCAGCTACGGGTTAACAGAGAGAGTTTCATCGGCATGTCCTTATGTTTTTCCACCGGCAGAGCGCCAGCGGAAGAGATGCATAAACGGGACGCAGGACGCAGGAAATGCGGCCTCTGACGGGCTGCGGCCCCAGAAGGTGCGGATGATAAACGCCTGAAAACACAGCCGATATGGGACATTACTTAGGGCAAGCGATTGCATAACTAAATAGTTGAATAGCGTTAATAAATAATTTTTTCAGGCAGGAATAGCGGAGGATAAAGCAGCGAAAAACAGCGCCCGGCGGGGTTTCCGGGCCTGATAAGTAAAGAAATATCTTAACTAACGGTGCCGACAATCTCCAGGCGGGCGTCATCCGGCACTTCGTTATAGGAGAGCACCTGCAAACCGGCGGCAAACAGCCGTGCGTAGCGGGCGATCAGCGGGCGCAGCTGCGGCGTGACCAGCAGCACCTGCGTCAGGTTCTGCGCCTTCAGTTGCTCATGGATCACCGGCAGGGTGGATTGCAGCTGGGTGAGAATATTAGGATCCACCGGGAAGCTGTCGAGAGCGATCTTGCCCGCCTGCTGTGCCTGATTCAGCGCCGCCAGCAGCAGGTTCTCCAGATCGCTGTCGAGCGTAAAGGCCGACAGCGGTTTATGATCCGGCGCGATCGCCGCTACCATGGCGCGGCGCAGCGCAAAGCGCACGTCCGCCGCCAGCAGGATCGGATCTTTGGTCACCGCCGCGCTCTCCACCAGCGTGGTGGCAATAGTGGCGATATCCTTTAGCGATACCTGATCCTGCAACAGCAGTCGGTGAATTTTCAGCTGCTGGCTGTAGTTCAGCGCGGCGTTGAGATCTTCCGCCAGCTTCGGCGCCACGCTGGCCAGCCGCTCGTTCAGCGCGGTGATATCTTCATAATTGAACAGCTCCGGCAGGTTCTCACGCGCCACTTTATTCACATGGGTAGCGACCACGCTGGCGCAGTCCACCACCTGATAGCCAAGGTTCAGCGCTTTGGCCTTCATCTCCGGCAGAATCCAGGTCACCGCCATGCCATAAGCGGGATCGGTATCGAGCAGGCCGTCGATTTCGCCATACTGCTCGGCGGTGGGAATCGCCATCAGCCGGTCGGCGTGCACTTCACCAATGGCGGTGCGTACGCCGTTGATTTTTATCGCGTACTGCGCCGGTTTGAGATGGAAATCCTCGCGAATGGCGATCTCCGGCAGCAGCACGCCGCTGGTTTCCGACACCACCTGACGCACGCCGCGAATACGCTGGGTCAGCGGGCTGCCTTTGGCTTTATCCACCATGGTCACCAGCTTATAGCCCAGATTCAGGCCAACCGGCTCGATCAGCGGAATGCTCTGCCAGCTGACGCTCAGGCCATCATCTTCCGGCTGTAACGCCTGCTGAATGGCGCTGATATCGTTTTCGTTCTGCGTTGCTGGCTGCACGCGGCGGTTCTGGCGCCAGGCGGCAAACAGCAGCAGGCCGGTAAAGGTTAAAAACACCGTGTGCGGCATGCCAGGCACCACCGCCAGCACAAACATCACCAGTGCGGCGGTGTAGAGCGTCGAGGGTTTTGCCAGCAGCTGCGATTTGATCTCGTCGCCAATGTCGTTGCCATCGCTGACGCGGGTCACGATGATCGCCGCGGCGGTTGCCAGCAGCAGCGAGGGAATCTGTGCCACCAGACCATCACCGATGGTCAGCAGAACATATTGCTCAAACGCCTGACCGGCAGGCAGATTGTATTTGAAGATGCCGATCAAAATGCCGCCCAGCACGTTGATCAACAGGATCATGATCCCGGCTACGGCGTCACCGCGCACAAACTTCGACGCGCCGTCCATCGCGCCGTAGAAATCCGCCTCGTTGGCGACATCTTTGCGCCGCTGACGTGCCTCTTCCTGATTGATCAATCCGGCGTTGAGATCGGCGTCGATCGCCATCTGCTTGCCCGGCAGCGCATCAAGGGTAAAGCGCGCCGAGACTTCAGAAATACGCTCTGCGCCTTTGGTGACCACCACGAAGTTGATCATCAGTTCGGTGTCGGAAGATGAACGGCGGGAGATCGTGGCGCAGATGCACCATACCTCGTTCTTCGATAACTCCGATTTTAACCCGTTCGCCTTTGGCAGCCATCATGGCTCGGCGCCGGTCAGCCCGCAGATTGAGGTGGCAACGGAGCCTGAAGTGACCACCAGCAGCCTGCCGACCGCCCAGGCGGAGCTACGTGCCGATGGCGGATCGATCAACAGCGCAACCCGTGATGCCGCGCCGCCGCTGGCGGAACCGGCGGAAAGCCTGAGCAGCGTGATCTCGCGCTCCGACAGCGAGCTGGAAAAGCTGCGCCAGGTGATCCTGAACATCGCCACGCTCTATAACGCGCAAAATAACCTGTCGCTGGAGAAAGTGCCGCAGGGGCTGCGCATTTTGATTCAGGATGACAGCGATCGCACCATGTTTCCCCGCGGTAGCGCGGTGCTGATGCCCTATTTTGCGCGGCTGCTGACCGAGCTGGCGCCGGTGTTTAACCGCATCGATAACCAGATCATGATCACCGGGCATACCGATGCAGCGCGTTACAGCGACAACGCCGCCTATAACAACTGGAATCTCTCCGGCGACCGTGCGCTGGCCGCCCGGCGCATGCTGGAGCGCGGCGGGCTGGAATCGGCCCGCGTGATTCAGGTTAACGCCATGGCGGCGCGAATGCCGCTCGATCAGCAGAATCCGTTAAGCGACCGCAACCGGCGCATCGAAATCATGGTGTTAACCGAAGCGGCCGCCGAGACGCTGTATCAATTTTATGGTCATCAGGGCGAGAAAGTGGTGAAGCCCGCAATGCAACGAATCCAGTAGCCCGTCAGTGCCTTAGAACCTCGTGGTTCAGCCGGTGATTATCGTCACCGGTTTTTTTTTGCCTGAATTTGACTTAGTGATTCATTGTTAAGCATTTTTTGTGATGGAAGCGCAGCGGAAGTTGTTGTGAGTTTGTGAAAATTTGCCACAATTATAGCTAATCGTTCTCACTGTCTGGAGATGGCTTATGTGTCCTCCCATTGTGCCCGTGTCGTCGTCGTTACTGCTTTCTATGTCCTTTGCGGCTGGCACTTTTTCTGCCGGCGCATCGGCCAATCCGCTTCATCTGATGCTGGCCACCGTCGACAACGGCGTGCCCAATAACCCGCTGCCGCTGATCATCTATCCGCGCGTTGGGCTGCATGAGGTGGAGGAGGGCGAAGAAGAGGATATCGCCGGCTGGTTTGAAAAGACCTTTGCGCAGCATCACTGGACGCCGCGCTGGCGCTATCCAATCCATCCTTATACCCATTATCATCCCAATACTCATGAGCTGCTGGGCGTGGGCGCGGGCTGGGCAGAAGTGCTGTTTGGCGGTGACAATGGCCGCATGGTCACGCTGCGCGCCGGGGATGCGGTGCTGATTCCGGCGGGCGTCGGCCATAAGCAGGTCGCCGCCAGCGAAGATTTTTTCTGCGTCGGCGCCTATCCCAATCAGATGGAGCCCGAAACGCTACGTGATGATAAAAGCCTGCTGGAGCGCTCGCAGGAACGCATCAGTCACGTGCCGCTACCAGAGAACGATCCGCTGACCGGCGGAGAAGGTGCGCTGACTCACTTTTGGCATCCGGTAGCGCAACACTAGCTGTCGTACAGGGATGATCCTGCTGCTCCGCCAGGCGCAGCAGCAGGCGATGACCGATATCATTGCGCCAGTTAAAGCTGTTCTGCAACACCACCACCGCCGTACCGTGGCGGCGATCCAGCCCAATATAGCTGGCGAAGCCGCCAATAAACCCCGACTGATAAAGGATCTGCTGGCCAAACAGCGTGTTTTGCAGCCAGCCCAGCGCCGCATCATCGTGGCCGGGCGCGGTAATGCGCACCCGCATCGCATCCTGAAATGCCGCATCCAGCGTGGCATCGCCGCTGCCCTGCAAGTGCGCCTGCGCATAACGCAGCAGGTCGCGGCTGGTTGACCACAACGCGGCCGCGCCCACCATATCGCCGTGAAACTGCCAGTCCGGCACCGGCTGGCCGCGCGACATAAATTTAGGCTGGTCGCCCGCGTGACCCACGGCGCGATCGGCGCTGTCGGGCAGCGCATCTGGCTGATAGCCGGTGTGGCGCATCGCCAGCGGCTGCAAAATCTGCTGTGCGACCCACTGTTGTGGTGGCTGGCCGCTTTTCAGCAGCACCGCGCGATCGAGTAACGCATAGCCGAGATTGGAATAAACCACCTGCGGCTGAGCCGGGCGATGGAACGCGGCCAGCCAGCGCCGGTACTCACCGCGATCGAGATCCTGATAAAAGGGCGCGCCGGTAAACAGGTAGTCGACCAGCTTTGCCAGCATCGCGCTGTTGGTGATCTGGCGCGGCAGACCGGCGCTGTGGGTCGCCAGCTGCTCAAGGGTGATATTCCGGGCGTCAGCGCTCAGCGCGGCGGGATCGGGCAGCAGCGCGCCGAGTTTATCCTGCCAGTTCAGCTGCTGATGTTGCACCAGCCACGCGGTGGCCTCGGCGGTAAAACCTTTGCTCAGCGAACCGATGGCAAAACGCGTGTCGCTGGTTACCGGCGCTTTTCTGGAACTATCCAGATAGCCGTAGTTAAATAATTGCTGCCTGCCCTGCGCATCAAGCACCGCGATGCTGATGCCCGGCGTCTGTTGCAGTTGCGGCAGCGCCAGCGCGTCAACCTGCTGCCACAGCGGCGCACCGCAGACGGCCAGATGCATCGCGCGTGCGGAAAGATCAATGTGATTGCTGGATAGCGTGCCGCAGCCGCTCAGGCACAGCATCAGGGCCATTCCGCACAATAATTTCGGCGATAACATAGGGGCACAAACAGGCGAGGTGAAACGTGGCGGCAAGTCTACTGTTACTGACGGGGATCGCTCAAGGGATAATCAGCCATGGACAGCGATTTACGTTATTTATCCCGCGGATTTGGAAATAAACAACATAATAACGGCCCGCCGCCATGGCTGCATTACACGAACGTATTAAAAGAAGAGCTAAAAAAGTTCCTAAAAATAAAGAGAACAACTCTGACCAGTTGGCAAAAAAAGAAGAATATCAATCAGACAAGGTTATTTCTTTTCGCCATTTCATTTATTTCTACAATGCTTTTTATCCCCAACTTTCTCAGGATCTTTACCTTATAGGTGCTGATGGTTTTATTGCTCAGACAGAGCTGTGCCGCAATCTCTTTATTTGACTGTCCGGACGCCAGGCGAACCAGTACCGACAATTCACGGCGTGACAGGCTCATTAAACGGCGACTTTCGCTGTCGCGATCTTCACTCTCCAGGTCAATCTGCAATGGATAATAGCGCTCGCCTTTGTTGACCGCGCGAATAGCCACCAGTAGCTGGCTGATATCGTGGCTTTTATACACGAAGCCTTCCACGTTCAGCTGCAGACAGCGCTGCAAATGGTATTCGCTTTCCGACGCGGTCAATACGATAATGCGCTGCCTTGAGTTTATTTTTTTAAGTATTTCAATAACCTGTATACCATCCCTGCCGGGGATGTTGAGATCCATAATCACCAAATCGGGACGATGCAGCCCGACGTCAGCGATAACCGAAAGCCCATTCTCAGCAATCCCGGCGATCTCATATCCATTGGCGCGTAGAAACGCTTTAATTCCCGTACATATGATCGGATGATCATCAACAATAAAAATAGTTTTAATCATGTGCGTTTCCCAGAAATGCGATGAGCTAAATTGACTGCTGCCTTGTTAAACGACGGTGTTACCACCATCATTAATTACAAAGCCGGTGCTTCCCTGACCATTATTGCCGCCTCTGGATGAGACCAATTTGAGACTTGTCTCTAAAAAAGAGTAAAAAGGAATTTTATAATAGTATTTGCTGTCGAAATTAATCAGCCAGCGCAATTCTAATGCACATTGCTATTTTTTTGCCACCTGCTTTTATAATCAGTTAATCCGCAGCGCGGCAGAACCGGCGTAACGTGCTAATTCTTCTGCAAGCCATGTCGCGTCTGGCGCGGCGGCAGGCAAAAAAGCGCTGGCATGATGCCGGTTGGCTGAATATTTCCTCGCTGTTGCCGATAAACTCTCTATGTAAGACGTGATAATCATGTGTCAGCAACCTCTGTTCAGCGCCGCGCTGAACAACCAGGCCGAGTTATCGCTGGACCTTTTCCGGCGAGTCAACACACAGCACGATGACAGGCAAATCAGAATGAATAACAACGACGATATTTTGTATCGATTGCTGGTGCAAAGCGTAGTGGATTACGCCATTTATATGCTTATGCCGGATGGCACCGTGGCCAACTGGAATGCCGGCGCGCAACGGGCCAAGGGCTACACGCCCGAGGAGATCGTGGGCAAAAATTTTGCGCAATTTTATACCCAGGAAGATCGCGATAAAGGCATGCCGCAGCGCGGCTTAAGCATCGCCCGCGAAACCGGGCGTTTTGAAACTGAAGGCTGGCGGCTGCGCAAAGATGGCAGCGCCTTCTGGGCACATGTGGTGATCGACGCCGTGCATGACGACGGTGGCAAGCTGATCGGCTTTGCCAAGATTACCCGCGACCGCACGCAGGCGCAGGAAGCGGAGCGCAAAGTGCGCGAACAGGAGGCGAAGTTCCGCCTGCTGGTGGAAGGCGTCACCGATTACGCCATCTACATGCTCGATCAGGATGGGCTGGTGGTGAACTGGAATGCCGGTGCGCAGCGCGCCAAAGGCTATGTGGCTGAAGAGGTGATCGGCAAGCATTTCGGTATTTTTTACAGCATGCAGGATCGGCTGACCTATTTGCCAGAACGCAATCTGCAAACCGCCTGGCGTACCGGCCGCTTTGAAGATGAGGGCTGGCGCTATCGCAAAGATGGCACCACCTTCTGGGCGCACGTGATCATCGACGCCATTCGTGACGAGAGCGGCCAGCTGATTGGCTACGCCAAAATCACCCGTGACTGCACCGAACAACAGCGCGTGGAGCGCGAACGACGCGAACAGGAGACCAAATTCCGTCTGCTGGTGGAAGGGGTCACCGATTACGCGATTTATATGCTGGATCTGCAGGGCCGGGTGGTGAACTGGAACGCCGGTGCCCAGCGGGCAAAAGGCTATCTCGCCAGCGAAATTCTCAACAAACATTTTTCCGTGTTTTATAGCGGGCAGGAGCGCCTGGAGAAAACGCCGGAGGCCAATCTTCACGTAGCGTTCACCTCTGGCCGTTTCGAGGACGAAGGCTGGCGTTACCGTAAAGATGGCAGCGCGTTCTGGGCACATGTGGTGATCGACGCCATTCATGACGATAACGGTAAGCTGATTGGCTACGCTAAAATCACCCGCGACGTGACGGAAAAGCGCGAGCATGAACAGCAACTGCTGCGTGCGAAAGATCTGGCAGAAGCGCAGAGCGCGCAGATGGAATCGCTGTCGAACTTTCTTGATAACATCATCAGCAATATACCTTCCTGCGTGATTGTGGAAGACGCTATTTCACGCGAAATTCTGCTGATCAATGACAAAGCAGAACAGCTGTTCGGCACCACCAAAGCGCAGTTTCAGCATCGTCGTCCGCAGGATTGTATGTCGCCCGAGCTGAGCGACTACTTCAACGATTTAGCGGATATCGCCTTGCGTACCGAAGGCGTGCATCAGTGTGAGCAGTTACTCACCACCTCGACCGGTGAACGCATTCTGCATTCGCGCGCCACCACCATCAAAGGCGAGGATGCACGTCAGGACTACGTCATGCTGATTGTCGAAGACGTGACCGATCAGCGGGAAGTCGACGCACGCATTCGTCATATGGCGCACCACGATAATCTCACCAGCCTGCCGAACCGCGTGCTGTTCCGTCAGCGACTCAGCGAGGCGCTGCGCACCGATGCCCAGCATCACAAGCTGCTGGCGGTGCTGTGCCTCGATCTCGACAACTTCAAAAATGTGAATGATGCGCTGGGCCACCAGATTGGCGACGAACTGTTGCGATCGGTCGCAAAACGGCTGCGCGGCGTGATCCGCGACAGCGATACGCTGGCACGCATCGGCGGCGATGAGTTTGCCATTGTGCTGCCGGGGCTGGATAAGCTGGATGAGGCGAGCGCGCTGGCATCGCGCCTGATTGAAGCGATTCGGCCACCGGTTAACATCGAAGGGCATAATCTGACGGTGGGGCTGAGCGTTGGCATTGCGCTGGCCAGCAGCGCGATCGGTTCACCGGAACATCTGCTGCGCTGTGCCGACATGGCGCTGTATGAGGCTAAGCGCAATGGCCGCAACCGCTATGAACATTTTACGCTGGCGATGGATGACGCGGCCCGCACGCGGCGCATCATCGAAAACGACCTGCGCGAAGCGATCACCAACAAGCAACTTAAGCTCTATTATCAACCCATTACTGACGCCGAACATACTAATATTCTCGGCTATGAAGCGCTGATGCGCTGGCACCATCCGGTTAAAGGGCTGATTATGCCCAACGACTTTATTCCCATCGCTGAAGAGACCGGGCTGATTCATATGCTGGGCGCCTACGCGCTGTATGAGGCGTGCCGCGAAGCGGTGAGCTGGGCGGGCGAGCAGACCATTTCGGTGAACCTGTCGCCGATGCAGTTTAAAAACAGCTCGCTGGTGTCAACGGTGGAAGCGGCGCTGCGCGATTCCGGCCTGAGCCCGCACCGGCTGGAGGTTGAGATCACCGAATCGGTGCTGCTGGACGATTCGCTCGGCAACATTCGCACCCTACAAAACCTCAAGGCGCTGGGCGTGATGATCGCGCTGGATGATTTTGGCACCGGCTATTCATCGCTCAGCTACCTGCGCTCGTTTCCCTTCGACAAAATCAAAATCGACAAGTCGTTTATCAACGACATGGGTGACAGCCGTGAGGCGCTGGCGATCATTCGCGCCATCACCGGCATGAGCCGTAGTCTGGATATTCAGATCACCGCCGAAGGCGTGGAAAGCAGCGAACAGTTCCTCAAGCTGCGCGAAGAGGGCTGCACGCTGTTTCAGGGCTACTTTTTTGGTCGACCGCAGCCGTCGGAACTGCGGCTGGAGAGTCTGGAACAACAATGCTGGCTACAGGGCGGAAGCCTGCTGCCATCGATATGACCACTGAGGGTAAAGATGAAAACGGAAACTAATGCGATGCCGGAAGGGAAGATGCTGATTCAGGATATGGCAGAGGCGATGCTGTTGCAGCCTGGCCTGCAAAAGCTGCGTGAAGAGCTGCACCTGTCACAAAAAAACGTCGCCGAAGGCATGGGCATCAGCCAGCCTGCGGTGGCGCAAATTGAGCAGCGCGGCAACGAAATCAAGCTTGATACCCTGAAGCGTTACGTTGAGGCGCTGGGCGGCAAACTGAGCATCACGGTTGAACTGCCCGATGGCAGCGGGCGTATTTTTCACCTGTAGCGCCGCGCTATTCGTACAGTCCTTCCTGACGCACCGGCGCCTGCTGACGCAGGCGGCGCACCGTTTCGCCGTTCACCAGCCGACCGGCGAGCAGCAGGTTGCCGCACGGGCCGTCGGGGTTGAGCAGCCGCTGTTGTAGCACGCGCACCGCCTCACTGCCCAGTTCGTTGCGCGGCACGTGTACCGAGGTCAGGGCGATATCGTGAATCGCCGCCAGGTTGAAGCCATCCATGCTCATGACCGAGATATCCTGCGGCACGCGCAGGCCGGCATTTTGCAGCGCGCTCATGGCGCCCATCGCCATAAAATCGCCACCGGCGAGGATCGCCGTTGGCCGCTTGTTGGCTGGCGTACGCTGTAGCCAGGCGCTAACCCGCTGCTCCGCCTCGGCACTGCCAAAGCCCTCGGCGGTCAGCAGATGGCGGCGCTCATCCATGTAGAGATTGTTGGCGCGCCAGGCGTCACGCACGCCCGCCAGCCGCTGCGCCATGGTGTAACGGCGCAGGCAGTGCAGGGTCAGCAGCTGGCGATGTCCCTGCTCAAACAGATAGTTAGCGGAAAAATGGCCGATCAGCTGATGATCGGGCGACACGGCGGGCAACCGCATGCGCTGATCGAGGCAGTTAATCAGCACGCACGGCTTGTTCAGCTCGGCCGCCAGCTGATGAATATGTCGGTCATCAATGCCCACGATGATCGCCGCGTCGGTTTCCGGCTGGTGCATCTTTTCCAGAAACAGCGCGGCGTCGCTGTCCAGCTCATCAATACCGCAGTAGCGCACGCGCACATCGTGATGGTTCAGCGCCTGATGAATGCCCTGAATCACCTTGTAGTAGAAGATATCCGTACGCTGATCAAAGGCGCGCGGCGGCGCAAACACCACCAGATTATTCAGCAGCAGGCGGCCAGCGGTGAGGTTCTCCATGACACCGTGCTGCCGGGCGATGGCCAGCACTTTTTCGCGGGTGGCGGCACGGGTGTTCGCTTTGCCCGCCAGCACGCGCGACACGGTGGCAATCGACAGGCCCGCCTGCGCCGCAATTTCCCTGATATTGAGCTTTCCTTTCATTTTGTGATCCCACGCATATTACGCCATGAAAAATTTTTCATTATGCAGAAAGCCACGTCATAACGGTCTGCATTCCCGTTGACCTCCGGCGCGATAGTGTCCCATGTAAAAGTTTTCAAAAAAGTGGCTGTACCCACGTTTTTGCCTTGATTAGCTTCACAGCAGGTCACGTTTTTCCCCTCATCCTCGAACAGATGAACCCCTTCGTCCTGGCGGTTGCCGGGCAACATGTGGAGCAGAAACATGCACGTGGATAGCAATACTAAACCGGTCGCTGCGGTGACCAGTCGGCGGATCTTTCGCAATCTGCGCTGGTGGATGCTGGCGCTGTTCTTGCTCGGCGTTACCGTCAACTACATCACCCGTAATTCACTCGGCATTCTGGCACCGGAGCTGAAAACCAGCCTGAACATGACCACCGAGCAATATTCGTGGGTGGTGGCGGCGTTTCAGCTCGCCTATACGCTGTTCCAGCCGGTGTGCGGCTGGCTGATTGATGTCATTGGTTTAAAAATGGGCTTTCTGATCTGCGCCATTTTCTGGTCGCTGATGTGCCTGCTGCATGCCGGTGCCGGAAGCTGGCTGCAGCTGGCGATCCTGCGCTTCTTCATGGGTGCATCGGAAGCGGCGGCCACCCCGGCTAACGCCAAAGCGATTGGCGACTGGTTCCCGAAAAAAGAGCGGCCGATTGCCGCTGGCTGGGCGGGCGTCGGCTTTTCGCTGGGTGCCATGCTGGCCCCGCCGATTATCTATGTGGCGCACATCAGCTTTGGCTGGCAGGGCGCGTTTCTGCTCTCCGGCGCTATTGGTCTGGTGTGGGTCGCGCTGTGGGCCTTTCTCTATCATTCGCCGGAAACGCATCCGCGCCTCTCCGACGAAGAACGTGCCTTTATCAGCCAGGATAACGAGCCACCGGCGGTGCGGCTGCCGTTTTTCCGCGCGCTGAAAATCATCGGCAAAGACAAACGCTTTTACGGCATTGCGTTACCGGCGTTTCTCGCCGAGCCCGCCTGGGCAGTGCTGAGCTTTTGGGTGCCGCTCTACCTCGCCAACGAACGCGGCATGGATCTGAAACAGATCGTGATGTTCGCCTGGCTGCCGTTTTTGGCGGCGGATCTCGGCAGCGTCGCCAGCGGTTATCTGACCAAACTCTATACCCGCTGGTTTGGCTGTACGCGCGTCAACTCGGTGGTGGCCAGCTCGGTGACCGGCGCGGTGCTGATGCTGTCGCTGGCGGCGATGACCCAGGTAAAAGATCCTTATCTGGCGATCGCGCTGATCTCCATCGGCGGTTTCGGCCATCAGATCATCTCCTGCATGCTCAGCGCGCTGGTGGTGGAGAAGTTCGATCGCGGCCAGATGGCGACGGTCAACGGCATGCGCGGCTCCTGCGCCTGGATCGCCAGCTTTATCTTCTCGCTGATTATCGGCGTCACTGCCGACACCGTGGGCTTCAACCCACTGTTTATCGCAATGGGGTTCTTTGACCTTATCGGCGCCATTTTTCTGGTGATCTGGATTGCCGATCGCCGCTCTGCTAAAGATTCAGGAAAGACACAATGAAAACCTTAAAACAGTGGCAACTGGCGCAGCAAACCGACGCTTTTATCGAACTGAAGGTGGATGGACGTCATCTGTTCCGCCTGTACGTATTGGGCGACGGCGTGATGCGCGTGCTGATTAAACGCGAGGGCGTGCTGGATCTGCCGCGCAGCTGGAGTATTGCGCCCGCAGACGATGTGCCGTGGCAGGGGCGCGACCGTGAATCGCTGGCGGGCTTTACACCGCCCGGCTATCAGCTGGAGCAACAGCAGGATCGACTGCTACTCACCAGCGGCCGACTGCGCGTTACCGTGCACCAGCCGCTGTGGCTCGCCTGGGAATATCACGATGGCACCGACTGGCAGCCGCTGGCAGAGGATCGGCATACCGGCGCCTATCTGCTCGACGCACAGGGCAACGGCGTTGAGCACTATCAGCGCCGCCAGGCCGATCAGCGCTTTTATGGCCTCGGCGAGAAGAGCGGCGATCTCAACCGCGGCGGCCGTCGTTTTGAGATGCGCAACCTCGATGCGATGGGCTACAACGCCGCCAGCACCGATCCGCTCTACAAGCACATTCCGTTCACCATCACCCAGCGCGGCAACGCCAGCTTTGGCCTGTTTTATGACAACCTGAGCAGCAGCTGGTTTGATCTCGGCAACGAGCTGGATAATTACCATCCTGCCTATCGCCGTTACCGCGCCGAAGCGGGCGATCTCGACTACTGGTTGCTGCTCGGCCCGCGTGTGCTCGACGTCACCAAGGCGTTTGTGCGCCTGACCGGCCGCACGCTGTTCCTGCCGAAGTGGAGCCTGGGCTACAGCGGCTCGACCATGCATTACACCGATGCGCCCGATGCGCAGCAGCAGCTGCTGAAGTTCATTGAACTGTGCCGCGAGCATCAAATCCCCTGCGATTCGTTCCAGCTGTCGTCGGGATATACCTCAATCAACAACAAGCGCTACGTTTTTAATTGGAACTACAGCAAGGTGCCGCAGCCGCAGGCGATGAGCCAGGCCTTTCATGACGCCGGGCTGAAGCTCGCCGCCAATATCAAACCCTGTTTGTTGCAGGATCATCCGCGCTATCAGCAGGTGGCGGAGCAGGGGCTTTTTATCCGCGATTCAGAGCAGGACAGCCCGGAACGCTCGGTGTTCTGGGATGACGAAGGGTCGCATCTCGATTTCACCAATCCGGCCACCGTGCGCTGGTGGCAGGAGAATGTTACCAGCCAGCTGCTGGAAATGGGCATCGACGCCACCTGGAATGACAACAACGAATATGAAGTGTGGGACGGCGAGGCGCGCTGCCACGGCTTTGGTGATGAGATCGCCATCAAGCATATTCGTCCGGTTATGCCGCTGCTGATGATGCGCGCCTCGATGGAAGCGCAGCAGCGCTTTGCGCCGGAAAAGCGGCCCTATTTGATCTCGCGTTCCGGCTGCGCCGGTATGCAGCGCTATGTGCAGACCTGGAGCGGCGATAACCGCACCAACTGGCAGACGCTGCGTTACAACACGCGTATGGGCATCGGCATGAGTCTGTCGGGGCTGTATAACGTCGGTCACGATGTCGGTGGCTTTTCTGGCGATAAACCCGATGCCGAGCTGTTTATCCGCTGGGTACAAAATGGCGTCATGCACCCGCGTTTTACCATTCACTCGTGGAACGACGACGCCACGGTCAACGAGCCGTGGATGTATCCGGCGGCAACACCTGCGGTGCGCGAGGCGATTCGGCTGCGCTACCGGCTGATGCCTTATCTCTATACGCTGCTCTGGCTGGCGAGCAGCGAAGATGAGCCAATGCTGCGCCCGACCTTCCTCGATCATGAGCATGATGCGCGCACCTTTGAGGAGAACGATGAGTTTCTGCTGGGACGCGATCTGCTGGTGGCCAGCGTAGTGGAGCAGGGCGCACGCCAGCGCACGCTCTGGCTGCCTGAACAGCCGCACGGCTGGTATGACTGGCACAGCGGCACGTGGTTTGCCGGTGGTCAGCAGATTACGCTGGAAGCCCCGCTGGAGCGTCTGCCGCTGCTGGTGCGCGCCGGTGCCGCCTTGCCGCTGGGCAACGCTTACGGCTGTGATGCTTCGATAGCGGATACCACGCGTCAGCTGGCGATCTGGCCGTTATCGGCGGGCGAAAGCTGCGGCATGCTGTTTGAGGATGATGGTGAAAGCCACGGCTGGCGCGACGGTCATGCGCTGTGGCTGCGCTGGACAATACGTTGCGACGCTGAGCGTATCGATATCCATTTTGAGCAGCAGGGCGATTACCGTCCGGCGTGGCGTGAACTGGAACTGCTGCTGCCGCCAGGCGAGCAGCGTACGCTCTGTGTGCAGGGCGAAGAAAGTCGGCGTTTCACGCTGGCATAGCGAAAATGCCGCAACAAAAAGGGCGCCGAAAGGCGCCCTTTTGCGATGCTATGAACCGGTTGTTATGCTGACGGGCCGTGGCTGTTGGCGTTCATGCGCGCCAGATCTTTATCGATCAGGAACAGGCCTTTGCCGGAAGAGCCGACCATCGCCAGTTTATCCAGCACGGTTTTGAACAGTTTCTCTTCTTCGTGCTGCTCGGAAACGTACCACTGCAGGAAGTTAAAGGTCGAGTAATCCTGTGACATCATCGCCGCGTGCGCCAGCTCGTTGATTTTGCTGGTCACCAGCTTTTCATGTTCGTAGGTCTGCTCAAACAGTTCGGCGAGCGAATTAAACGATACCGGCGGTGCATTCAGGGTGCCGATAACCGGCATGGCGCCGGTGTCGCTGAGGTAATCGAACAGGCGCTGCATGTGTTCCATCTCTTCACGCGAATGCTCTTTCAGAAACGCCGCGGCGCCTTCCAGGCCTTTGTCGGCACACCATGCGCTCATCTGCAGGTAGAGATTAGCGGAGTAAAATTCGAGGTTTAACTGCTCGTTCAGTTTGCCGGTCATTTCGTTAGTTAACATGCCGTCACCCTTAAAATGGTTAATCAATTTAGCATCAGATGCGGCGAAGTATGCAGCAATACCGGGCAAAACTGAACTCTTTTCTGGTAAAGGTGCTCGCTTATTTTGTTGATTTTAAAGATAATTAATTCGATTGTTGAATAGCAGTAGTTATCATTCCGCTTTCAGCCAAAGGATAACGCTTTCTGCTGATGCATCGGCGACAATGGCAGCCTGTACAGCAGCTTGCGTGCGGTCATGCTGCTCAGCCGCACGCGAGTTGCCGGTTGCCACGTCGACCGGGAGCAAGCATTTATCCCCTTATCTCACGTTAATACTGGAGCATGCCCGATGACCGATTCAACCCTGCTGGCTGGTGCTTTTGTGCTGGCCGTTCCCGATCTGTCGCGCAGCGCGGCGTATTTCCGTGACGTGCTGGGCTTTACGCTCGCCTGGCCGGAGGCGTCTGGCTGGCAGCTGGCGACGCGCGGTGCCGTGCGCATTATGCTCGGCCATTCGCCCGACGCGATGCTGCCTTCCGCCACCGGCGATCACAGCTATTTTGCCTATCTCTACGTTGACGATGCCGCTGCGCTTTACGCTGAGTTTGCCCGCAACGGCGCCATTCTGCCGCAGCCGCCAGAGGATAAGCCGCACGGCATGCGCGAGTTCAGCGTAGTAACGCCCGACGGGCACCGCATGATGGTCGGTGAGGATCTTGACTAAACGCGCCGCTTAACAAATGTCACACTTTAGCGCGTAATCGTGCATCTTATCGCTGGCGGTGTGCCCGCGACGCTTTATCATCGGCCAGCTAACGATGACAAAGCGTGTGATAATTTTCTGTGAATTTGCGTAATTTTGAGGCCGAAGAGCGGCTGTTTGTCCGTCGCGCCTGCGTGGCGATGGTGCTGGTAATCGCCTGCTTTGCCATTCTGGCCTGCAATCTTTACCGTTTGCAGATTGATGAACATGGCTACTACCAGACCCGATCCAATCAAAACGACATCAAGATGATCCCCATCGCGCCGACGCGCGGCCTGATCTACGATCGCAACGGCATTCCGCTGGTGAAAAACGTCACCTGGTACGACATCCAGATCACGCCTTATAAGGTCAGCGATATGGCGGCCACATTGCAGGCGCTGACGCCGCTGATTAACCTGACGCCGGATGAGATCGACACTTTTAAACATGACCTGAAACAGAGCAGCCGCTATAAGCCGGTGATCCTGAAAAGCGAGCTCAGCGATGAGCAGGTGGCGCGGTTCGCGGTGAATCAGTATCGCTTTACCGGCGTGGCGGTGGAGAGCTATCAGGATCGGCAGTATCCATATGGCGCCGAGCTGGCACACGTGGTTGGCTACGTCTCAAAAATCAACGACGCCGATGACAAGCGGCTCAGCGCGGCGGGCATCGCGGAAAGCTACGCTGCCGATCACAACATCGGCAAGCAGGGTATTGAAGGCTTTTACGAGTCGCTGTTGCACGGCAAGCCGGGCTATCAGGAGGTCGAGGTGGATAACCATGGCCGCGTGGTGCGCGTGCTGAAAGAGGTGCCGCCGGTAGCCGGAAAAAACCTCACTCTGACGCTCGATCTGCATCTGCAACAGTATATTGAACGCCAGCTGGCCGGGCAGCGGGCCGCGCTGCTGGTAGAAGATCCGCGCGACGGCGGCGTATTAGCGATGGTCTCCAGCCCGAGCTACGATCCCAATCCTTTTGTGAAAGGCATCAGCTATAAAAATTATCAGCATCTGCTGGCGGATAAAAACTTGCCGCTGATCAATCGCGTGACCCAGGGCCTTTATCCACCGGCCTCAACGGTGAAACCCTATATGGCGATGTCGGCGCTGTTAACCGGCGTGATCACGCCGCAGAGCCACTTTTTCGGTGCGCCAACCTGGACGCTGCCTGGCACCGACCGGCGCTACCGCGACTGGAAGCACAGCGGCCACGGCATGCTGGATGTCACCAAAGCGATTGAAGAGTCCGCCGACACCTTCTTTTATCAGGTCGCCTATATGATGGGCATCGACCGCATTCATCAGCTGCTCAGCGAGTTTGGCTACGGCAAAGCCACCGGCATCGATCTGCATGAAGAGTACAACGGCCTGCTGCCGAGCCGCGAATGGAAGCAGCGGGTGCACAAAAAAGCCTGGTATCAGGGCGATACCATTTCGGTCGGCATCGGTCAGGGCTACTGGATCGCCACGCCGATTCAGATGGTGAAGGCGATGGTGACCTTAATCAATAATGGCCGGGTGACGCAGCCGCATCTGCTGGCGCAGGCGCAGCGCGGCAAGCAGATTACGCCCTGGCAGCCAACGCAGAGCCAGCCGCAGATTGGCAGCGCCAGTTCGCCGTACTGGTCGCTGGTGCGCCACGCGATGTTTGGCATGGCCAATGCGCCCAACGGCACCGGCTATAAATACTTTCACACCGCGCCGTACGGCATTGCGGCCAAAAGCGGCACCTCGCAGGTATTCAGCCTGCGCAAAGATCAGACCTATAACGCGAAGATGATCCCCGTGCGGCTGCGTGACCATATTTTCTACACCGCGTTTGCGCCGTTCGATCATCCGCAGGTGGCGGTGGCGCTGATACTGGAAAATGGCGGCAGCGAAGGCGTAACCGCCGCGCCGGTGATGCGCAATATTCTCGACCATATTTTCCTGCCTGCAGCAAAACCAGTACCGTAAAAAATCAGCCGCCGCGGGCAGAAGCGGCGGCGGCTGATGCGTTTATCTCTACGTATAGCGAGTGTTAAAAACGGTACTGCAAGCCAGCCTGCACCATCCAGCTTTGATTGCTCAAACCGCCACCACCTGGATGATTTTCTACTCCCTCTTCATCAAAGATTTGCGTATCAGCGCGGGTAAAGGAATAGCGCGTATAACTTGCCTCGGTGAGCAGCTTAATTTGCGGCGTGATGTCGTAGCCAGCATAGACGCGCGCTGAAACCATTTTAGCGTCGTTGCCTTTATTACGGAACGTGGCATCGCGTAAATAATGTTCATCATTATCTTTTGACTGTACCCACGGGCTAAATTTTACCAGGGCGCCAAATTCAACATCATCTTTACGCCACAATCCAGTCAGGCCAATATAAGGTGCGCTGAAACTTTGTTTATAGCCAAGGCTGAGTTTGCTGTTATCAAATTCGCCCGTATCTGGTTCCGGATAAGCGATGTAATTATCGTTGTCATCCAGTTCACCGCGATAATTATATTTTCCGCCGCGCATATTCCAGCTAAAACGGCTTTTTTGATAACCCGCTAACACGCCTGCCTGATAACGGTCGGTCTGTAAAAACCAGGCCCGCGCGCTGAGATCGATCTCATTGGCATAATTCAGGTTGGTTTTGCCCCAGGAGTGCGACGTGAAGTTGTTATCGTTGATGTCTTCCCAGTCCCAGTCATTGTTGAAGCCGTTACCGCCCACGATGGTGGTCCAGCCGCGTGCGTTAAGGCTGAAACGCGGCGTTATGTCATAGTTAAACTCAGCGTTAACTATCGGCGCATTTTTTATCGTCCAGTTCAGTTCGCTGAGTTTATAACTGTCATCAAATACAAACTCTTTTGCTTTTCCGCTGAGAAAGCCAAAGGATAACGAGGTTTGTACATCGCCCTGCGTCAGTGAATTAGCGCTGACCTGTGAAGAGAAAAGTAACGGCAGCGTTAACAGGCAAGAGGTGACGCTAAATAAAGAGGCTGAAGTTTTTTTCATGATTATTTCCTTATAATTAACCCGAGGTCGTGTGCGACATAATGACATTACCATGGGGTTATTTTTATTTTCAGCGGAAATAAATCGACGTTGATTTTACGTTTAATAAACTATTTTATTAACTTTGAGCCGTTTCTTGATTGATTTATTTCATGCAGATGCGTGCTTAAATAATAAATAGCATCCTGCGCCTGTTGCTCATAAACAGGCTTCCAGGGAATAACCGGTGCAGCACTGCTGCACCGATTGATTATTTTGCCTTCAGCGCTTCGGTGACGGAGCCAATGGCGCGCACCACTTCGGAGGCGCTGTCACGGATTTCTGCGATCACGCCGCCCGCTTCCTTTGCCAGCACCACGCCCTGATCGGCGCGTTTGAGATTCGATTCAATGCCTTTCAGCGCTTTATCCGCCAACGTATGGTTCTGCTGGATCATGCCTTCGATCTCGCTGGTGGCGTGGTTGATGTTCGCCGCCAGGGTGCGTACTTCATTTGCCACTACCGCAAAGCTGCGGCCGTGTGCGCCCGCGCGTGCGGCTTCGATGGCGGCATTAAGCGCGAGCAGGTTGGTCTGATTAGCGATGCTGCGGATGCTCTCGACGATAAAGGCGATGCGCTCAGACTGCTCGCTGAGATCGGAGATATCGCCCGAGATGCCCTGCAGTTCACCGGCCAGGTCATGCATGGTTTGCACGCTGTTTTCAATTACCGTGGCTCCCAGTCGGGTACTCTTATCGGTTTCCAGCGCCGTTTGATACGCCTGCGATGCCGCCTGCCGTTCCAGCAGGTTTTTCTCGACCTGTGCGGTAACGTCGGTAGCAAATTTCACCACTTCATAAAGCTGACCGTTGCTGTCAAAAACCGGGTTATAGGTGGCGCGCAGCCAGACGGTTTTACCCTGTTTATCGATGCGGGGAAACTGCCCGGAAATAAACTCGCCGCGCTTTAGCTTGTTCCAGAACTCGGTGTATTTTGCGCTGTTATAAACCGACTCCGCACAGAAGATGCGGTGATGCTTACCGCTGACCTCTTCCTCACGGTAACCCATGGTTTTCAGGAAGTTGTCGTTGGCCTTCAGCACTTCGCCTTGCAGGTTAAAGGAGATGACCGCCATCGAACGTTCAATCGCCGTGGTGATGGCGCGTTTTTCCTGTGCGTCGACGATATGCGAGGTGATATCAGTAGCCAGCTTAACGATTTTAAACACCTTGCCGCTGCGATCTTTCACCGGCACATAGTGCGCCTCCAGCCAGACCGGACGGCCATTTTTTGCCAGGCGTAAGAATTTGCTGCTTAAACTGTCGCCCGTGCGCAGTCGCTGCCAGAAAGCGGCATAACCGGCTGAGCTGACCTCTTCAGGTGGACAAAAAATGCGGTGATGTTGGCCAACAATTTCCGTCAGCGTGTAGCCCATGCTGTCGAGAAACAGCGGATTAGCGGTGATAATGGTGCCATCTTCGCTGAACTCGATCATAGCAATCGAGCCTTTCAACGAGCTGAGCGTCGCGGACGAGTGTCGACGCGGCTGGCTGGCCATGCGCGACATCAATCCTGATGTAATGGTGCTGAACATGGGGAGACCTTATTTTTTTTGTGGGTGTCCCCGCTGTTATCGGCTGAAACGGTCAGGGATTCAGCAAAAGCCGTTTGCCGGTTACCTTTTTTTACTCATTTGCGACGCCGTTGATGCAAAAGAGCGCAGTCGGTTCGCTTTTCAATGAAAAGCATTTGACGGCATTCTGCCGTTATTGTTTAATGCGCCCCGTTGCCCGAATAGCTCAGTCGGTAGAGCAGGGGATTGAAAATCCCCGTGTCCTTGGTTCGATTCCGAGTTCGGGCACCACTTATTAAAGAACCCGCCCAAAAGGCGGGTTTTTGCTTTTCAGGAGCCGAACTCTTCATCGAACGCCGTTCGATTGACTCGCCACCTCCTTGTGGCTCGCCCTGCGGGCGGACGCTGAAGCGTCCGTCAAAAACGTTCCCGACGTTTTTGTCCGAGTTCGGGCACCACTTATTAAAGAACCCAGCCTATGGCTGGGTTTTTGCTTTTCAGGAGCCGAACTCTTCATCGAACGCCGTTCGATTGACTCGCCACCTCCCTCTGGCTGGGTTTTTGCTTTTTAGAAGCCAAACGCCTCATCGAACGCCGTTCGATTGACTCACTTCTCACACCTTCGCGGCCCGTGCGGCGCTGACCAAACCATTCAGCCAGTCCTGATGACCGTTGATCATCGGGTTCGGATTCGCCAGCGCCAGCTCAGCCGCCGGTTTACCTTTCTGCGTCTCCTGAGTCAGGATGCGCACGCGCTGGCCGCTAAGATCCTCAACCAGCCAGGCGTGATGCACATCAAGACGCGTATCGCCTTCGCCCGCCCAGCCGTGCCAGGCGATACGGCCCGCTTGATCCGCTGTCGGTGGCTGATATTCATTGCACTGAGCTTCCACCGGAAAGCCAAAGGTTTCAAAGTAAAAACGCACGCCGTCAGCCAGTTGCGGGCCCGCGCCATCATAAAAACGGACGTTGGCGGAGTTGGCATAATAGCCCGGCCAGCGGCTGGCGTCGGCCAGTAACGGCCAGATATCGGCGGCGCTCAGACCCGCGAGGATGATTTCATTTGAGGCGAAATTTTCGGTGTAGCCCGGCTCAAAATCTGCTGGCCAGATAATGGCGTTCATTGTATTGCGCATCTTCATTCCTCAGTCGGTGAAGCCGGACGCGTTGGCCCGGCGATGCTGAGCATGATGCAGAGGGAGCAGATATAAAACCAATCCTGGATTTTTATCTCGGGTATAACGGAAAATGATATCAGAGCGCAACGCACTGTAATTAAGCTTGATCTGCACTCAGGGTAAACAGCAATTCCCGTAGCCAGCGCTGGGCGCTGTCGTGATGGCTGCGCGCATGCCAGACGGCGATTTTGGTAAAACCGGGAATAGCTAACGGCGGCGGGCAGCCGATCAGTCCCTTAAGATCGGCCACCAGCCGTGAAGGCAAAACTGCCACCATATCGCTGGCGCGCAAAATGGCCGGTAGCAGCATAAAGCTCTGCACCGACAACGTGACCTGTCGTTGACGGCCAAGCTGTGCCAGCATCGCATCAGTTACGCCGTGAAAAGCATTGCCGCCAGGCGAGACCAGCGCATGATCGAGCTGGCAGAAGCGATCCAGCGTGAGCGGCAGTTGCGCTGCCTGCGGATGGCCTTCACGCATCACGCAGACATAATGCTCATCAAACAGGCGGCGAGCATGCAGATCGGGCGGGGCGATCTCCGGCGTCAGCAGCGCCAGATCAACCTCGCCACGCTCCAGCTGCTGCTGGATCCGCTGATGATCCACGGCGATCAGGCTGACGCGCATCTGCGGCGCCTGCTGCTTCAGCGCCGCCAGCAGCGGCACCGCCAGTGTGCCGAGCGCGTAGTCGGTGGCGGCGAGGGTAAAGGTTTGCGTTGCGCTGGCCGGATCGAAGCGTACGGGTTGCAGCAGCGTGCTGACATCGCTGATGATCTGCCGCAGCGGTTCCACCAATTCCAGCGCGCGCGGCGTCGGCACCAGGCCGCGCTGCGCACGGATAAACAGCGGATCGCCAAAGGCGTCGCGCAGGCGGTTCAGCATGGCACTCATCGCCGGTTGAGTAACGCCGAGCCGTTGCGCGGCGCGGGTGACGTTGCGCTCATCAAGCAGCATCGCCAGCGCTTTCAGCAGGTTTAAATCGAGCTAGTTAAGGGTTTTCATGGTCCGGGGCGCCTGGCTGCTCAGTTGTAAAAGGTTGCCGCATCGCGGCACAGGCTCAATCCTCGCATTAGCCGACCGCCAGCGGCAAGCCGCGCCTTGCTACCATCGACAAACCGCACAGCGTTATAAACAACAATACATAGCGAATGCCATACTGCGCGTCACTCCGTTTACCTTTTTGCCGAAGAGGCTTACCGCGATGAAACCTTCTCTTTTATTGCCGCTACTGGCTGCGCTGATGGTTGGCGGCGCGCAGGCGCGAACGGTCACTGACGATCTGGGCAATCAGGTTCAGGTGCCTGCGCAGGCCCGCGCCATCGCCGACGGCTGGTATGCGCATCATTCCGTGCTGATGACGCTGGGCGCCGGTGACCGCATCGTCGCCACGGTCAATCATGCCGCCGATCGGCCGTGGATGTTTGCCATTCAACCGTCGCTACAGCAGGCGCTGGCGGTGCGCGGCCGCACGTTTGAGAGCGAAGCGCTGCTGGCTCGTCATGTCGATGTGGTGTTTGTGCCCGCCGAGGATGACGATGCCGCCGCGTATCGCCGGGCCGGTTTGCCGACGCTGGTGATGAAGTTCAACGATTTTCCGTCGATGAAGCGCGATCTGTTGACCACCGCTGAGGTCGTGGGCACCGATCGGGCACGCCAGCGCGCGCGGGCCTGGAATGCGTATCTCGATGAGAAGGTTAACGCGATCGGTGCGGTAACCCGCAATCTGAGCGAGGCGCAGCGGCCGCGCGTGCTGCACATTCAGTCGCTGCATCCGTTAAAGGTCGATGGTCGCGATACGCTGATCGACACCTGGATTCGGCTGGCGGGCGGACGCAATGCCGCTGCGCAGGTTTCTGGCAACATGAAGGAGACGACACCTGAGAGTGTCATCGCCTGGCAGCCTGAGGTGATTATTATTGATGCCAGCGCGGGCACGCTAGAGCAGTCGGATTATGCCGCTTTGTTCAGTAGCCTGCCCGCGGTTAAACAGCATCGCGTCTGGCGAAATCCGGCCGGGGTATTTCCGTGGGATCGCTACGGCACCGAAGCAGCGCTACAGATCCAGTGGGCCGCGGCGAAGCTGCATCCGCAGCGTTTTGTCGGCATCGATATGGTGAAGATCACGCAGGATTTTTATCGGCGCTTCTTTGATTATCCGCTCACTGCACAGCAGGCTGAACGCATTCTGCACGCTGAACCGCCGCTGGCGGGTTAATCAGCCCCAGCCAAGCTGCTGTTTGATGGCGCGACGGTAGGGCGTATCGATCTGCGCAGGCACCTGTTCGATATAGTCTCTGGCGTGCTGCTGCTGTTCGCCACGCAATCCAGCCAGCCAAGCGATCGCCTCCTCAACGCTGGGTGTACGGCCTTCGAGCAGCGCAAAACGTGGCGGCAGGGCGGTCCAGATCACCGCATCCAGCTGGTTCTGCCGCGCCCACTGGCTGAGCGGGCCGGTTGCTGATTCACCCACCACCAGGCGGCCAACGCCGTCGGTGCGCTCCGCCGGAATCTGTTCGCGCTGGCGTAATGCTTCGCAGGCGGCGGGCAGTGAATCGGTTGCCAGCCGTGCCCAGAGCACTGGCACGGTCGCGCCGTTCAGACAGATAGCGGTGGACAGCTCGCCGCCGTCGCTCACCCGGCTAAACTCAATCGGCACCTGCGGGCCATCCGTTAACCAGCTTCCCTCAACCGGCAGCGCTTCGGTTTTCCAGATCAGCGAACCCCAGCCTAAACAGGCAATATTCATCGATTTTTCCTTTATGGGTACAGCGAACAGAAGAAGGCGTGCGTGTGTCGTCTGTAAAGCATAGCGGGCGAAAAGCGGTTTTTTATCAATTAAACGGGCGTAACGGCAAAAAAAACCGGGCGGGCAGAAGAGAGCAGGGAAAGCGGTGAGGTTCCCGGCGATATCAGACGCGATCGCCGGGAATCGTCAGGGCGGAATCAGCGACATTTCACCACCAGCCGACCGCGGATTTCACCCGCCATCAGCTGATGTGCGCGATCCACCGCCTCGTCCAGCGTGCATTCATCGCTGAGTGATTCCAGCAGCGCATCATCCACCAGCCCGGCGAGTTGCTGCCAGACGTGCTGGCGCTGCGCCTGTGGCACGGTAACGCTGTCGACGCCGGTGAGCGTAATGCCGCGCAGAATAAAAGGCGCCACGCTGGCTGGAAAATCCATGCCCTGCGCGTTACCGCAGGCGGCTACCGCGCCGCCGTGCATCACGCTGGCGCAGAGGTTAGCCAGCGTGTGGCTGCCAACCGTATCGATCGCTGCCGCCCAGCGCGCTTTCTGCAACGGCTTGCCGGGTTTATCCAGCTCGCTGCGATCGATGATCTCAGCCGCACCAAGCTGCAGCAGATAGTCGCGCTCCTGCGGTCGGCCAGTAACGGCGCTGACCTGATAACCGAGCCGGGCGAGCAGGCTCACCGCCACGCCGCCAACGCCACCGCTGGCACCGCTGACCACGATCGATCCGCTGGCGGGCGTAATGCCTTGTTTTTCCAGCGCATTGATGCAGAGCATGGCGGTAAAGCCTGCGGTGCCGATAATCATCGCCTGGCGGGCGCTGAGGTTATCCGGCTGTTTAACCAGCCAGCCCGCTTCCACGCACGCGCGCTGTGCCAGCCCGCCCCAGTGGCGCTCGCCGACGCCCCAGCCGGTCAGGATCACCTTATCGCCGGGGGCAAAGGTGGCATCGTCGCTGGCGCTGACCGTGCCGGCAAAATCCACGCCCGGCACCATCGGAAAGCTGCGAATAATCGGCGCCTTACCGCTGATCGCCAGCGCATCTTTATAGTTAAGCGTGGAATAATCGATATCCACGGTGACGTTGCCCGGCGGCAACTGGCTCTCATCTACGTCCTGTAACCGGCAGTGATAGCCTTCCGCCTCGTTATCATTAATGACCAGCGCACGAAACATAAAAGCTCCTGTAAGGGGTCTGCAAAAGTAATCTTTATGATGCGACCAAATGGCGAGGTCGGCAAATTCCGCCGCGCATTTTGCTGCGCCATATCAAGCGGCTGGGGCAGAAAAGCGATCAAACGGCGCAGAAGCGTGCAGATCGCGAGGTTCAGGCAAGAAAAACCGGGTTTCGTGCATTTCGCCTTTGCCGACCCTCAGCTACGCTTTTAGCTTTCTCAGGCAGAATAACCATGAACAGCTGCGGGATAATCATCACGGCGGCGGGGTTTGGACGACGCTATCAGGCCGCGGGCGGCAAGGGCGTTAAGCTGGAACAGCCGTTAGCCAGCGGCGAGCCGCTGTTTGCCGCGGTGTTGCGCCATGCCGTGGCGTCTGGCCTGCCGGTGCAGGTGGTTACGCGGCCCGACTATCGCGGCATTCAGGCGCTGTGTACGCAGGCGAACGTGAGCTGGTGCGCTATCGATTCACGCGGCATGGGCGACACCATCGCGGAAGGGGTGCGCCGCTGTTTGAACTGGCAGGGCTGGCTGATTCAACCGGGCGATATGCCAGGCGTGCCGGTTGCGGCCTATCAGCAGGTCACGCAGGCGCTGACACAGCGGCTGACCGCGCGGATGGTCTGGCAGCAGCTGCCGGGCCATCCGGTGGGATTTGCCGCGCCGCTGCGCGACAGCCTGTTACAGCTCGCTGGCGACAGCGGCGCGAAAGCGCTGTTGCGTGAACATCCACCGTTACTGATTAGCAGCACCGATCGCGGTGTGGTTGACGATATCGATCTCCCGCTTAACACCACAGGAAAACCCTGATGCAGCATATAGATTTACAGGTGATCGATCAGGGACAGCGCTGGCTGGTGAGCCAGCCGGTCTGGCTCTGCACGGTGTTATGCACCTTTGGTTCCTCGCCGCGCCCGCCGGGTACCATGATGGTGATTACCGCCGATGGCGACTATTGCGGCTCGCTTTCCGGCGGCTGCATTGAAGAAGATTTTATTCGCCGTATTCGGCAGGGCGATTTTCAGCAGCCAAGCCAGCGCGTGCGCTATGGCGATGGTGGCCTGACGCCGGATCGCACCTTGCCCTGCGGCGGCGTGCTGGACATTCTGATTGAGCATCTGCAACCCAGTGATGACAACGCGCAGCGGCTGGCCCAGCTGCATCGTGCGCTGGCCGGGCATCTGGCATTACAAAAGGTGATTACGCTGCCGCACGCCTGCGAAAGGCTGGAAGAGATTGTCTGGCGCAGCAGCACGGTGGTCGAGCAGCAGGGCGATCGCATCACGCTGACGATTGCCGCACCGCCGCGACTGATCGTTGCCGGTTTGTCGACGGTGGCGCTGTACTGCGCCAGTTTTGCGGTATCGTTGGGTTTTGAAACTATCGTCTGCGAGAACCGGCCTGATTTTTTAGCCAACTTCGCCAGCCAGCTCGACGCTGCGGTGCGGCTGGAAAAATGCTTCCCTGCCCGCTATCTGGAAGAGCAGAGCTGCCACGCCAACACCGCGGTGGTGGCGCTGACCCACGATCCGCGCATGGACGATCTTACTATGATGGAGGCGGTGCACACGCCTGCGTTTTACCTTGGCGTGATGGGTTCGCAGCGCAACAGCGCCAATCGCCGCCAGCGTCTGGCACAAATCGGCGATCTTAGCGCCGCGGATTTGACGCGCATTCATGCGCCGATTGGCATGGATATCGGCAGCAAGACGCCCGCAGAGATTGCCCTGGCGGTGATGGCAGATATCGTTAAAGCCAAAAATGGGGGGGAGAGGGCCTGAGCGCAGGCGGGCTTTCTTGTTGCCCGGAAGCGGGCGGCTTTTTGCCTTGCAGGCGGCGTAAGGTCAATGGCTGCCTGGTTCTGCCTTGCAGGCGGCTTTAAGGTCAACGTCTTTAAGGTCAACGGCTATTTCGTTCTGCCCTTCGGGCCGCCCGAGCAGGGGCGGCAGTCGCCCCGCCCCTGCACCCCGGCTATCCGGCAAACACAACCGCCCGCCAAAGGCGGGTTCCCTCAGTAAAAGCATTTTCCTGACGGACCAGGCGCGATTCGCTCCCAGCTCAACGCGCCCTCTCGCCGCATCCCTGCGGCTCGCCCTGGAAAACGCTTTTCCCTCGGCGGTGGTGATGCCTCTTAAAGGTCAACACCCAGGTCAAAACCCAAAAGACTAAAAGCAAAGTCTTAAATAAAATCTAAACCCAAGTTTAAAAACCAAGTTCAAACTTCAAACTTCAAACTTCAAACTTCAAACTTCAAACTTCAAACTTCAAACTTCAAACTTCAAACTTCAAACTTCAAACTTCAAACTTCAAACTTCAAACTTCAAACTTCAAACTTCAAACTCCAAACTCCAAACTCCAAATCCCAAATCCCAAATCCCAAACTCCAAACATCAATATGAAGATCTTTCCAATTCCAGTCCTGATTTGGAAGCAGTTGAGGAGGCAATACAGATATAATAATGCAGTAACTCGCGGCTTTTATCCCAAATCTGAAGTGCTTTTTAAGTGTCTTTTAAGGACCTTATGTTTTGGTGTTTTGGTGTTTTGGTGTTTGGTTTTGACCTGGGGGTTGACCTTGAGGAGGCATCACAAACGCTGAGGAGGTGAACATTTTAGGATGTCCCGCCATGGATGGCGGGACAAGGGAGCGCTGAGCAGGAGCGAATCGCGACCGGTCCGTGAAAAAATGTGAACCGACGAAGGGACCCGCTTCAGCGGGCGGTTGTGTTTGCCGGATAGCGCGGGTGCAGGGCCGGGGCGACTGCCGGCCCTGCTCGGGCTGCCTTCAGGCAGAACGAAATGGCCGTTGACCTTAAAGACGTTGACCTTAAGCCGCCTGCCAGGCAAAAGCCGCCCGCTTCCGGGCAGCCCCCCTTACAGCAGCTTATCCATGGTAATGGGCAGATCCCGTACCCGCTTCCCGGTCGCATGAAACACCGCATTACTGATCGCCGCAGCGACGCCAACGATCCCCAGTTCGCCTACCGATTTACCGCCGAGGGCAGTGGCCTGATAGTCGGGCTGACCGACGTCGATGGTGACGATCTCCGGCACGTCGGCGTTAACCGCCACCAGATAATCAGCCAGGTTGTTGTTGATCACACGGCCGTTGCGCGGATCGACCACACCTTCTTCCAGCAATGCCTGGCCGAGGCCCATGATCATGCCGCCGATCCACTGGCTGCGTCCCAGCGTCGGATTGTATAACCGGCCGCTGTCGAGCGCGGCGCACATGCGTTTTACCCGCACGGTACCGAAATCTTCGTCAACGCGGACCTCAACAAACTGTGCGCTCCAGCTGTGCGCTGAAACCTCTTTTGGCCGTGACATCGCTGACATCGAACCGGTCATGTCGAAGCGTTCCTGCGCCGAGGTGCCTTCCGGGAAGGTGTCCGCTTTCGCTTCCAGCTCTGAGAGCTGCGCCATCTGAAGCAGGCGCGTAAAGCCGATCGCTTTACCGCTCTGACGGATTTCTCCGTTGTCGAGCGTCAGCTGGGCCGGGTCGGCACGATAGAACGGGGAGTCAGCCAGTTCAGTGGCCAGTGACAGCAGCTTATCGCGCAGCACCTTTGCGGTTTTATTAACCACGCCCATCAGGTTACCGGCCAGCTGCGAGCCACCGGCTACGCCAGCGCGCGGCAGGTCGGTATCGCCGAGTTCGACCTTGATCGCGGTGGACGGAATATGCAGCACTTCCGCCGCCGCCTGCGCCAGAATGGTGTAGGTGCCGGTGCCGATATCTGCGCCAGCGCTCTGCACGGTAAGCTGGCCGTTGGCCTGCAGTACCAGACGCGCCTCTGCTGGCATGGTGTTCACCGGATAAGTGCCGGACGCCATGCCGTACCCGATCAGCTCACGGCCTTCGCGCATGGAGCGCGGTGCCATGGTGCGCTTATCCCAGCCAAACGCCTCGGCACCCGCCTGATAGGCCTCTTTCAGCCGACGTGAACTCCACGGCAGATCGAGCATGTAATCGTGATCGGCCCAGTTCAGCAGGCGAAACGCCAGCGGATCGATGTTCAGCTTGTAGGCCATCTCATCCATCGCCACTTCCAGGCCAAAGGCGCTGGGGTTTTCGCCCGGTGCGCGCATCCAGCCCGGTGTCACGGTGTTGATCGGCACCACGCTGTGGCGCGAATGCACGTTGGGCACACCGTACATGCGGGCGGTGACCTTGTTACAGCTTTCGCCAAACATGTCATCCAGTGAGGTTTCGTTGAAGCCGCTGTGGATGATTGAGACGATTTTACCGTCGCGCGTGGCACCCATTTCAAGATGCTGCTCGGTGGCTGGACGGCCGCCAAAGCCGGTAAAGGTTTGCGGACGGGTCAGCGCTACTTTGATCGGTCGTTTCAGTTCGCGGGATGCGGCGCAGGCCAGCGCCACGTGCGTATAAGGCACCGGTTTGGAGCCGAAGCCGCCGCCAACGTAAGGCGAGATGATACGCACCGCTTTTTTATCGATGCCCATCCAGTCGGCGATTTCCACCTGCGCACCCGCAACCCACTGGCTCGGTTCCCACAGTGTAACGTGCTCGTTGTCCTGCCATTCCACTACGCAGCCGTGCGGCTCAATCGGCGAGTTGTACTCGCGCGGCGTGATATAGCGGCCTTCAATGCGCACCTCGGCGTCGTCCATCGCTTTGCGTGCGTCGCCCAGATCGATATCGGAACTCTCTACCGGCTTCGGCGCAGCGTTTTCGTCGGTGGCGAAAATCAGCGCCGGAGACGCTTCATAGTCAAAGGTCACCAGCGAGGCAGCCCAGGTGGCCTGCTCAAAGGTTTCTGCCACCACGATGCCGATGTTTTGCCCGTTGTGAATAATGCGATCGTTCTGCATCGGCGTGTAGGTCGACTGCGCCGCGCCGCCGTCGGCAATCGCCGTCGGCTTATGGATCTTCAGGCCGCTTTCATGGGTAAACACCGCCAGCACGCCGGGCTGCGCGCGGGCTGCTTCGCTGTTAACACGCGTGATGCGGCCGCTGGAAATGGTGGATTGCAGCACCACGCCGTAGGTGACATTTTCCGGCTGATGCTCAACCGCATAGGTCGCCTGGCCGGTGATTTTTTGCTGACCATCGCCACGAACGCGTTTCTCGCCGGTCGCCTGATAACTGTTGTGATCCGTCATTTTATTCTCCTCTCTGCGCAGGTTCAGCGGCGGCTAACAGCGCGCGCACGATAACGCGTGGCGTCAGGGTGACCTTGAACTGGCTTTGTGGCCGGGGGTCTGCGTCAGCGATGCTCTGTTCAGCGGCCAGTCGCAGCGCTTCTTCGCTGAACGGCTTGCCGCGCAGCGCCTGCTCTACGGCGGTGGCGCGCCAGGGTTTAGTGGCCAGGCCACCAAGGGCGATGCGCACGTCGCGGATCACGCCATCTTCAATCTCCAGGCCAACGGCGGCGCTGGCGGCAGCAAACTCATAAGAGGCGCGATCGCGCACCTTGAGGTAGTGCGACTGGCGCAGCGCGGGCACGTTGGGCACTTCGACGGCGATGATCATCTCGTCGGCGGCGATATCGTGCTCCTGATCGGGACGGTCGCCTGGCAGCAGGAAGAAGTCACCAATGGCGACGCGGCGCTCCTGCTGCTGGCTGTTGCGTAGCACTACCTGCGCATCAAACGCGGTCAGCGCAATCGCTAAATCGCCAGGATAAACGGCAATGCAGCTGTCGCTGGTGCCGAAAATAGCGTGATTAGCGTTTACGCCGTCCAGCGCCGCGCAACCGGAGCCAGGCTGGCGCTTGTTGCAGGCCGGAAAGGTGGCTGGATCGCGGAAGTAGACGCAGCGTGTACGCTGACGCAGGTTGCCGCCGATGGTCGCCATATTGCGTAGCTGCGGAGAGGCCGCCTGCCACAGGCTGCCATAAATGGCCGGTGCCAGCGCCTGACACTGCGGATGGTCGGCCAGCTGGCTCATGCTGGCCAGCGCGCCGATGGTGATCTTATCGTCCTCAAAGCGAAGGGTATCGAGACCGCTGAGCTGGGAAATATCGATCAGGGTCTCAGGCTGCTCAACCCCGCATTTCATCAGGTCGAGCAGGGTGGTGCCACCGGCGAGAAAACGGCTGTTGTCCTGCTGGCTGCGCAGCTCAATGGCCGCGTCGCTGCTGCTGGCGCGCTGATAGTGGAAGGGATTCATGCAGACTCCTTACTCAGCTGGGCAGCCGCTTCACGCACCGCGTCAACGATGTGCGGATAGGCGCCACAGCGACAGATATTGCCGCTCATGTATTCGCGGATCTCATCATCGGAGCGCGCGTGGCCCTCTTTGATGCAGGCAACGGCGGACATAATCTGGCCCGGCGTGCAGTAGCCGCACTGAAACGCATCGTGCTTAAGGAAGCTGGCCTGCACCGCGTGCAGCGTGCCGTCGGCGTCAGCCATGCCTTCAATGGTGGTGACGTCGCGGCCAGCGGCCTGCGCTGCCAGCGTCAGGCAGCTCAGCACGCGCTCGCCATCAATGTGTACCGTGCAGGCGCCACACTGGCCCTGGTCGCAGCCTTTTTTAGTGCCGGTCAGCTGTAAGTTTTCACGCAGCGCATCGAGCAGCGTGGCGCGCGGATCTACGGCCAGATCATGCTGGTGGCCGTTAACGTTGAGCTGTAAACGAATGTTTTCAGACATGATTGTTTTCCAGTATTTAATTTAAATGGAGCAAAAAGTAAAAGGGGGGAAAAATGCAAAGAGAAACCCCATAAAGTGTAGAAGCTCTTTGCAAAAGGGGATTGCCTGATTCTCCGGAAATGTTGCCCGATCGCCGGAGGATGCAGCTAGTCGATTGAGAAGCCAGGCGAGAGCCGTTGCAGCTCCTGCGCATCGTGGCTACAGAAAAAAGTAATGTCGTTGCCGTGAGCCAGGCTCAGTTCGCGCAGCCGCTGCTGATTTTTCCGCCGCGCCGCGCCGTCGGCCTGCATCATCCACTGGTAAAAACGCAGCCCCGGCGTGCAGTGCCGCTGCGCCTGATGCAGCTCGCCGCGGTAGAACCAGGCGTCGCCGCCGTGCAGCAACCAGCCGTTGGGCTGACGAATGGCAATACCCGCATGACCAAGCGTGTGGCCCGGCAGCGGCACCAGCAGAATCTCCGGCGGCAGCCCCTGCAGCTGATTAACCGCGTCAAAACCAAACCACCGTTCGCCTGCGGCCTGATAGCCGTGCCAGCCGGAACGGGCCGACCATTGCGCAGGCCGGTAGCGTTCGCGGCGCAGCCAGCTGTGGCGCTGCTCGGCGGTATCGATCTCCTGCTGCATCAGATGCACCTGAGCATGGGGGAAATCGGTCAGACCGCCAGCGTGATCGAAATCGAGATGGGTCAGCACAATGTGGCGCACATCTTCCGCGCGAAAGCCGAGCCGCTGCACCTGATTGAGCGCGGTGAGCTCATCACGATACTGAATATTGTTCAGCGTGCGGAAAAAGCGCGTGAGTCGGTCGGCAGGCCGACGCATATCCTGCAGGCCGAATCCGGTATCGATTAATATTAATCCGTGGCTATCTGTTTCAATTAACAGGCAATGACAGACCAGATGCGCTTTTATTCCGTGGCTAAAGCCATCGTAAAGTGCGCCGCCCAGTGGGCACATACAACCACAATTAAGATGATGAATTCGCATTGCTACTCCTTGTATAATGCACGGCGTGAGACGCTTTTTTCATTTTTCGGTAACAGTATGGTAATAAATGGCATTTTTGCCTTTGGCGTTATTTAAAGGTTATTTACGCCTGCGCGTTAAACAAGCGAGGCGGGTAATTTTCCTGGTTTTTGTTCACTATTATTATTCTTTTAATTAATTGTTTTTAATGATTAATTTTATTTTTAAGTCATGTGCGATAACAATTTTTTTCCTGCCACTTTTTTGCGAAAAAGGCTAACCAGGAATAGTCTTAAATGGTGATGCCGCTTCTCCGGTTTTTAAACGCCCTATATTTAGCAGCTATGCTTATCCCTGAGCTTTATTAAAGCGACGTGGGAAGTTTGGTATCAATTAACAAGCGAAGCGTTCAATAACTACGACAGGAGTTGACATGGCTATTAAGACACTTACTGACTTGTTCATTCATGATTTATCTGATGTTTACAGCGCAGAGAAACAAATTACCCGCGCCCTGCCAAAAATGGCCCGTGCAGCCAGCGATGAAAAACTCAAGGCGGCATTTGAAGCGCATCTGGAAGAGACGCGCGGCCAGATTGAACGTCTCGATCAGCTGGTAGAAACCACCGAAGGCATCCGTCTTAAGCGCATGAAGTGCCATGCGCTGGAAGGCCTGGTGGAAGAGGCGCAGGAAATTATCGAATCCGTTGAGAAAGGCGAAGTGCGTGATGCTGGCCTGATTGGCGCGGCGCAGAAAGTCGAACATTACGAGATCGCAACTTACGGCACGCTGCATGCCATGGCCGTTCGTCTGGGCCTGAAAGATGCGGCGGCGCTGCTGGCGGAAACGCTGCAGGAAGAGAAAAACACTGACATCAAGCTGACCGAGATCGCCGAACAGCAGCAGTAATTTCCTGCCCTTTCCGAAACCCTTTTTAGTGAGGTCACATTATGTCTACGACAAAAATTGAGAACTATCACAGCTGGTTACGCGATGCTCACGCCATGGAAAAACAGGCTGAGTCGATGCTGTCCAAAATGGCCGGACGTCTGGAGCATTATCCCGATCTGAAAGCGCGCATTGAGCAGCATATTGAAGAGACCAAAGGTCAACTTGAACTGCTGCAAGGCGTGCTGGATCGCAACGGTGTGGATAACTCCACGCTGAAAGACACCATGGGCAAAATGGCTGCGTTTGGCCAGGCGATGGGCGGTATGACCGCCGACGACGAAGTGGTGAAAGGCGCGATCAGCGGTTACGTTTTCGAACAGTTTGAAATCGCGAGCTACACCTCGCTGATTGCCGCCGCCGAGCTGGCGGGCGATACCGAAGGCGCACGCGTGTTTGAGCAGATTCGTGATCAGGAAGTGCAAATGGCGGAGTGGTGTTTAACCCATCTGCCAGGCGTGACCGAGCAGTTCCTGGTGCGCGATGCCGCATCAGGCGTCGAAGCCAAAAAATAATAATCGGTTAGATCTTTGGGCAGCGACCCTTACCGCGATAAGCAATGTTGGAGTGAACCATGTTCAGACATGTTAAGCAGTTGCAATACACGGTACGTGTAGCCGGGCCGAACCCCGGTCTCGCTAACCTGTTACTTGAACAGTTTGGTGGGCCGCAGGGCGAGTTGGCTGCCGCGTGCCGTTATTTTACCCAGGGCCTCGGCGATGACGATCCGGGACGCAAAGATATGCTGATGGATATCGCCACCGAGGAGCTGAGCCACCTTGAGATCATTGGCTCACTGGTTGGCATGCTGAACAAGGGTGCAAAAGGCCAGCTGGCCGAAGGCACTGAGCAGGAGGGCGAGATCTATCGCTCCATTACCGGTAATGGTAATGACAGCCACCTGACCCAGCTGCTGTATGGCGGTGGGCCGCCGCTGACCAACTCGGCCGGTGTGCCGTGGACAGCGGCCTACATTGATACTATCGGTGAGGTCACTGCCGATCTGCGCTCGAATATCGCCGCCGAAGCGCGGGCGAAAATTCTCTATGAGCGTCTGATCAACATGACCGATGACGTGGGCGTAAAAGATGCGCTGGGCTTCCTGATGACGCGCGAAGTGGCGCATCAGATGTCGTTTGAAAAAGCGCTGTACGCCATCAGCAACAACTTCCCGCCGGGCAAATTGCCGCCGGTGCAGAAGTATGCCAACACCTACTTCAACATGTCGGCAGGCGGTGAAGTGCGCGGTAGCTGGAATTCCGATGAGAATTTCGACTACGTGGCCGATCCGCAGCCTGCGGTTGACGGCGGTGATGGTCTGGCGAGCGTCACGCTGCCAGCGGATCAGCAGGCGGCGCTGGACAGCATGATTGTTCGCACCCAGTCTGATACGGCGGTGAACCCGGTAACGGGCGCGGAGTTAGGATCGGTACAGCCGATTGAAAACGAAACGGCCGCGAAAAAAGTCTGACCCGATTTTTTTCATCACAGAGGACAGCAGCGATGCTGTCCTTTTTACGTTGTGGCGGCGCAGAAATGTTTAACAACACTTTTTTTATCAGGCTACCGGCCTGTTATTCCGCTTTTAAACAGAGATATCGGTCTCAAATCCGTCACCGCTTCGCCTGATCTCCCCGCTGTTCCGGTCTATCCTCAAAACCATAATCGTACAAAATACCAGCCTGCTGATTAATGCCAGGCGGAACGCAGTTTTTTTGCAATGTCAGCGAAATAAAAGGGCAATAAACATGGAAACCTGCACCATTGTTTACAATGGCGAACGCTTGTCAGGCGAAGCGGGCCTGCCGCTTATCGACTTTCTTGAGTTGCACGGCAGAAAGCTGCCGCATATCTGTTATCACCCGGCATTACCGCCGCTGCAAACCTGCGACGTGTGCTGGGTTGAGCATCAGGGCGAACTGGTGCGCGGCTGCACGCTGAAAACGCAGCACGAGATGGTGGTCAACAGCCAGGATCGGCTGGCGCAGGCGGCGCAGGAAGAGGGGATGGATCGCGTGCTGGCGCGCCATGAGCTTTACTGCACGGTGTGTGAACACAACACCGGCGACTGCACATTGCACAACGCGGTCAGCGATATGGATATGGCGATTCAATATTACCCTTACGAACGCAAACCCAGTGAGAAAGACCACACCAACCCCTTTTACACCTATGATCCCGACCAGTGTATTCTCTGCGGCCGCTGCGTGGAGGCGTGCCAGAACGTTGAGGTCAACGAAACGCTCTCCATCGATTACACCGCCGATCATCCGCGTGTGCTGTGGGACGGCGGGGAAAAAATTGCCGGTTCCAGCTGCGTCAGCTGCGGTCACTGCGTCACCGTGTGTCCGTGTAACGCGCTGCTGGAAAAAACCATGCAGCCCAATGCCGGGCCATTCACCGATATGCCGGAGCCGGTTAAGCGACCGATGATCGACATGGTGAAAAAGATGGAGGACAGCATCGGCATGGGGCCGATCACCGGTATTTCCTTGATCGATATGGCCATGCGCCAGACGGAAATTAAAAAAACCAAAACCGTCTGCACCTATTGCGGCGTCGGCTGTAGTTTTGAAATGTGGACCCGTGACCGGCACATTTTAAAGGTGCAGCCAGTGGCGGATGCGCCCGCTAACGGCATCTCTACCTGTGTAAAAGGCAAGTTTGGCTGGGATTTCGTGAATGATGCCAAACGCCTGACCACGCCGTTGATTCGCGAAAATGGCCGCTTTCGTCCGGCCAGCTGGGATGAAGCGCTGAACCTGGTGGCGCGCCGCCTGACGGAAATCAGCCAGCAGCACGGCGGCAACAGCATCGGTTTTATCGGGTCGAGTAAAGCCAGCAATGAAGAAGCCTATCTGACGCAAAAAATTGCCCGGCTGATTTTTGGCACCAACAACGTCGATAACTCGTCGCGCTACTGCCAGAACCCGGCGACGGAAGGGCTATTCCGCACCGTGGGCTACGGCGGCGATGCGGGTACGATTAAAGACCTGCAGAAAACCGCGCTGATCATTATTGTCGGCAGCAATCTGGCGGAGAACCATCCGGTGATCGCCTCGCACATCAAACAGTCACACAAGCATCAGGGGCAGAAGCTGCTGGTAGTTGATCCGCGTCGGCATGAAATGGCCGAGCGCGCCGATCTCTATCAGCGCATCAAGCCCGGTTATGACATGGTGTGGGCGTCGGCGATGGCGCGCTATATGTTCGATCACGGCTATGCCGACGAGCAGTTCCTGGCGGATAAAGTGAATAACGTTGCTGAGTTCCGCGCCTCGCTCGAGCCGTTCACGCTGGAGTATGCCAGTACGCTGACCGGTATCAGCGTGGATGAGCTGGCGGCGGCGGGCGAGATGATTGGTCAGGCGGAAAGCGCCTGCCTGCTGTGGGCGATGGGCATTACCCAACACAGCCACGGTGCCGATACCAGCACCGCGCTCTCTAATCTACTGCTGGTGACCGGCAACTATGGCCGTCCCGGCACCGGTGGCTACCCGATGCGCGGCCATAACAACGTGCAGGGCGCCAGCGATTTCGGCTGCCTGAGTAACGTTTATCCCGGTTACGAACAGGTCACCGACAGCGCCGTGCGTGAGAAATGGGCGCGAGCGTGGGGCGTGCGACCGGAAGCGCTCTCCGATGAGGTGGGCGCCGATAACTTCATGATGGTGCAGCACGCCCATGAGCGAAAACTCAAGGCGATGTACATCATTGGCGAAGAGACCGCTTTCTCCGATGCCGATTCCACCAAGGTGCATGAAGCGTTCAGCCGCCTCGATTTCATGGTGGTGCAGGATATCTTTATGAGCCGCACGGCGGAGTTTGCTGATGTGGTATTGCCGGGCAGCCCGAGCGTGGAGAAAGAGGGCACCTTTGTGAACACCGAACGGCGGATCCAGCGCTTTTATGAAGTGCTGCCGCCGCTGGGCGACAGCCGCCCGGACTGGCAGATTCTGACCGATCTCGCCAGTCGCCTGGGCCATCCGTGGTATTACCAGCACCCTGGCGAAATCATGGCGGAAGCGGCACGCATCGCGGAGATTTTCGCCGGCGTCAGCTATGCGCGGCTGGAGGGCTGGCAGTCGCAGCTGTGGCCGGTGACCGCCGACGGCAGCAGCACGCCGCTGCTCTACACCGACGGCTTTAAATTCCCTGACGGCAAGGCGCGGCTCTATCCGCTTACCTGGCGGCCGCCGATGGAAGAAGAGGATGCCGAATACGATCTGCTGCTGAACAACGGCCGCATGCTGGAACATTTCCAGTCAACCAACCAGACCGGTGCCGGTGGCCGTATCACCTCGCTGTCGCCTAACTGGTATGTGGAAATTGGCCCGCAGCTGGCGGCGGCGCGCGGCCTGCAGGAGGGCGACTGGGTGAAACTCACCTCGCGGCGCGGGTCGCTGGAGGTGCCGGTGGTGATCACCGAACGCATGGCGGGCAACGTGCTGTTTATTCCGATTCATCATGGCAAACCAGGCGTTAACGGCCTGACCGGCGAGCATCACGATCCCGATGTGCGCACGCCAGCGTATAAAGAGATCGCGATTAATCTGCAAAAGCTCGATCGTCCGCCGCAGGTTGCGCCGCTCCCGCCGCATAACTTCCGTTACGGCCAGCGCACCCCGCTCGATCACCTGCCGGTCGAGGATAAATGGCAGCAGGCGGGCTATACGCTGCCGCCTGAACACACTGAACACCCGGAGAAATTCTGATGGCTGAACGTATGAGCTATGAGGTGCCGCCAACGCGCACCGAACCTACCGCCGCCGAAGCGATGGAAAAGCTGATTGAGAGCCTGCATCAACACGGCTTTTTGCGCCTCGCCACTGACATGGTCAACGCCAATACGCAGATCGCCAAAGTGCTGGTGGATGGCCTGAATCAGCCTGGATCGCTGAACGCAATGCAGAACCTGACCCTGCTGTTCAAGGCACTGGCGACCATTCCACCGGAGGATTTTAATCCGCTGCTGCTGGCGGTGACCGCCGCCGCTAAAGGCATGCGTGAGAATGCGCACGCGCCCGCGGAGAAAAGCGCGCCGGGCATTCGCGGCATCATCAAAATGCTGAACGATGAAGAGCTGTGGCAGGGCGTTAAGCCGGTGATGGCCGGCATGCGCGCCTTTGGCCGCGAAATCAACAAACCGGCTGAGAAACCGATCAGCCGTTACAGCGGTAAGCCAAGCCATGCCTGATAACGATGTGGTGCTGCTGCTGTCGCGTATGCAATTTGCGCTAACCATCGGCATGCACATTGTGCTCGCGGCATTTACGCTGGGGTTAGGGCTGTTTCTGGTGCTGCTGGAGGGCGCCTGGCTGCGCCATGGACGGCAGCATCACTGGCAGGCGTTGCAGTTCTGGATGCGCATTTTTTCGCTTACCGTGGCGATTGGCGCGGTATCCGGCGTGGTGATGGAGTTCCAGTTTGGCACCAACTGGAGCCCATTTGCTCATCAGGTGGGCGGCGTGATTGGCCCACTGATGTTTTATGAAATCCTCGTCGCCTTCTTTCTGGAATCGGGGCTGACCGGCGTGATGCTGTTTGGCATGGGCAAGATCAACCCCAAATTACACTTTGCCGTCACCTGTCTGGTGGCGCTGGGCGCGTTGATCAGCACTTTCTGGATCCTCGCCGCTAACTCCTGGATGCAGACGCCGGTGGGCTTTATCCGCGATGACAGCGGCGTATTTCACGCCGAGAGCTGGCTCACCGTGCTCTCATCGCCATCGTTCCCGTGGCGGCTGACGCATATGACGCTGGCGGCGCTGATCGGCACCAGCTTCTTGCTGGCGGGCGTCGGCGCGTGGCGCCTGTTGCATCATGCTGACGATCGCGCGGCAAAATGCATTACGTCGTGGGCGCTGTGGCTGGTGTTGATCGTGACGCCATTACAGGTGATCGTCGGCGATCTGCACGGTGAAAATACCCGTGATCATCAACCGACTAAGCTGGCGGCGATGGAAGGCAGCTGGCACCGGCCAGCGCCCGGCGAAGGAGAGCCGCTGCGGCTGTTCGCCATACCGGATCAGCAGGAACAGAAGAATCACGCCGAGCTGGCGATTCCCCGGTTGGGCTCGCTCTATCTGCGCCATAATCTCAGCGGTGAGATCGCCAGCCTGAGCGAGTTTCCGCCGCAAAATCAGCCGCCGGTGCTGCCGGTGTTTTTCGCCTTTCGCATTATGGTCGGGCTGGGCGTCGTAATGCTGCTGACCAGCGTGGCCGCGCTCTGGCTGCGTCGTGGAGATCGGCTGTGGCGGCGCGGCTTTCTGAAATGGCTGGTTTGCCTGACGCCCGCAGGCTTTATCGCCATGCTGGCGGGCTGGGTGGTCACGGAGATGGGACGTCAGCCGTGGACGGTGTATGGCCTGGTGCGCACCGCAGAGAGCGTGGCATCCCTGGCACGATCGTCGGTGATCTTCTCATTCAGTGGGGTGATTGTGGTCTATCTGCTGAGCTTTGGCGTGGGCATGCACTATCTCGTTCGCGTGATAAACAGCGCCGAAGGGCGCACGCTCAGCGATGAGCTGCACACCAGTCGGGAGGACCGGGCATGAGTCTTGACGATCTTTCCGCCGCGGTGGTGGCGTTTTCACTGCTGCTCTATGTCATGCTCGACGGCACCGATCTCGGCGTCGGCATTATTTTGCCGTGGTTCGATGACGACGACGACCGACGGCGTCTGGTGCAGTCGATCCTGCCGGTGTGGGATGCCAATGAAACCTGGATTGTGCTCACCGCCGGGGCGCTGCTGGCGCTGTTTCCCGCCGCATATGCGCAGATTTTCAACGCGGTTTATGTGCCGCTGTTTCTGATGCTGTTCTGTCTGTTTGCCCGTGCGCTGGCGCTGGAGTATCGCGGCCAGACGTCGTCGCGGGCCAAACGCACGCTTGATGTCATTTTTATCATTGCTTCGCTGCTGACCGGCTTTTTCCAGGGGTGCATCGCCGGGTTGCTGGTCAGCGGCCTGCCGGAAGGCGAGGCGTTTGGCTGGCTGTCGTGGTATCCGCTGCTCAGCGGCTTTGGCATGGTGGCGATTTATGGGCTGCTCGGCTGCTGCTGGGTGCGCTGGCGCGTGCAGGATCGGGCTGGCGAGCGCGCCACGCTGCTGGCGTGGCTGTTTCTGGTACTGGCGCTGGTATTGTTTGTGGCGATCGTGCTGTCGCTGCCCGATCTGTGGCTGCATGCGCTCGTCACCTGGCCCGGCAAGCTGCTGATGGCTATTGTGGTGGTGTGCTGGTTCAGCCTGCTCTGGTCGCTGACCGACAGCCGCCCATTGCTGCCGCTGCTGCTGGCGTTAACGTTGATGCTGAGCGTGGCGATGATGATCATGACCGGCCTCTATCCGTGGCTGATTCCCGACAAGCTGAGCCTGCAGGATGCCGCCGCCTCGCCGCACAGTCAGCAGTTTCTGTTAACCGGCATCGCCATCGTTATGCCGCTGACGCTGGCTTATAACTCCTGGGCATTCTGGGTGTTTCGTGGCCGGGTGAAGTAAGCCCGTTTTGTCTCAATTGGGCGCGTTTTTGTCCTTTATCTCGCTTACGCCGCGAAGATTTTGCGCCTATGCTGGCAGCTTGCTCATCACGGAGATACCCCGATGCTGGAACTACGTCCTGGCTGTGAACGTTGCGACTGCGATCTGCCTGCCGATTCATCCACGGCGATGATCTGTTCATTTGAATGTACCTTCTGCACCGACTGCGCGACGCAGAGTTTGCAGGGCATATGCCCGAACTGCGGCGGAGAATTGGTGCGGCGGCCGATCCGGCCAGCGGGGAAGCTGGCGGCCAATCCCGCCTCATCGATGAGGGTTTATCGCCCTCAGTAAGCCGGGAGGCTTTTGCCTTGCAGGCGGCTTTAAGGTCAAGGTCAGGAACCATCTGGTTCTGCCCGAAGGCGGGCGGCCTTTAAGGTCAATGTCTTAAGGTCAAAGTCTTAAGGTCAAAGTCTTTACGGTCAAAAGCCATTTCGTTCTGCCTAAAGGCAGCCCGAGCAGGGCCAGGTCAAAAGCGATTTCGTACAGGCTAAAGCCTGCCCGAGCAGGGCCGGGTCAAAAGCGATTTCGTACAGGCTAAAGCCTGCCCGAGCAGGGCCAGGTCAAAAGCGATTTCGTACAGGCTAAAGCCTGCCCGAGCAGGGCCGGCAGTCGCCCCGGCCCTGCACCCGCGCTATCCGGCAAACACAACCGCCCGCTGCGCGGGTCCCTTCGTCGGTTCACATTTCTTCACGGACCGCTCGCGATTCGCTCCCCGCTCAGCGCTCCCTTGTCCCGCCATCCATGGCGGGCCATCCTAAAATGTTCACCTCCTCAGCAGTTGTGATGCCTCTAAAGGTCAAAACCCAGGTCAAAACCTGAACATCTAAGACAAAGCCAAACGCCAAACGCCAAACGCCAAACACCAAATACCAAGCACTAAACACCAAACACCAAGCACCAAGTACCAAACACCAAACACCAAACACCAAACACCAAACACCCAACACCAAACACCAAACACCCAACACCAAACACCAAACACCAAATACCAAATACCAAGCACCAAATGCCAAACGCCAAATGCCAAATGCCAAATGCCAAATGCCAAATGCCAAATGCCAAATGCCACAGGCCACAGGCCACAGGCCACAGGGCAAAGGCACTTTAATTTTTAGTTTCAGATATCAGATTAAGGATCCCGGGCTTTGAGCTTTGAGCTTTGAGTTTTGAGTTTTGAGTTTTGAGTTTTAGGTTTTAGGTTTTAGGTTTTATTTAAAATTTCATCTTTTATCTTTTCGGTTTTGACCTGGGTTTTGACCTTTAAGAGGCATCACCACCGCCGAGGGAAAAGTGTTTTCCAGGGCGAGCCGCAGGGATGCGGCGAGAGGGCGCGTTGAGCTGGGAGCGAATCGCGCCTGGTCCGTCAGGAAAATGCTTTTACTGAGGGAACCCGCCTTTGGCGGGCGGTTGTGTTTGCCGGATAGCCGGGGTGCAGGGGCGGGGCGACTGCCGCCCCTGCTCGGGCGGCCCGAAGGGCAGAACGAAATAGCCGTTGACCTTAAAGACGTTGACCTTAAAGACGTTGACCTTAAAGACGTTGACCTTAAAGCCGCCTGCAAGGCAGAACCAGGCAGCCATTGACCTTACGCCGCCTGCAAGGCAAAAAGCCGCCCGCTCCCGGGCAAAACTTCCGGCCAGCCCGGCCTAAGGGATTTGCCCACGGCAAACACCCGCCTCCTCCTTCATTCAACTGTCATGAAACGGCGGTATCACAGCCTGCGTAGCCCGACACTGTGCCGGTGCGTTTAGCAACGATAATAACAGGTGAGACATGAGCCAAAACAGCACACTCTCCACGCCTCCGCTGGCCCAACACGGCCGTCCTAATATTTACGGTAAGAACAGTCGTACCACCATTACCTTCTTTATTTTATTGCTGGTGCTCGGCATCGCCTTTGCCGGGGTGAATCTGTTTAACGACGTCGAAGAGAGCGGGGCGCAATTTACCAGCTACGTGCCGTTTCTGCTGCTCGGCCTGGCGCTGCTGATTGCGCTGGGCTTTGAATTTGTGAACGGTTTTCACGACACCGCCAACGCCGTTGCCACGGTGATTTATACCCACTCGTTGCCGCCGACCACCGCGGTGATCTGGTCAGGCTTCTTCAACTTCCTCGGCGTGCTGCTTTCCAGCGGCGCGGTGGCGTTTGGCATTATCTCGCTGCTGCCGGTTGAGCTGATTCTGCAGGCGGGCAGCGGCGGCGGTTTCGCGATGATTTATGCGCTGCTGTTCTCGGCCATTATCTGGAATCTCGGCACCTGGTATTTTGGCCTGCCGTCATCATCGTCGCATACGCTGATCGGATCGATTATTGGCGTCGGCGTGGCGAATGCGCTGCTTAACGGCCGCGACGGATCCAGCGGTGTCGACTGGGATCAGGCGCTGAAGGTCGGCTATGCGCTGCTGCTGTCGCCGGTGATCGGCTTTGTCAGCGCCGCCGCGCTGCTGCTGGTGATGAAACGTTTTGTGAAAAATCGTCAGCTCTATCGTGCGCCGGAAGGGCCAAAGCCGCCGCCGATCTGGATCCGCGGCCTGCTGATTCTGACCTGCACCGGCGTGTCGTTTGCGCACGGATCGAATGATGGCCAGAAAGGCATGGGTTTGATCATGCTGATCCTCGTGGGCACCATGCCGATCGCCTATGCGCTGAACCGCTCGATACCGCCGGAGCAGATCCCCCGTGTAGCGGCGCTGGCATCAGTTACCGCCCAGCAGCTGCACCGTCAGTATCCGCAACCGGCTAGCGTAGAATCGCCGCGCGCGGTGTTAACCGAATATGTGCGTACCGGCGAACTGAAACCGGCGGTAATGCCCGCGCTGGCGCAGCTGTCGGCCACTATCTCCGATGATATCCGTCAGTATGGCGACGTAAACCGCATTCCGGCGGAGCGGGTCAGCAACACGCGCAACAACATGTATCTCGCGTCGGAAACCATCAAGCATGTTAAAAGCGAAAAGGTGGCGGTGACGCCGCAGATTGGCGATAACCTCACCGCGCTGAAGGCGGAACTGGATAACGCCACGCGCTTTATCCCGTTCTGGGTCAAAGTGGTGGTAGCCATTGCGCTGGGCCTCGGCACCATGGTGGGCTGGCGACGCATTGTCGTTACGGTAGGCGAGAAGATTGGCAAAACGCATTTGAGCTATGCGCAGGGCGCCAGCGCCGAAGTGGTGACGATGTTCACCATCGGCGCGGCGGATGCTTTTGGCTTACCGGTCTCCACCACGCACGTGCTCTCCTCGGGCGTGGCGGGATCGATGGCGGCTAACCGCTCCGGCTTGCAGCTCAGCACGCTGCGCAATCTGGCGATGGCATGGATTCTGACCCTGCCGGTCTCCATCCTGCTCTCCGCGCTGCTTTACTGGCTGTTTAAACACTTCTGAGTCAGCTGGCGGCAATGTCCTTTGCCGCCTTTTCCAGCGCGCTGACAATCTTCGCCAGCGTGGCGGGCGACAGATCCGCCTGCGCCAGGCGCTGATGCAGCGTGCCTTTCATCAGATGAATCGCCTCGCTGATGGCCGGAATATCACGGTTAGCCACCAGCACCGCCAGCGTTTCCAGTCGCGCGGTCACCGCCGTCAGCTTCTCCTGCTGCTCTGCCAGCGCATCATGACCTGCTGTGGTGAGCTGCCAGGCTTTTTTGTCGCCGCCGTCAGGCGCCGGAGCAATCTGTCCCATCTCTTCCAGTAACGTCAGATTGGGATAGATCAGGCTCGGGCTGGGGGCATATTCGCCACCGGCCATCTCCTCAATCGCTTTGATCAGTTCATAACCGTGCGCGCTGCGCTGTGCGAGGATATGCAGCATCAGCAGCCGTGCATCGGCAGCATCGAGCAGCCGTTCGCGCCGTTTCTGCCTGCCCGCGCGCGACTGGGCGCTTTTCTCCTCCCGCATTACGCCTCCGCTTTCTGATGCCAGTACGCCACGGCGCGGATCCAGCGGTCGTCAATCTGCCGCTGCTGCACCAAAGAATCAGCCAGTGCTTTGGTCTGCGCACCTTCGCCGGTCAGCCAGAAGAAGTAACCTTCGCCCGGCAGCGTCAGTGCGTGCAGCGCAGCAGTGAGCGCCTCGGCGGAGTCGAGCCACTGAAAATGAATGCCCGGCTGCTCGCCAAGATAGGCGCGACCGACCGCTTCATTTACCTGCGCCAGCACGTGAATCTCTTTTTCCGCCAGCAGCGGCCGCAGTTCCGCCAGGCGACGTTTGAGCGCCGGTAAGCCGGTTTCGTCAGCGCTGTAAACCTGGAACGGATAGTCGGTGGGAATGATCGTCGAGCCGCGCGGGCCGCCAACCGCCAGCGCATCGCCCGGCTGAGCACGTTTGGCCCATTCGCTGGCGACGCCGCCGTCATGCAGGAAGAAGTCGATGGTCAGGCTGCCTTCACCGTCAAACGCCAGCGGTGTGTAATCGCGTGCTGCGGGGCGCACGCCCTGCGGCCAGCTGATGCCCTCATCGGTGAGCGTCGGCAGATGCAGTACGCCGTTGGCATCGGGGAAAAACAGCTTGCTGTGATCGTCGAAGCTCGGCGAATGAAAGCCTTTCAGCTGCTCACCGTGAAAGACAATGCGGTAAAACGCGTCGGCAACCCGCGTTTTTTGCTGGACGGTCATCTGGCGGAATACCAGCTCGTTTTTCACGCGTTGTGGCACGGCATAGTGCAGCGGAGTGGATTCAATACTCATGGCATAGTCCTGTCTGAAAGAGGGCGGGGCTGCTTCATGGGCAGCCGTTTACGTTGTCTCATACCCTATCTAAGATATATTTTAGAAACAAGCGCGATGGCACAAATCGTCCGCCTGGCAACAGCGCTGTACCCTGGTCTGTGCCGCAATCGCACTTTTTGCCCGTAGTAAAAATGCATAGCCGCCGGGCGGAAACAATTAAAAAATAGGTGGGTGAAAGGGGCGAAATAAGGCGCCGTAAGCGTTAAATAAAATTGCTCATGCTCTTTTTTTACCTAAAAGTCGCCTGTGAAATTAATTTTGCTAAAAGTGGCAGTAAATTCATTTGCTTCAGGCTAAACATAATCCTTTTTATCACCCTGGATTGCCGGAAATAAACGCCATCAGGCGTTAAAAAAAGCCATTACGACCCGGTTTCACGCTGTGTTTAATGCATAAGTTGCTGCTTTTTAACAACTCGCCTTGTCATTTACATTGCCTTTACATTGCGTGTCGATATTTAACCTGACGCCTTGTTTTTTATCATAATAGTTTCAATAAAAAACAATGATCAGCGTCAAAATAAATTGATATAGTTGCCTCCGGTTCATTTTTCCTTATTTTCCGCTCTCTTTTTATTCGCTATTGAATTCAGAATAATAAAAAAGTAACAAATGAAATCGATTTGTTAAATATAAGTAATTAACAAGGTGTGTTATGTCGCATAGAGGTAAGCAATGTTCGGATTAGATGCGTTTCATCTGGCAAGGATACAATTCGCGTTTACGGTCTCCTTCCACATTATTTTTCCCGCCATCACCATCGGCCTGGCCAGTTTTCTGGCGGTGCTGGAAGGGCTGTGGCTGAAAACCCGTAACGATGATTATCGCGATCTTTACCACTTCTGGTCGAAGGTGTTCGCGGTGAACTTTGGCATGGGCGTGGTTTCTGGTCTGGTGATGGCCTATCAGTTCGGTACCAACTGGAGCGGCTTTTCGCAGTTCGCCGGTAGCGTCACCGGCCCGTTGCTGACCTATGAAGTGCTGACCGCCTTCTTCCTTGAGGCGGGCTTCCTCGGCGTCATGCTGTTCGGCTGGAACCGCGTGGGTCCTGGCCTGCATTTCTTCGCCACCTGCATGGTTGCGCTGGGCACTATTATCTCCACCTTCTGGATCCTCGCCTCCAACAGCTGGATGCAGACGCCGCAGGGCTATGAGATTCAGAATGGCCTGGTGGTGCCGGTGGACTGGATGAAGATTGTCTTCAACCCGTCGTTCCCGTTCCGCCTGATGCACATGGCTACCGCGGCGTTTCTGGCCAGCGCCTTTTTTGTTGGCGCCTCGGCGGCGTGGCATCTGCTGCGTAAAAACGATACCCCGGCTATTCGCAAAATGTTCTCTATGGCGCTGTGGATGGCGCTGATCGTCTCGCCGATTCAGGCGATGCTGGGCGACATGCACGGGCTGAATACGCTGCACCATCAGCCGGCGAAAATCGCGGCGATTGAAGGGCACTGGGAAAACCCGCCGGGTGAACCGACGCCATTAATCCTGTTTGGCCTGCCCGATATGGAGCAGGAAAAAACCAAATATGCGCTGGAAATTCCTTATCTTGGCAGCCTGATCCTGACGCACAGCCTGACCGAGCAGGTGCCAGCGCTGAAGACCTTCCCGAAAGAGGATCGTCCTAACTCCACCATCGTGTTCTGGTCTTTCCGCGTGATGGCCGGGCTGGGCATGCTGATGGTGCTGATGGGCGTGGTCAGCCTGTGGCTGCGCGTGAAAAAACGCCTCTACAGCTCGCGTCCGTTCCTGTGGTTCTGCCTGTTCATGGGGCCAAGCGGCTTAATCGCTATTCTGGCCGGTTGGTTTACCACTGAAATTGGCCGTCAGCCGTGGGTGGTGTATGGCCTGCTGCGCACCAAAGATGCGGTCTCTGCCCATGGCGATCTGCACATGAGCATCAGCCTGATCGCCTTTATCGTGGTTTATATGTCGGTGTTTGGCGTTGGTTACAGCTACATGACGCACCTGATCAAGAAAGGGCCGAAGCCGGGCGAGGGCGGTCATACGCCAGAAGGCGGTCCGGGCCAGAAACGTACGCCAGCCCGTCCGCTCTCTGCGGTGCAGGAAGGTCATGACTCAGCAGAAGAGGTGAAATAATTCGATGGGTATCGATCTCTCTATTATCTGGTTCACCATCATCGTCTTCTCCACCCTGATGTATATCGTCATGGATGGCTTCGACCTGGGTATCGGCATCCTGTTTCCGTTTAACAAGGATGCGGTTGAGCGCGACATGATGGTTAACACCGTGGCGCCGGTCTGGGACGGTAACGAAACCTGGCTGGTGCTGGGTGGCGCGGCGCTGTATGGCGCCTTTCCGCTGGCCTATGCGGTGATTGCTGATGCGCTGGCGATTCCGTTGACCGTGATGCTGTTTGGCCTGATTTTCCGCGGCGTGGCGTTTGAGTTCCGTTTCAAGGCTACCGTCAGTCACCGCGCCTTCTGGGATAAATCCTTTATCTTTGGATCGGTGGTCGCCACCTTTAGTCAGGGCGTGGCCGTTGGCGCGATCCTGAACGGTTTCCCGGTGGTGAATCGTACCTTTGCTGGTTCTGCGCTGGACTGGCTGGCGCCGTTCCCGCTGTTCTGCGGCGTTGGCCTGGTGCTGGCCTATGCGCTGCTGGGCGCCACCTGGCTGATCATGAAGACCGACAACGCGCTGCATCAGAAGATGTCAAAACTGGTGCCGCCGCTGCTGCTTGCCCTGTTGGCGGCGATCGCGGTGATCAGCATCTGGACGCCGCTGTCACACGCCAGCATCGCCCATCGCTGGTTCACGCTGCCGAACCTGTTCTGGTTTCTGCCGGTGCCGGTGCTGGTAGTGCTGTGCGCCTGGGGCCTGCTGAAAGCGGTGAAGCGCCATGCGCACTACACACCGTTTCTGCTGACGCTGGCGCTGATTTTCCTTGGCTTTACCGGCCTCGGCATCAGCATCTGGCCAAACATTATTCCACCGTCGATCTCCATTTGGGATGCCGCATCACCGCCGCAAAGCCAGGGCTTTATGCTGGTGGGTGGATTGCTGATTATCCCGGTGATCCTGTGCTACACCTTCTGGAGCTACTACGTGTTCCGCGGCAAAATCACGCCGGATGAAGGCTACCATTGATGATTCAGGAGGGTTCTGTGACTGAAGCAACCGCAACACCCAAAGCGCCACTGTGGCAGCGCATGCTGTGGCTGGTGATTATCTACGGCGCCAGCGTGCTGGCGTTAGGCGTCGTCGCCATGCTGTTCCGCATGATGATGACCGCGGCAGGCATGAAATCTCACTGATCGCTGAACGCCCCGCAACGGGGCGTTTTTTTATGCGCACGGCTTCCCGGTGGTGCCAATCGTTAACAATGTAATGATTTCATGCTAAACTACTTCACCATTTGATAAACCACTGCCCGCTAGCGCGCATCCGCAATGAGAAAGTCCGACCTCACGTTAAAACAGGCCTACTTCAGTCAGCTTATCGGCTGGATAGAAGCCAACCTCTCTGCCGAACTCAATATCGACACCATTACCGACAAATCGGGATATTCAAAATGGCACATGCAGCGGCTGTTTAAAGATTACACCGGCGAAACGCTGGCGAATTACACCCGCAAGCGCCGTTTGACGCAGTCTGCCGTGGCGTTACGTAAAACGCGCCTCTCTATTCTGGATATCGCCATTCGTTACGGTTTCAACACCCAGCAGCACTTTACCCGCGTGTTCAAAAGCCATTTTCATCAGACGCCTGCCGCCTATCGACGCGCCAGCCAAACCGATGACAGCGCGCTCTATTGCCCCTTTGGTGGCACGGCGATCCCCGAGCCTCAGTTGCCCGCATGGATGATGAACAACGCCGATGAAAAAAACGTGGAAAAGAGCACGCGTTAATAAGACGACAGGGCGCGCTGGCGGCATAATCGCCGCGCGCTGAAGATGGCGTAATTTCCCGCTCAACCTTTCACTGATTTTTAAAAAAGCAGAAGATCATGCGCTCGTTACTGTTTACTGTACTATTTGCTGCGTCACTCGCGGGCCAGACGGCCTGTGCGCAGAGCACCTCGCCGCTGAACGAAAAAAACAACATGCTGCACAACACCCGCTGCCACGAAGGCGAAATCCTCGGGGATGCCAATCTGTCAGAGCATCTCGATGAGGGCGCGTCCTGCGCCCTGCAGTAAGGCTTACTCGCTGGTGCGATAACGCTCAAGCCAGTGCGCATAAGGCGCTGGCAAGACCCACGCGGCGCGATCCTGATTAAGTTTCAGCGCGGCATGGTAAGGCCAGTGTGGATTTGCCAGGTGCGCACGACCCACCATCACCAGATCCAGCTGTGATTTCTCCACGGTTTCGTTCGCCATTGCCGGCACATCAATGCCCCAGGCGGAAGCGACCGGAATATCCGCATCGCGACGCACGCGTTCGGCAATCGGCGCCAGAAATGCCGGTCCCCACGGAATAGCGGCGTCCGGCGTAGAAAAGCCGATGCTGACGCTGAGCATATCCAGACCGTTTTTACGCATCTCGTTCGTCACCCAAATTGACTCCTGCAGCGTCTCTTCGTCGCGGCCATCATATTCGATGACGCCGAAACGGGCGGTCAGCGGCAGGTGCTCAGGCCACTCTTTGCGTACCGCATCCAGCGTTTCCAGCATGAAGCGGCTGCGGCCCTGCAGATCGCCACCGTACTCATCAGTGCGCTGGTTGGAGTGCACCGAGAAAAAGCTCTGCGCCAGATAGCCGTGGGCGAAATGCAACTCAATCCACTCAAAACCGGCATCGCGGGCGCGACGGGTAGCGGCGGCAAAATCAGCGGTGACGCGGGCGATATCTTCACGTGTCATTTCGCGTGGCACCTGCGGCAGGTTTTGACCAAAGGCCACGGCAGATGGCGCGATGGTTTCCCAGCCGCGGGCATCACCGGCGGTGATATGGTCATCGCCTTCCCACGGGCGGTTGGCGCTGGCTTTACGCCCGGCGTGGGCAATCTGAATCCCCGGCACCGCGCCTGCTGCTTTGATGTCACGGGCGATCTTAGCCAGGCCTTCAGCCTGCTCGTCGTTCCAGATGCCGGTACATCCCGGTGTGATACGGCCCTCAGGGGAAACCGCGGTGGCCTCAACGATCACCAGGCCCGCGCCGCCACGCGCCAGAGCGCTGTAGTGCACGTTGTGCCATTCGTTAGTGAAGCCGTCAACGGCGCTGTACTGGCACATTGGCGGTACGGCGATGCGGTTGCGCAACGTCACTGATTTCAGCGTAAAGGGGGAAAATAACCCTGACATAGCTTCTCCTGAATACTGCGTTAAACATGCCTGCGGACAACATTGTCCGGCAGGAAATCGGTTGGCATGAGCCATCGTCGCGACATTGCCACGCGATCGCGTCATCGCGATAATACCCGTTCACTGCGCCCGCGCACTTACCACCAGTGGCTGTGGCTGCACGAATGTGGGCTTGCCGCGCAATAGCTGGCAAAATAGGGCTTCATTCTGATCCTTGTCGGAGTATCGTCATGTCCCCTTCACCCGCTATCACCATCGAATACTGTTCACAATGCAACTGGCTGCTGCGCGCCGCATGGATGGCGCAGGAACTGCTGCACACCTTCAGCACCGATCTCGCATCGGTGACGCTGGTGCCGGGCACCGGCGGCATCTATCAGATCAAAGCCGATGGCACGCTGCTGTGGGATCGCAAGGTCGACGGCGGCTTTCCGGAGGCGGCGGCGATGAAGCAGCGGCTGCGCGATCACGCCTTCCCGGACAGAAATCTGGGCCACAACGAGAAGCGCGGCAGCTGAAGTCTGCCACGCACTACACCAGATATCGTCGGAACCAGCCCAGCGTGCGATCCCAGGCGAGATCGGCAGCGGCTTTGTCGTAGCGCGGTGTTGAATCGTTGTGAAAGCCGTGGTTTACGCCAGGATAGATCCAGGCCTCGTACTGTTTATTGTTCGCCTTGAGCGCCGCCTCCCAGGCGGGCCAGCCCTCATTGATGCGCGTATCCAGCGCCGCATAGTGGATCAGCAGCGGCGCCTTGATGCGCGGCACATCTTCCGCTTTCGGCTGGCGCCCATAAAAAGGCACCGCGGCGCGCAGCTCCGGAAAGGCAACCGCCGCCGCATTGGCGACACCGCCGCCGTAACAGAAACCGGTTATGCCGACCTTGCCGTTGCTGGCCTGATGGTGCATTAAAAAATCGATGCCGTTGAAAAAGTCATTCATCAGTTTGGTGGCATCGACCTGCGCCTGCAGCTCGCGCCCTTTGTCGTCATTGCCGGGATAGCCGCCCACGCTGCTCAGGCCATCCGGCGCCAGCGCCACAAAGCCCGCTTTGGCAACGCGGCGGGCGACATCTTCTATATAAGGGTTTAGGCCACGGTTCTCATGCACCACCATCACGGCGGGCAGCGGACCGCTGGCGTTGGCCGGTTTCACCATGTAGGCGCGCACCTCGCCGTTGCCGGTAGGCGAATCGTAATGAATATATTCCGGGATAATGGCGGGATCGGTGAACTCCACCTGCTGCGCCAGCGCATAGTTGGGGCTCATCATGCCCAGCAGCGTCGCGCCGGTCATGCCGCCAACGGCGAGTTTCGCCGCCATCGAAATGAACTCACGTTTGCTGATTTTTCCGTGGGCGTAATAGTCGTAAAGCTCGAGCAGTTCGGGCGGGAAATCTTTTGCAGTAAGACGCGTCATGACCGACTCCTGTTCAGCAGATTGACCTGTAACATAACAGGCAAATTGATGAAAAAGAAAGCAGTGAGCGGCGTAAAAAAGCCCACCGAAGTGGGCTGTTATCCATCGTCTGGCGAAAGGTTAGCGGCGCGCGCCCGAGGTTTCCACCGGTTCCGCTACGCGTTCCATGGCGATCGGCACGCTTTTATAGGCTGGAATGCCGCTTTTGGTATCGTGGCTGTCCAGCGGCACCAACACGTTCGCTTCAGGATAGTAAGCGCCTGCAGAACCGGCGGCCATATCCAGCACTACAATGGTGAGATTATCCATGCGGCGCGACGTGTGATTGCCCTCAGCATCCAGCGCGATGACGTTAACCTGATCGCCGACGCGTAGCTGACGCTTCTCCGCTTCATCGGCATTGATGAACAGTACATCACGGCGACCGGTGACGCCGCGATAGCGATCGTTCAGGCCATACAGCGTGGTGTTGTACTGATCGTGGCTACGCAGCGTGGTCAGCACCATATCGTGACATTTCAGCGAGCGTGGATCTTCGTTAATCCCCTGCATCACCTTAAACTGCGCGCGGCCAGTTGGCGTGTTCCAGACGCGTTCAGCGGCGGTGTTACGCAGGTGGAAGCCACCTGGCTGCTTCACCCGCTCATTGAAGTCTGCAAAGGCCGGGAACACCTTTTCAATGGCGTCGCGAATAAAGCTGTAGTCGTTGATCATCTTCTGCCAGTCCACCACGGTATTCGGCAGGGTGGCCATCGCCAGCCCGGCAACCAGCGCCGGTTCGGACTTCAGATGCGGCGAGGCAGGCTTTAACGAGCCGCGCGAGGCGTGCACCATCGACATGGAATCTTCCACCGTAACGCTCTGCGCGCCAGACTTCTGCACGTCGGTTTCGGTACGGCCCAGCACTGGCAGCAGGTAATTATGCTTGCCAAGCAGCAGGTGCGAACGGTTGAGCTTGGTCGCCATGTGCACCACCAGATCGAGCTTGCGCATCGCCGGGAAGGTGACCTGCGGATCGGAGATCGCTTCCGCCAGGTTGCCGCCAAGGCAGAGCAGGGCTTTCGAATGACCATCGCGAATGGCACGAATCGCCTCAACCGCCCCGTGACCGTGTTCCTGCGGCGGCCGGAAGCCAAAAGCTTTTTCAATGCTGTCGAGCAGTTCCTGCGACGGAATTTCGGTGATGCCAACGGTGCGGTCACCCTGCACGTTGGAGTGGCCGCGCAACGGGCAGATGCCGGCGCCTTTTTTACCAATATTGCCGCGCATCAGCAGCAGGTTAGCGATTTGCTGCACGTTTTGCGTGCCGTATTGGTGCTGGGTAATGCCCATGCCGTAACAGACGATGGTTCTCTCCGCACTGGCGTACAGACGCGCAATGTGCTGGATTTCCTCACGTTCCATGCCCGACACCTTCAGGATGTGATCCCAGTCGGTGGCATCGAGATCGGCTTTCAGCGCGTCAAAACCTTCGGTGTGTTCGTTGATGAAGGCTTCGTCGATCACGCCCGGCTCGCCCGCCGCCAACGCATCTTCATGCATGCGCAGCAGCAGCTTCATCACGCCTTTCAGCATGGCGGCATCACCACCGACGCGCACTTTGTAGTAGGTTGAGGCGAGTTCGGTTGAGCTAAACGACAGCATCTCGATAGGGCTTTGCGGCGAGGTAAAGCGCTCCAGTCCGCGCTCGCGTAGCGGGTTGATGGCGACGATGGTGCCGCCGCGTTTGGAGACTTCGCGCAGTGTGCCGAGCATGCGCGGATGGTTCGTGCCGGGATTGTGGCCGATGCAGAGCACCAGATCGGCGTGATCAAAATCTTCCAGCTGCACCGTGCCTTTGCCGACGCCGATCGATTCCGGCAGGCCGACGCTGGTAGGCTCGTGGCACATGTTGGAACAGTCGGGGAAGTTATTGGTGCCATATTCGCGGGCAAACAGCTGCCACAGAAACGCGGCTTCATTTGAGGCGCGGCCCGAGGTGTAAAATTCCACGCTGTTGGGGTCTTCATAGCTGCGCAGATGCTCGCCAATCTCGTTAAAGGCGGTTTCCCACTCAATCGGCTGATAAGTATCTGTTGCCGCGTCATATTTCATCGGGTGCGTCAGGCGGCCTTCGCCTTCCAGCTCAAACGCGTTGCGGTGCCAAAGCTCACTGACCGTGTGCGCGGCGAAAAATTCTGGCGTGGTGCGCTTGCTGGTGGCTTCCCAGGAAACCGCCTTGGCGCCATTTTCACAGAACTCAAACGATGAGGCGTGCTGCGGATCGGGCCAGGCGCAGCCGGGGCAGTCAAAGCCTTGCGGCTGGTTAACTTTGAACAGGGCGATCACATCCTGTTTGACCGACATCTGGCCGCGAATAGCGTCAGCCACGGCTTTTAATGCGCCCCAGCCACCGGCTGAGCCGCCATAAGGCGCGATGCCTACGGTGCGATTTTGCTCTTTCATAATGCTCCACATTGTTCTGCTGATTATTTTTCTTCTAAGCCTGGTACATAAATCGCGTTAAGCCGTAAAAGTGGTGTTTTCAATACGTGTTTTACTTTCTCAAAATGTTTCCGCGTTGGGTTTGGGTGCCCGCGTTACGCTTGCCCGATCGGGCCGTTGAGCTAGGATTATTTTCAACGGGTAGCCGCTACCGGCTACGTTAGATTGCGGAGGAAAAATATGGATAAGGCACTGATTTCGTTAGCGGAAGAAACGGCGGAAAAATTAAAGGCAGCGGGCGTGCGTTTGGTGATTGCGGAATCCTGCACGGCGGGCCTCACCAGCCAGGCGATGGGGGCCACCAGCGGCAGCGCGGACTTTTTTAGCTGCGGCGTGGTGAGCTATACCGAAGATGCCAAGCAGCGCGTGCTCGGTGTGAAGGCCGAGAGCCTGGCGCAATATACGGCGGTCAGCCAGCAGGTAGTGAGTGAAATGGCCGAGGGCATTAAGGCGCTGGCCCAGGAGGCGGTGGGCCTGGCGATCAGCGGCTACGCCGGGCCGGACGATGCGGAAGACGGTACACCAGCGGGCACCATCTGGTTTGCATGGAGCCTGCCCAACGGCGGCGTGGTCAGCGAGCGCATGCTGTTTAAGGATGAGCCGGAGCGAGTGATTGTGCAGGCGGCGAGTCATGCTTTGCGGAGGTTGGGGGAGTTATTGGTGTAGGGGGGGGTGCCTGGCAGGCGGCTTTTTAAGGTCAATGTTTTAAGGTCAATGTCTTAAGGTCAACGGCAAGGTCAAAGGCCAGGTCAAAGGCGATTTCGTTCTGCCTTGCAGGCAGCCCGAGCAGGGCCGGCAGTCGCCCCGGCCCTGCACCCGCGCTATCCGGCAAACACACCCGCCCGCTGAAGCGGGTGCCCTCAGCAAATCCCTTTTCCTGACGGACCAGGCGCGATTCGCTCCCGGCTCAACGCGCCTTCTCGCCGCATCCCTGCGGCTCGCCCTGGAAAACGCTTTTGCCTCGGCGGTAGTGATGCCTCCTCAAGGTCAAAACCCAGGTCAAAATCAAAAGCAAAAAGCAAAAAGCAAAAAGCGAAAGGCGAAAGGCGGAAAGAGAAAAGCGGAAATTGAACAGCGGACGGCTGGAGTCGGGAAGCTGTTCGCCAGGTATGAATCGAGGAGAGATAATGAGCGGGCCAGTAAACTAAGGGTTTGGAGGCGAGGAATGAGTGAGTTATTTGCATAATTTTTCGGTTATTGAGATTTTTTAATCGATATTTTTCGTGTTTTTTTATTTTATTTTAATTTTTTCAGTATCTTGTGTTTTTTAGGTGTGACTTTTTATTTATTCTTTTTGGGTTGTTTGGCGGTGGGTAAAGTGCGATTATTGCGCGGCCTTTTTTTCTCCTTTTCTTTGTTTGTTCTCCTTGTGGAAGGTTATCGCGATGACGGGTTTACTGCTGCTGGCTGATGCTGTTGATCGCCGTGTTGTTAAGGTGGAATCCGGGCGATGCGTAGCTTGCCATGCTGGTGCGATACACACACCTAATCTGCGGTGAAGCCGGGTTTGTTGGCTGTTGGACATGCGTAAAAGCAGACATCATCCTCTGTTTTTACTGATGTCTGGCGGGTGAGGCGCGATATCGCTTTGCACCAGAATCAACATCATTCGCCGGGAGTGCTGTGCTCTCCTTTGCTGTGCCTCAGGCACCCGCTCATCCTTGACCGCCGGGGATTTGTGCTATGACTCCGTTAAAAATTGCCGCCAGCATTGCGCTGGCTCCTGTGCTGCGACTGCGCACGATACGCCAGATCGTAACGCTGGATAACACTGACTTTACCGACATTGCCGCCGTTGTGTTGTCGCTGGCCGATGCGCGCAGCGGGATGCTGGCGCTGCTGCGGCATACCGGCTTTTCGCTGCCGGTATTTATTCAGCTGGCGCCGGGGGAGCTGCCGGAAAATCTGCCCGAAGTCACTGCGATACTGCGCGGCGATGAAGGTGATGGCGCGCTGCTGGAAGAGGCCGCGGCCGCCTATGAAGCGGCGCTGCTACCGCCTTTTTTCGATACGCTGACCAAATATGTCGCGATGGAAAACAGCACCTTTGCCTGTCCGGGGCATCAGGGCGGCGCGTTCTTTAAAAAGCATCCGGCCGGACGCCAGTTTTTCGAGTTCTTTGGCGAAACGCTGTTTCGTGCCGATATGTGCAATGCCGACGTGAAGCTCGGCGATCTGCTGATTCATGAAGGATCGGCGAAAGATGCGCAAAAATTTGCGGCGAAGGTGTTTAACGCCGACAAAACCTATTTCGTGCTCAACGGCACCTCCAGCGCCAACAAAGTGGTGACTAACGCGCTGCTGACCCGCGGCGATCTGGTGCTGTTCGATCGTAATAATCACAAGTCCAACCACCACGGCGCACTGATTCAGGCGGGTGCCACGCCGGTTTATCTGGAGGCGGCGCGTAATCCGTTTGGCTTCATTGGCGGCATCGATGCGCACTGTTTTGATGAAGCGTATCTGCGTGAACAGATCGCAGCGGTAGCGCCTGAACGCGCCACCGATGTGCGGCCTTTCCGGCTGGCGATCATTCAGCTCGGCACCTATGACGGCACGGTTTATAACGCCCGCCAGGTGATTGACCGCATCGGCCACCTGTGCGACTACATTCTGTTTGATTCGGCGTGGGTCGGTTATGAGCAGTTTATACCGGTGATGGCCGCCTGTTCGCCGCTGTTGCTCGAACTGAACGCCGACGATCCCGGCATTTTTGTCACGCAGTCGGTGCATAAACAGCAGGCGGGATTTTCGCAAACCTCGCAGATTCATAAAAAAGATAATCACCTGCGCGGCCAAGCGCGGTTTTGTAGCCATAAGCGGTTGAACAATGCCTTTATGCTGCACGCCTCAACCAGCCCGTTTTACCCGCTGTTTGCCGCGCTGGATGTGAACGCCAAAATGCACCAGGGGCCTGCGGGTCGCCGGTTGTGGCACGAATGTGTGATCATGGGCATTGAGGCGCGCAAGGCGATACTCAGTCAGTGCGAAATGATCAGGCCCTTCCTGCCGGATAGTGTTGACGGCGCGCCGTGGCAGGCTGCGCCAACCGAGACCATCGCCGGTGACGCGCGTTACTTCAGCTTTGCGCCGGGCGCAGAGTGGCACGGGTTTGCCGGTTACGCGCGCGATCAATATCTTATCGATCCCTGCAAGCTGCTGCTCACCACGCCAGGCATCGATGCGGCCAGCGGCGACTATGCCGATTTTGGCATTCCGGCGACCATCCTCGCTCACTATCTGCGTGAAAACGGCATCGTGCCGGAAAAGTGCGATCTGAATTCGATTCTGTTCCTGCTGACACCGGCGGAAAGTCGCGAAAAGATGGCGCAGCTGGTGGCGATGCTGCAGCAGTTCGAACGGCATGTAAAAGAGGATGCGCTGTTAAGCGACGTGCTGCCGACCATCTGGCGCAAGAATGCGGTGCGCTATGCGGATTATACGCTGCGCCAGCTCTGTCAGGAGATGCACGATCTCTATGTCAGCTATGGCGTGAAGGATTTGCAAAAAGCGATGTTTCGTCAGGCGAGTTTTCCTGCGGTGGCGATGAATCCGCAGGATGCCAATATTGCGTTTATTCGCGGCGAAGTGGAGCTGGTACCGATCGCCAGCGCACAGGGGCGCATTGCGGCCGAAGGCGCATTGCCTTATCCACCGGGTGTGCTGTGCGTGGTGCCGGGCGAAGTGTGGGGCGGGGCGGTGCAGCGTTATTTTCTCGCACTGGAAGCGGGCATCAATTTGCTGCCGGGCTTCTCGCCGGAGCTGCAGG